>JBDRQO010000020.1:0-25995 GCA_043826275.1 Pseudomonadota bacterium
GTTTCAATCCACGCTCCCGCAGGGGGAGCGACAAAAGCTCGTAATGCTTGGGCCGATCATAGATAGTTTCAATCCACGCTCCCGCAGGGGGAGCGACGGACACTTGAGATTTATCCGGGGTACCCAACAGAAGTTTCAATCCACGCTCCCGCAGGGGGAGCGACCAGATATAAGGCCACAACGGTGCTTTAGTTGTTGGTTTCAATCCACGCTCCCGCAGGGGGAGCGACAAAAGCTCGTAATGCTTGGGCCGATCATAGATAGTTTCAATCCACGCTCCCGCAGGGGGAGCGACATTAGTTACAGTATGTTCCCGAAACTGATTTCGGGTTTCAATCCACGCTCCCGCAGGGGGAGCGACAGAAATAGAACAAACTTATGTGGATGTTCTAAGAGTTTCAATCCACGCTCCCGCAGGGGGAGCGACAAACACAGATTTACAACATATCAGATTGATTCAAGTTTCAATCCACGCTCCCGCAGGGGGAGCGACTTTGGTTGTCATTTAAAAAGTCTTACGCCTATGTGTTTCAATCCACGCTCCCGCAGGGGGAGCGACCGACGACCTTGAATACACGATACCTGTTAAAAACGTTTCAATCCACGCTCCCGCAGGGGGAGCGACATTTATAATCATTTTTACAAAATCTACATAATATTGTTTCAATCCACGCTCCCGCAGGGGGAGCGACATGAGGCTATCTCTGATCAATGTTTCCGCTCTTGTTTCAATCCACGCTCCCGCAGGGGGAGCGACAGCATCAGTACTTTTTAATACCTTGGCTAAATCATGTTTCAATCCACGCTCCCGCAGGGGGAGCGACAAATATTACAGATGAACAAAGACAAGCGTTTTTAGTTTCAATCCACGCTCCCGCAGGGGGAGCGACTGTTACTATTTTAACTATCTAAAATTTATACAAAACAAATTGCCAAAGAGCGAACCCTTTTTAAAAATGGGCTTCCTGTTAAATAAAGAAAACAGTATGTAAAAATCCTTTGATAAAACAACATGTTCTCATTTTGCGATCCTGAATTTGCATGATCTTTTTAATTCTCTACTGTTTCATGGGTAGAACCAAATGATGTAAAAAACAGCTTATGGTTCGCAATAATATTATAAAATCAATGGTCCTTCCAAATCAACGGCTGGTTTTGCACCGACATGCTCAACTCTTCTGCGCCAGTTTGAACCTAAAAAATAAAACCGCAGGCTGTCTGTTTCCGGATTGATTTCATCTAACAGTTTCTGGCGCAATACCGTCCATTGAGTCGGATCAATATTGCATTCAAAAACTGAAAATTGAACCCGTTGCCCATAATTTTTACAGGTTTTAGCAACGCGCCTTAACCGTTTCTGCCCATTTTTTTCAATGGATACGTCATAACTGACAAGAACCAGCAAATGAATCTCCTTGTTTTATTTCCAGATAAACGGAGGATACCCGTCCAGATCCCCACGGATAAATCTTGCCAGAAGCAGGGCTTGAATAAAAAACAAATTACCGATCTCAACCTTTTCGTTTAAAAAAGGGTGGACCAGACTCTCTTGTTTTCTTTTTTGATATGCTTCCAGTACGGTCCTTCGGCTAGCATCATCCATATACACACCGCCGGAATCCTTGATAATGAATCCATCAGAACGGATCTGCATCCGATTGATCAAAGAAAGTACAAGCCGGTCTGCCAGAAACGGCCTGAATTCTTCCATCATATCCAGAGCCAGGCCGGGCCGCCCTGGACGATCCCGGTGTAAAAATCCCACAGCCGGATCAAGACCCACCGTTTCAAGCGCAGAACGAATATCATGGACAAGCAGCGTGTATACAAAAGAGAGTAGACAATTTATCCTGTCTGTTGGAGGCCTTCGGTTACGACCGGAAAACAAAAAGTTATTTTTCTGAGCCAGAATCATTTCATTGAAAACGCTAAAATATTGGTGGGCCGCATCTCCCTCAATTCCCCGCAAATAATCCAGGTTGTTTTTTGAAAGTTCTTTTTTTACATAACCCAGCAGATTTTTTGAAACCTTTTTAACTGCGGTCGCATTCATTTTTTCACGATGATCCCTGAGCGTTCTTTCAAGGACTGTTCGGCAGTTTAAAAACTTTCCTGTCAGGATAAACCCGGCCATTTTGGCGCAAATGTCTTGATCATCAGCCATACGGAACTGCTTTCTTCTTAATAAAACATTTCCCGAAACAGGCCCTTTTACCATGGCAAGAAACCGGCCGTATTCAGTCAAAAAACTGATGGACACATCTTTTTCCGAACAAAAGCCCATCAGGTAAGGACTACAGCCGACAGTACCAAAACAGACGATCCCGTCCAGGGTGTGGATTGGAATCTGGAGTCGTGTTTTCTGTTCTATTTTAACGGCAACCGTTTCTCCTTCTTTTGACAAATAAGCACCCTGGGTGGTGACAAAAAGCGTATTCAGATGTTTTTTCATTTAAACCTGTTCCTTTTGAACGATGTTTTTCAGCCATGATGCAACTTTTTTTTGTTTTTCAATGGTTTTGGGCAGACACAGATTATAGAACGAACAGGTGTCACACTTTTTCTCATAATGAGGTAAAGGCGTGGTTCCGGATGCAAACAATTCATGGAGTTTTTCCGCTGTTTCAATGGTCAGTTTGCGCAGTGAATCATCAAAGGTCACATTCTGACGTCGCCTGGTTTTCCCGTAAAAAAGCGCGCCCTGTTCTATTTTTGTGTCCAGCATTTCCTCAAGGCACAAGGCTTGCGCACACAGCTGTACTTTATCGGACCAGTTTTTTTTGGGTTTTCCCCGCTTATATTCCACAGGAAAAGGAATCCACCCGTTTTTAGTGTTTTCACTTGAATGGAACTCAACCACATCCGCCTTTCCAGTCAGGCCCAATTCACTTGATTTAAGGGGCAGGCTGTATTCTACCCGGACCCTTCCCCGGCTGGTCTGATCTCCCCGGTCCACCCGTTCATGCAGAATCCGGCCCTCAGCAGTGAATCTGTTTTCAACCCATAATTGTTCAACATGAATCAAGGCGCACTGTCTTTCACAGAACAGTATATGCTGGAGCGCAGACAAGGAAAGATATTCATTTTCACTATATTTTCCCATGACAGGTCAGATTCTCCTTTCCTGTTGTTTCTGCTGGATTTCCGATACAATGGAAAGGGATTCTTTCCAGGCGTTCCGGCAGAAGTCTTCAAATGATTTCAACGCTTCCGGATGGGGCAATAATTTATCGCCCGTTTTTATGGTCCCGGCCGAATAATGATATTCAGACAACGCATCAATATACTGCTTTCTTCCCTCACGCGGAATGATGATGGGCGGCAGACCAGATCTGATAACCGGGATATTGGCAATCAGCCTTGCCAGCCGTCCGTTTCCGTCAAAAAAAGGATGAATGCGGACAAATGAGACATGGAGCCTGACATTAGCGGTCAATGCCTGTTGCTGATCACCCGGCTTTACAGCCTGATCAATGATCCGGAACAGCTCAAACCAGTCAGTCATGAGAGAAGGAACTGAATCGGGCGATGCATATTCAAACACCACCTGCCTATCACCCATAACCGCCACCGTGGAATTGGGTTCCCGTTTCCAGGCCCCGATTGGTTTATACACATCCACCACCTGTTCGGTCTGAACGGCCTTGTGAAGGGCAAACAATTCTTTTTCCGTAAAAGGTGTTTTATTCTCCACCAGGTCATATACCAGATCAATGGCCCGGGCATGGCCCACCACCTCCTGGTGGTCTTTTAACGGCTTGCCCGATATGGTCAGCCCCTCATCCAGCACAAAAGCGGTTTCACCCAGGGTCAGGGTATTACCCTCAATGGCCGTTGACGTATGAGTCCACAAATTGCGGAGCTGAACGAGAAGCGCTTTTTGCAGGTCCGGATCGAGTTTTTTTAAAAAAAATAGCATTGTTCTACCTTAAGTATTGGTCTGAAAATAAAAAAATGTTCACATCAGTTTTTTCAATATTCCGATTTAGGTCACCGAATCATTGACAAAGCTTTTGCAATTTTTCACCTTCTAACTGGTCAAGTTCTTTTGGTTCAAGGTTTTTTAATTTATTTTTTAACTTATTCGAATCGTATGATCCGTCTTTATTTGTTTCCAAAAGTTCACGTAAGGCCCCGTGAACTTTAGCCGATGAATGTTGGCCACTTGGGCTTTTATGCTCCCACCAAAGGACTTTCATGACATCCATGCTCCCTTCGGGCCGTGCAGAAGAAACATCATTGACAAACAATGTTTGCAGAGCCGATTTGATTTTTTTTGCATCATCATCTGAAAAACCTGTCTTGCTGGCAAGCTGCGTATTGATGGCACCATAGGTAACATAAACTCCCCTATCAACACGATGTTTCATCCCCATTGTATCTGCCCCTTTTTTGGCTGGCTCTTTTTCGTTTGTTTCAAGGTTTACACTTTTGGTGATTTGTAAACTATCGGGAATGACTGGCTCAAGACTGAAGGCACTCTGAATGGTTACGGGACCGCGAATTCCAATAGAAACACTGTCGCTGGCCCCGCCTTCTTCATTTTTTCCCTTTTTTGCTTTAAAGGCAAAGACCTGCCCAAAGGCACGAACATCAAACCATTTTTTACACGCTTCTTCTCTTTCTTTATCGGCAGGGATTTTGGCGGCGGCAAATCGAGCATTCAAAGAACGGTATTCATCAACCCGGTTATCATCGGACTGGACAAAAATGGATTCTCCCATGTCCTGCAGGCGGTTACGTATTTTGCGTTTAAGGCAAACATCGGAAATTTCACCAAAACCGTCGTAAGTTTGGCGGGGACGGTTACCGTTTAGTGGATCGCCATTTGGATTCGCCCGATTGACAGAAATAATCACTGCAAAATCAATTTTGTTTGTTAACGCGTTATTATCAGACATTATCACCCTCCGTTTTTTTGCTATCGATTGTTTGGTTCTTATTTTTTGCATTTTCAACGAGTTTATCAATGTGCGCCCTTTCATGATAGTATCCTAGCAGATACGAACCATCCAGTGGTGTATCTTGTTCATAATCTTCGATTGCAAACTGATTTTTCACCGACTGAATTTCATGAAACGCAAAACTGCCTTTCACCGTTTGAATATAGGGATTAAGGCAGCTGTGTATCGTTTGCCAGGTCCTGAAGGGCCGCTGAGCAAAACTTTGCATGTGTCGAATTGCTGCCGTAACGATACGGTCTTTTTCTTTCTTGAAGAGGGCGTATTCCTCCAATTTATCCGCCGCACCAAGCAATCGGCCATAAAGATAATCGCGATCTTTTCTGTCGAGTTCAATACTCAATTTGTAATCCTCCTCTTTACGTTGTTGACAATGCTTGCGCACTAACGCACACGCCGTTGATAAAATTTGTTCATAACCATTCCGGTCAAACTTACCATCTTTTGTGGTAGTCATCGGATTTGAAGCCCGCCTGATTGCCGCCGTTACGTAATCAAATGATATATGCTCTCCATCAAAAATACAGCGGAGCAACCGTTCTCTTGCCGTTTTTTTAATTTTTGTATACCCCTCATCCTTGGTGCCGCGAGGCTTACCGTAAATCGTTTCAATGATTTTGTCCACGGAAGGTGCACCAATGTAAGAGATATATTTTTTGTTTTCTTTGTCCCAGAATTTTTGATTCCACTTACAAACGCTATGCCAATCCGATATTTTTTCAAGATATTCAGTTCGATCTAATTCACGATAAAAGACGATAGACAGCCGCCCCGTTGTTGCCGCATCCAAAGCAATCACCGCAGTTTTGTTATGCTTCTCCAACACCTTACCGTACCCAAAGCCTGAAAAAGATTTTTTCAGCGCATCTGCGTAATCAAATCCTGTTTCGGCTTGGAGTACAATTTGCGAATCGTTTTTTGTTTTTGTCTGTGATTCCTGCATAATATCCCAAATACTCTTTGTATCGGTTAGCGGTGGCGGCAATGTGTTTTCCATTGTGCCAATTGAAAAGGACAAAATGACCTGTTCGCCACAGTAATATCCCCTATCATTGATGAGATACCGTAAAAACTGGTGGGCTTTCTGTGTAGTTTCATAGCCTATGGAAAATGCTTCTGACGAATTATTAAACTTTCCTCGAAAAGTGTAATTCGTTTTGTCGTTATCGGAAACAAGTTTTGAGTTTGCCGAAGCGTTGGAAATCTTTTTTGGGTGGGATGTGGCTACTGATTGCACTTTCCCTGTAATGTAATCCAGTGATATTGAATCCTGTAGTTTTGTTTGTTCTTTTAATTGTTTCTTTTCATCTTTTGACAATTTCTTGTTTTTTGCTAATTCGGTTTCAGCCAATTTCTTTTTTTCAGCCAGTTTCACCTTTAAATCCAAATAGTATTTATGCCACGCATTGAAAAATGTCTCGTCTTCCCACACCTTTGCTTGTGAATGCCCTGGTATTTCAACTTGAAATACAATATTTGTTTTGTCTTTCAGGTTCATATTTTGCAAGTCTGAAAAAATAGTTCTTCCATCAACATATCGATATATCGCCTTGACTTGTTCTGTTGCAAAATCGGAATCATAAAAATCTTTAAGGTTAGCCATATAAGCTTCAAATTTTTGTCCTTTACCTTTCAGATAGTTATATTGGTCAAAAACCGGATGGGGTGAAATTCCGCTTGAACGCCCCAAACTCTCCTCTCTAACCGGAATTGTGATATTGACAAGCGGATTTCCAGGACCTTTTTTATTCGTGTCAGATTTTTTTGCTATTTTATCGGTACGTACAAACTCACCGTTTCCTTTAATGACAATTATGGCAATAAAACCTGTGTTGTTGGAGATAGATGTTGTCGAAAGCGGATATGTTGATTTCAATGTTTCGGCGTTTTGAGTGTAACTGTCTGCCAAATTCTGCCAAATGCCCATTTATCCCTCCTGCAATATATCAGCTACGGTGAAGTCGTCCTCAATGGATGTAAAGTTCCGATTGTTTTTAAATTTTTTCGCTGTCATTTTGCGGACAACCCGCCGAAGCGAACACTCCTTGGGCGTTGGAAATTCGATGAGACCATTTTTCATTATAGGTCTCCACAAGCGTACAACAAGCTCGTCATTTCCTGTTTCATCAGGATAGTCGTATCCATGAAACTGAACACCGAAATCGAGCTCACCATATTGGTCATAATCACTTTGACCTTCTCCAAAGACACATGGTTCGACATACCCCTGACATTCCCTCGTTCCGAGAAAAATATCCCGCCTTCCGCCTTTTTGAATGCAGCGTTTGGCGATGTTGTGATGTTTGTTTTCGTTGCGGTCATCAACGAGATCCTTGCGGTGTTCGTTCCATTCAAAATGGGCGAGAACCTGATATTCCACATCTCTTAAATAAGTGTAATAGGAAAGATCATTAAACCCGGCTTCTTTTTTTTTGGAATTTCTTTGAGTCGGATAAATGCCATCCATTTGCAGTGTTTTAATTCCTTTTGACTCGGTTTGAATTTTTTTCATAACCCGCACGGCATCAATATACCAAATAAAAGTCGGCTTCCAAAAGACGCTTTCAATAATTCCTTTAAGCGCCTGGTAAGTCGGGATATGATAAGAAAATTTTTCGCCACCAACTCGTGTGACGGGGTCTGCAAACAAAGCATATCTTCCCGTGATTTTAAATTCCACAGGATTGCGTTTTTTATCCATCTAACACCTCACATTATGGGGCAAATCTCCCCAGGTTACTGGTTGATAGTTTTATGCATAATAAAATGAAAATTTCTTTTCGAATAGCAAACCCTGTTCCTTTGAATCATAATAATCCGGACTTAACAATAAAAATGTGTCGTCAACGGGGCTAATCGCTTGCCCAAGTCGGTCTAAAGAGTGTGAATAGACGGAGACCGTAAATTTTTGCAATCGATTAAGAATACGCATTTTCTTCTTTGGATCTTTAGAACGCTGAAATTCCCCCACAAGCTGCATTGCATCGCCATAGGGAACGACAACACCGATCTGCCCGCCGTCAATCACGGAAAATTCTTTTGCCGCCGTCTGAAAGGCACAAGGCAGGCCATTATATGCTGTAATATTACGATTTCGGTAGGCAACCGTTCCCAAAGGATTATCGTTCAGCAAACTATAGATCGTTGTTTTGCCACCCTTGATGCTGTAATCCATTTTGTCTTTCTGTGCATAAAAATAGTAGTCATAAAACTGACCGATCACTTCTACACTCAATAGGTTGTTGCTCTGTTTTTCACTGAACACTCTTGCTGTAATATCTTTTCCTATTTTAATTTCCGGTAGACGTGAAAGCATTTCATTTTGGACATCTACAACAAAAACCGACTGCGGTATTGGGTTTTCTTTGTTGCGGTTGCAGCGCCCGGCTGCCTGGATAATGCTTTCCATGCCTGCTTTCGCCCGGATTACACAGGCAAACGACACATCCACACCAGCTTCAATGAGTTGCGTACTGACGCATAATGTTAGCCGCTTGGTTTTTGAATCTAAATTTTTTCTTAACCTCTCAAGGATGTTCAAACGGTGGGCCGGGCAAAGGTCGGTCGTTAAAAACACCTTATCACATTTAATCGGTTTACATTGTTCATACACCTTACGGGCGTCAGATTTGGTGTTCAAAATGACAAGTGTGCTTTTACCTTGTTTAATTTGGGTGTTAGTCAATGCCGCAATTTGCTCGTGATCCATTGCTACTCCAGTTTTATCTTCAATTTGAACCCGCTCAAAGATATCCAACTCTTTCGACGTAATGCTTACAATATCAGGTTTTTCAGACAACAACACCGGGCGTTTTGTCTTGTGAAGATGCGGCTGTGTGGCTGTACAAAGCAGAATGGTCGATTTGCTGAAGGTCTGCAAAAAGTTGACAGCATCATTGAATAAATGGACACATTTAATCGGCAGCGCCTGGATTTCATCAAAGATCAGAACTGCCTCTGACATGTTGTGAAATTTGCGGAGCTTTGATGCTTTATTGCTGTAGATCGTTTCTAGAAACTGTACCATCGTGGTTAAAATAATCGGACTGTCCCAGCGGGAAGACAGCAAGCGGTACTGCTCTTTTTCATCATCCTCTTCCGGAAGTTCCATGTTGGAATGGTGTTCTAAAATCAGCTCACCGTTGTAATCCGAAAAGACCTCATGCATCTTCGCTGCGGTTTGGTCAAGAATCGATAAATAAGGGATAACGTAAATAATACGTTTCAGGTTATGCTTTTTGGCATGTTCTAAAGCAAATCGCAAGCTGGACAGAGTCTTCCCTCCGCCAGTCGGAACAGACAAAGTGAAAGTCCCTTGCTGTCGCCCGCCCGCTTGTTGGCATTGTTCTGAAATACGCTTACGAACTTTATCAATGTCTCGCTCTTCAGAAAACGCAGCCAGGTAGTTTTCTAACAATTGAGTCAACAGTGCCCACCCCGGAATTGTATCGTTGATTTTCAACCCTGCACTGTCGCATCTATCTGCATCCACAATGCAGGAATAAATCGCTTTCGTTAAGAAATGCAGCATAAAAGTCGGATTTAATTCTTTTGACAGGCTTGTTTTACAAAAAGTTAGGATCTCCTTCTCCAGTTCTACTTCAGTGATGTCGGGGTTAAATTCTTTTAGGACTTCAAAATAATGGAGTTTATCATCTTTTTTATTGGTTTTGATCAATAACGTTCTTTCGCCATCCGTTATACTGTCAAATAACCCGCCATGATGAGTCGCAATTACGTTTCCAATAAGGTCAGCGATTACAGGCTCTTTAATTTTTTCTGTTACAAACTTCGCCCCTTGCAAGGCATGGATGACTTCTCCGCGTGTCACATTTTCGCCTTTTAGACTACGTTCCAGATAATCCTGAAACGCCTGGGTGTATTTCCCTAAATCATGCAAAAGCCCTGCCAAATAAGCGATATTTTCACAGCCGAAACTACCTGCGAATGACTGTGCAAGCTTGGCAGTATTGGTTAAGTGAACAGAAAGTGCCTGATCTTTACGTGCGTAATAAGTCATTTTTATATAATCCTAATTGGTATCTTTGCTCCACCCCACCTCTTTGACCCCTTTTTTATATTTTTTCTCTTTCAGCGTTTAAGTTTTCATAAGCTTAAATTCCTTTACCATAGATTCAATCTGTTTTGTTTCATTGAGTGCACCTTCGACCTCCCGTGCCGTGAGCAAGAGATCGAAAAAACGGCCGTTGGGGGTGAGGCAGCGCCTGGATGAATCCGGTTCTGAATATAGATTTCCTGCATAAAAGGTTTTGATTTTTTCTTGCAATTGTTTTGTGACCTGTCCGGTTATCAGGTCCAGTTCATTGAGGCGGTATAAAAAAGCTTCGGTGGACACCCCGAACCGGTGTTTGATTCTCAGTAGCAGATCCCAGGACCATTGGTTTGGGGCAATGCCCAGCTGGCCAACGGTTGTTTTGACGGCCTGCTCAGGCATCAGGAATGTGGCGGCAAATCTTTTGGCGGCACGATCACTGTTAATGGGACGTTCATCTGATTTTTTGTTTGAAGGTTCAGGAAAAAGGTTTGTTTTTTTAATACTCATCTGGTTGGAGATGAGAATTTTTCCCAGTTCCAGGGCAAGAGAGAAAAGTTGTTTTTCAGGATTTTTTCTGGAATTTAAAAAGAAAAAGGCATTGTGAAATGCGGGTTCGTAAAAGGAGATGGAATCCAGGTCTGCGGCAGCCCTTTGAAACGGGAAAACAATGATTCTAAACCCTTGATTTTCAAACAATTCAAAATAATCAAAAATAACGGCATCGCCCGTGCCAAAATAATTCCTGATCTGGTATGCCAGTTGTTCCATGCCGTTATAATCGGCTTCAAAGGGCAGGGACAGGGGCAGGCGGGCATGTTTTTGCACGCCGCAGAGATCTTCAAGAGCATGAAAAGCTGCCATGATATCATAACAGCAGGTTAACAGATTCTTTGGCGGTGTGAGGGGGGAAGGTGAAGGGTCGACGAAAAAAGCATCTTCGCTGGTATTTATTTTTTCAGGCGAAAGTTCAGATGAAAAAATGGCATCTGCCGGGACATTAAGAACATTTGTCAAATTATAAATCACGCTTGCAGACGGCAGGTTCATGCCCCTTTCAATCCGGCCCAGCGGTCCTTCCTTGATCCCTATTCTGGATGCCAGCTGGTTCAGGGTCATGTTTCTGGACCGGCGCAGGAACCGAATATTATCTCCAATGAAGTTTAATTGATTTGCCATAGTTACAATAAAAAGAATCATATAGTATTAATCTTGTCAATAATTATTTAAAATTAATATAAAATAAAACCTATTAATTATATTGTTGCATCAAACAAGATTGTGTGTCGTGGTATTGAAAAAAATCCAAATTTAAAATTTTATTTATTTTTAAAAGAAAGGTAATCTGTTTTATTGAATGGCAAATACAATGGTGATTCAGCTTGATTGACAAATTTATCAAAATTGATAATAATTTCATTATTTTAATTCAGGTCATAAATAATTTATGATCTTTTATCAGGATGTAAGAATAGTGACGACCAAAAACCCAGAGACAGATGATTCAGATCATAGCGACCCATATAAAAACGATATAGAGACGAACACTCAAAAAGTTCAGAATGATGTGACACAAAAATTTCTGGCATCTATCATTGACTGTATTCCTGTTTTAGAAAAACTATCCGAGCAATCTGAAATTCTGGCACATTTGTCAGAACCTGATCGTATTGCCTTGATCATGGCAGCGGGAAAAATATCCCGGCCTGACAGCAAAGAAATAAAACAGCGCAATAAAGACAAAAGAGCGCATAAGCAAAAAGCAATTAGAGAAAAAGAAAAACGGTTGCGGGCAGGCACTGGAATTCGCAGGGCAAGGCAGGCAAGTGTGTTCAGCGCACCCGTGCAGATTTCTTTTGCCAATCAAAAGTTAGATCAGGAAAAATTAGATAAGGAAGAATCAGATAAGGATGTCAGTGAAGAAACACTTAAAACACCGCGGAACTGCTATGTGTGCAAGGCCGAGTTTAAACAATTGCATCATTTTTATGATACCATGTGTCCTGAGTGCGCCCGGTTTAATTATCAAAAACGGTTTCAGACCGCATCTTTGAAGGGTCAGGTCGCATTGATCACAGGCTCACGGCTGAAGATCGGATACCAGGCCAGCTTGATGATGCTCAGGGCCGGGGCAACACTGATTGCCACCACCCGGTTTCCCAAGGATTCTGCCTTACGATTTTCTAAAGAGTCTGATTTTGGCGACTGGGGGCACCGGCTTCAGGTTTACGGACTGGATCTTCGCCATACCCCAAGCGTAGAGTTGTTTTGCGATTATATCAGGCAGCACTATCAGCGTCTGGATATCCTGATCAATAATGCCGCCCAGACCGTTCGCAGGCCGCCGGGTTTTTATGCCCATCTCATGGAAAATGAAAAAAAACAGATTAGGCAAATGGCAAAGCAGGCCCAGGCACTTCTGGGGCAGTATCAGACGTGCATCTCCCAGTTGGAATATGGGCAAACTCAAAATGTGGGCACAGAAAAAGCATTGCCTGTAACCTGGAACGGCACTGCTCCCGGCGTGGGACTGCGAATGTCTGCACTATTGTCCCAGGTGCCTTATTCCTATGATCATTCCCTGGATGTGCCCCAGGTTTTTCCGGAAGGAAAACTGGATGCTGATCTTCAGCAGATGGATCTTAGAAAGACCAATTCCTGGCGATTGAAAATCGGAGAGATCCAGACCTCTGAAATGCTGGAGATTCAGCTGGTTAATTCTGTGGCACCGTTTGTTTTGTGCAATCGGCTGGCGGATTTGATGAAGCTTGATTTTACCGGGCAAAAACATATTGTAAATGTGTCTGCCATGGAAGGAAAATTTTTACGGTTTAAAAAAGACAGCCGTCATCCCCATACCAATATGGCCAAAGCCGCCTTAAACATGCTGACCCATACGGCTGCCGGGGATCTTGCAAAATACGGCATTTATATGAATGCAGTGGATACGGGCTGGGTTACGGATGAAGACCCTGCCATCCTGGCCAAACTTAAACAGGATCGTCATGATTTTCAGCCACCGCTGGATATAGTGGACGGGGCAGCCAGAATCTGTGATCCGTTTTTTCATGGTATTTTAACGGGCAAACACTGGTGTGGAAAATTTTTAAAGGATTATTTTCCCATTGACTGGTAAACTATAATTGACTGGTAAAGCTGTGAAAACATATTATTACCTGGTCCATATTCAATATCTGGGATTTCGCTATCATGGCTGGCAAAAGCAGCCTGGCGTGAAAACCATAGAGATGATGATTGAAAAAACACTGGGTTTTGTTCTGGATGATCTGGAATTCAGGATTCTTGGGAGCAGCCGGACCGATGCCAAGGTCTCTGCCAATCATTCAGCGTTTGTGCTTTTTGTTAAAAAAGCCCTGGATATCAATCGATTGGAAAAAGATTTGAATCTGAATCTGCCCAATGATATTTGTGTTACCCATGTTGAAGAAAAAGACCAGACCTTTAATATTATCAATACCCCTAAGATTAAAGAATATCTGTATCTTTTTGCTTTTGGTCAAAGAAGTCACCCCTTTTGTGCCGCCTTGATGTGTACGTTTCCACAAGACCTTGATATTGACCTGATGAAGCAGGGCGCCAGGCTGTTTGAAGGGAAACATAATTTTATTCAATATTGTACAAAACCAGGTCTTAAAACCAATCTTGAGCGAGACATCCTGGTCAGTGAGATACAGGTAAATACAGCCTTTACAGCCAGTTTTTTTCCAGACACGACCTATGTCTATCGGATTCAGTCAAAAGGATTTTTAAGATACCAGATCCGTTTGATCATGGGTCAGATTTTAAGACTGGGTCGAAAAGAGATCGGATTGGCCGATATCAAAGAATCTCTTCTGGGAAACGACACTCGTCCGTTCAGGCAGATTGCACCTGCATCAGGCCTGGTGTTAAACAAAATTTTGTTTCTGGATAATTGATTCCAATCAAAAAATACCTTACAAATATGGAATATTTTAAAAAGGTCACAATGAATAGTTTTGGAAAAATAAAATCAGCCATTCAAAACGGTTTTCACCCCCAAATGCCGGGAGAAGATCTGTTTGACCCCACCAGTGTCATGGCATTGTTTTTGTTTGAACAGCAGATAAAACTGCTGTTTATTCAAAAAGCAGATATCAAAGGGTATCCCTGGGCCAATCAGATGGCGTTTCCCGGCGGACACAAGGACAAGGCGGACCTGACTTCAAAGCATACGGCTTTAAGGGAGCTTGAAGAAGAGATGGGGATTGTACCCGAGAATGTTAAGGTAATAGGCTCTATCGGCCATTTTCAAACCCTTAATGCCAAAGATATTGAAGCCTGGACCGGGATATGGAACAGCAAAGACAGGATCGACTTTGATGGTAATGAAATCTCCCGGGTCTTTAAAATTCCTCTTGATTATTTGATTGATGAGCACAAAAAAAATAATTATCATATTCAAGAGCCCGATTTTATGCGCCTGATATATCCTTATGAAGATGTTCGGATATGGGGGGTCACTGCCAAGATACTCTGTCATTTGATTAATTTGATATTAGAAGAGAAGCGCCCGGGATAAAAATTGAGGATCAATTGTTTTTTGACCGTCGCCTAAGCCTTAAAAAGATTTTGATCGCAAGGAAAAGACTTAAAACAGCCAAAAATGCAGGAAACCATATGTGTTTTTGAAACTCGGGGGTCCCCAATCCTGTCAGGATACCGGAAAGTGCAAAGGCAAAGATAAAGACCATAAAAATGATCAGGCTCCAGCAGGTAAAATTAGAATCATACCAGGGAGTTATGGTTTTTCTGAAAAAAGGATTTGGGTCTAATTGCATTTGTGTTCCTGATAATTGATGTAAAACCACAATATATAGATTTTTTTTCTTGACAAACAACAATATGTTGTCTAAACCTGTATTCAACGCTCCTGGTAATCTTTTGACACGCCTTCCAGCGCTTACAAAAGATATGTTAATTTCAATCAGATTTCAAGAGGTGGGACCATGTTTGACCAAATAAAAAAACGGGATGGAAGAGTGTCCGAGTTTGATTCATCAAAAATCACCAGTGCCATTCAAAAAGCAGGTGAGGCAACTGGTGAATTTAATGGACGAGAGGCCATGAAAATGACCATGAAAGTGGTTACCATGGTAAGAGACATGCGTTTGGGTCCCATTCCAGAGGTAGAGGAAATTCAGGATATTGTGGAAAGGGTTCTTTTAGACTCCCCATATTATAAAACCGCCAAAGCATATATTATTTACCGGGAACAGCATAATCAGATTCGAAAGATTGCCATTAAAGAAAATGTGGATTTGATGGAATCCTATATCCGGAGAATGGACTGGAAAGTCAAAGAAAATTCTAATATGAGTTATTCTCTCCAGGGACTGAACAATTATATTTCTTCGGACATCACGGCCGAATACTGGTTGAACAAGGTCTATCCGCCCGAAGTCAGGGAAGCCCACTACAATGGAGATCTTCATATCCATGACCTAAGCCTTTTATCCGTCTATTGCGTGGGCTGGGATTTACAGGATCTGTTACAGGAAGGGTTTAAGGGGGTTGCCGGAAAAGTGGAATCCTCTCCTCCTAAACATTTCAGAAGCGCATTGGGTCAGGTTGTCAACTTCTTTTATACCCTGCAGGGCGAAGCTGCCGGTGCCCAGGCAATGTCCAATTTTGACACGCTCCTGGCTCCTTTTATCTGGGAAGATAACTTATCCTACAAACAGGTCAAACAAGCGCTCCAGGAGTTTGTTTTCAATATCAATATTCCCACAAGGGTTGGTTTTCAAACGCCGTTTACCAACATCACCATGGACTTGCTTGTGCCGTCCACCTTGAAGAATTCTCCAGTCATCATTGGTGGGGAATACAGAGAGCAGACCTATGAAGCATTTCAAGCTGAAATGGATATACTCAATGCCGCCTTTGCCGAAGTGATGATGGAAGGGGATGCCAAGGGTCGGGTCTTTACCTTCCCTATTCCAACCTATAATATTACCGAGGATTTTGACTGGGCCAACCCCAACCTTGAAAACATCTGGAAGATGACCGGCAAATACGGCATCCCGTATTTTTCAAACTTTGTTAATTCAGACATGGACCCTGAGGATGCCCGTTCCATGTGCTGCCGTCTAAGACTGGACAACAGGGAACTGAGAAAAAGAGGTGGCGGTCTCTTTGGCGCCAACCCATTGACCGGATCCATTGGTGTTGTCACCATGAATCTGCCAAGAGTGGGGTATCTGGCTAAAGATGAAGCAGATTTTCTTGACCGGCTGGATCAATTGATCAAGCTGTCAGCAGAATCATTGAGCATTAAACGTAAAATTCTGGAAAAGTTCACGGATGGTGATCTGTATCCATATTCAAAATTTTATCTTCGGAAAATAAAAGAAAGCACTGGTGTTTACTGGCGGAATCATTTTTCCACCATTGGAATCCTGGGAATGAATGAAGCCTGTCTTAACTTTTTAGGGGAAGGTATTTATACCAAAGCCGGCCAGGATTTTGCTGTCAGGGTCATGGACCATATCAGAAGCAGAATTGAAAAATTGCAGGAAGAGACAGACCAGATTTTTAACCTGGAAGCCACGCCGGCAGAAGGGACGACCTATCGGTTTGCGAGCAAAGACAAGGCCATGTTTGAAGATATCATCTGTGCCAATGAAGAAGAATATAAAGCAGGCAGTGATCCTTTTTATACCAATTCTACTCATTTGCCGGTGAATTATACGGATGATATCTTTGAAGCGTTGGAGCTTCAGGACCCTCTCCAGACCAAGTATACCGGCGGAACGGTCCAGCATTTGTTTCTGGGTGAAGAAGTGACGGATATCGAGGTGGTTAAAAATTTAGTGGACAAGGTGTCCCGTTCGTTTAAACTGCCATATTTTACATTGACCCCGACCTTTAGTGTCTGTCCTTCCCATGGGTATCTGTCAGGTGAGCAGAAAAAATGCGGCACCTGTGATTCAGACACTGAAGTGTATTCAAGAGTGGTTGGATATTTACGGCCGGTGGGGCAATGGAACAATGGAAAGCAAACAGAATTTTGCATGAGAAAAACATTTAATGTGGCATAGACATAAAGACAAGAAATGATTATCGGTGGCTTTCAGAAAAATTCTCTGATTGATTTTCCTGAAACCATTGCCTGCATTGTTTTCACCCAGGGCTGTAATTTTTCTTGTCCCTACTGCCATAACCCGGATCTTGTAGCCGGTCCCCAAAAAGGGGCCGGATCTTATTTTGATCAAGCCGTGATTTTTGATTTTTTAGAAAAAAGAAAAGGAATGTTGGAAGGCGTTGTGATTACCGGCGGTGAACCCACTCTGCAAAAAGATCTGATATCTTTTTGTTCAAGTATTAAACAATTAGGGTATAAAGTAAAACTGGACAGTAACGGGAGCCGGCCCAGGGTTCTTGAAATGCTGTTAAAAGAAAATCTGGTGGATTTTATTTCCATGGATATTAAAACCAGCCTGGATAATTATTCTCTTGTGGTATCTGAAAATTTTGAGGCCGACACAATACAGGAAAGTATTGGGCTATTGATGCACAAGGCACCTGCCTATGAGTTTCGGACCACCTGCAGCCGGCCGTTTATCACGCCTCAAATTCTAGAAAAAATCGGTAAGATGGTCAGTGGCGCATCCCGCTATGTCCTTGCAAAATGTTCGCGAAATGTAAAAGTCCTTGATTCAGACTTTATAAAATCGGATAATCATTTTTTTTCAGACAAGGAGATGAATGAACTCAAAATGATTATTGATCCATATGTTGTAACAACAATGGTGCGGTAAAGGTGCCAACCCTATAGTAAAATTAGAACAAAAAGAGGATACTGCCATGGAAGGATCTCTTGTAAAAGCTGTTGTCAACCTTGATGCCATTGGAAAAAATGTGTCAGTTCTGAATGGATTGACAGGGAAAGATACACAATTGATGGCAGTGGTCAAGGCAGACGGATATGGACACGGGGCAGTGGCGGTGGCGAAAAAAGCCCTTGAAAGCGGTGCGTCCCGGCTGGGTGTGGCAAGACTTCATGAGGCCATTGAATTGCGCAACGCCGGTATTATTGCTCCGATTCTGGTATTTGGATATGTTCATCCCTCCAATATGGCCAGGGTCATCGACTGTAACATCACCCTGTCTGTTTATAATCTGGAAATGGCAACAGCCTTTTCTGCAAAAGCTGAAAAATACAGCAAAAAATTAAACATCCATCTAAAAGTGGATACCGGCATGGGCCGGGTGGGAATGATCATAAAAGATCCCACAGATGCACAGGCACGAAAGGCAGCATTAGAAGATATTGAGCTTATCGTTAATTTGCCGGCCATTGATCTTGAAGGCATTTATACCCATTTCGCCGCAGCAGACCACAAAGATAGGACTTATACCTTAAAGCAGATAGACGTGTTTGAATCCCTGCTTTTTGATTTAAAAGAAAAAGGCATTCAGGTTCAGATCCGTCATGCAGCCAACTCTGCCGGTATCATGGAGTTTGAGCAATCCCATTTTGATATGGTCAGGGCCGGGATTGCTCTTTACGGGTTATATCCGTCCAATGAAGTGGACCAAACCCGGGTCACGCTTACACCTGCAATGACTCTGACCAGCCTGGTAAGTGCTGTAAGGCAGGTTCCAAAAGGATTTAAAACCAGTTACGGAATGACCTGGGAAACAAAGGAGGCCACAATATTAGCCTCTGTGCCCATTGGATATGCAGATGGATTTTCCCGGCGTTTTTCCTCTAATGGGTGGATGCTGGTCAACGGAAGTCGGGCACCGATTGTGGGCAGGGTCTGCATGGATCAGACCATGATTGATGTGGGAAAGATTCCTGGTGTTCAGGCGGGAGATGAAGTCGTGGTCTTTGGTTGTCAGGGCAAAGAAACCTTAAGCGCAGACGAGCTGGCTGACCGGGCAGGAACTATTAATTATGAAATCGTTTCCGCCCTGACTGCCCGGGTCCGGAAAGTTTATTCGGATTCCGGTTCAGGATAGACCATTTTGCCGGTATAGGACAGGTCATATCCGCCATATTCTTTTGATGCAGCTTGAATCACTTTTCCTTTTAAAAGAGATAAAAAATACTGGATGCCCTGGTCAAAGAAACGGCCTTTATTGATCAAAAGATCAAATCGTTCCCAGCAAATAGGAATAAAATCAAGATCCAGGATGTTGGCCACTGCCCGGATGCCGGGACCGGCATCGGCCTGGTTTTTTAAAATAGTCAACCCCACATCCATGTGTTTGGACAAGCAATTATCATAGCCTGAAATGGATTCACCCTTGATGCCGAAAGTTTTTAATTTTTGATCAAATAATTGCCGGGTTCCAGTGCCCAGGGGTCGGTTGATGATTTGAATGTGAGGTTTGCCAAGATCTTTTAAGGTATTGATTTTTTTAGGATTTCCTTTTTGGAGAATAATGCCCTGCTCTCTTAAACTAAAATTAACCACAGCCGGCATTTGTTTCATTTCATCCTTTAAAAATGGAAAATTATATTCTTGATTATCTGCAATCATGTGGCTGGCTGCAATATGACACAAGTTTTTTTTCAAGGCATTTAATCCGCCCATGGAACCGGCTATTCCAAACATGGCCATGTGATTTTCATGTTTAAGATTAAAGGTTGAAATCATTTTGTCCAATAACAGGTCGTTGCTGCCGGCAATGAGAACCAGGCCATGATAGGGCGGCAATGCGGCCGGTTGCGGAAAGTTTTGAGTACCGGTTTCAATCCATTGGAGGACCAGAGCTTTGGGAAAGAGCCATTTGCCGGTCACTTTTGAGGCCGGCAGACCTTTTTGGGCAATCAGGGAATAAACTATTTTTTCATTCACATTTAAAAACTTTGCTACCTCTTTTGTTGACAGCATTTCACCCATGAATCTATCTCCTTTATATCTTTTGTCTTTCTTTTTATATAGATTTTCTGGGTTTGTCCATATGATCTTGTTGTCGCTTACGCCATTTAAACCAACTTGACTTTCAGGGGATAGGCCTTTATTTAAAAGGAGAACTTTTTTGATGAGATAATAGGCATCTATGAAACCAAAAATAATTACCATTGTGGGAAAAGCCAATTCAGGAAAAACAACTTTGCTTGAAAAACTGGTGGCCTGTCTGACCCAAAGAGGATATCGCATTGGAACGGTAAAGCATACCCATTGCGGGTTTGATATGGATCGCAAAGGAAAGGACAGTTGGCGGCACAGGCAAGCCGGCGCCAGTGCCACCCTTGTTGTTACAGATGATCAGGCAATTATTATTAAAGATGATATACGAACGCCGGCCCAAAAAATGGGAGAGTATCTGAAGGACATGGATTTGATTATCGCTGAAGGGTTTAAAAGCCACAACTTTGCCAAGATTGAGGTATTCAGAAAAGACAGCAGTCACAACGCCCCTCTTTTTATGGACAATACCATGAATGTTTCACAAAATCTGTTGGCTTTTGTTACGGATTCAGATTACCTACCAGATGTGCCGGTTTATGGGTTGGAAGATATTGGGAGTATTGCTGATTTAATAGAAACTGATTTTATAAAAAAATAAGATGGAGACAGGCTTAAACATTAAATTGGATCCAATTAAACAAATAAAAGACAGTGGAACGGTCATGGTGTTCCTGACCGTTTGGGTTTTGATTGTCATGTTCTCGGATCTGTGCCTGGCATCTGATATAGAAAAAGCCACAGGTTTTGATTGCATTACCCAGTTTGAAAACGGTAGTGTCAATTGGAGTACGGGAAATATTATAGCCATAGGTAAGGCCGCTCCAAAAGACTATAGAGAAACAAGCCTTGAATCGGTTCCCGGTTCTGCAAGGGCAAATGCAAGCCGACAGATTATCGAATTATTACAGCAGATTAAAATCGATCATGCTATGAGTGTGGGCGAATATGCATCTAAAAATGATATCATTTTGGCGGGTATGGAAAAGACCGCCAGGGATGCTGTGGTTATAAAACAATATTATACATCAGCACTTGCAGTTGAAATTCATATCGAAACCAGCATGTATGGCGGATTTTTGCAATTGATACTACCGGAAGAGATTCGGCAGATTTCCAAAATCAGTTCTCGGATGATAAAACAAAAATCGCCACAATCAAATGAGAAATTGTTTACCGGTCTGATTATTGATGCAAAAGGCCTGGGAGTTGAACCGGTTTTAAATCCGCGCATCATCAGTGAACAGGGCCATGATGTCTATTCTTCAGCCTTTATCAGTAGAGAATTTGCGGTTCAAAATGGGGTCTGCAAATATGTGTGCAGCAAGGGGAAGGCTTATCAGGAAAAGCGTATGGGGGATCACCCTCTGGGTTTTAAAGGGCTTCGCAAGGAAGGTAAACTGAATGCCGCCATTGTCATTAGTATGTCAGATTACCAGAGACTGGAAAAAATAACCGAACGTCATAGCTTTTTAGCAGAGTGCCGGGTCACCATTATTATTGATTGAGAATGGCATTGTCAATTAATCGGGTAGTACCGACTTTGACTGCCAGGGCCAATAGGACCGGACTATTTATGTCTTTTGTATCTTCAAGAGTTATTGGATCACAAAAACTGATATATTCCACTTGTGTGTGTTTAAAAGAATGAATAAATGATTCAATTTTATTTTTCAAGGTGTCTGCATCTGTTTTTCCTTTTGCTATGATATCTTTTGCCAGTTTAAGTGATTGGCAAAGGCATAATGCAGATGCTCTCTGGGATTTGGACAGATAGGCATTGCGGGAACTCATGGCAAGACCATCGGTTTCCCGGATAATTTTTCCTGCTACAATTTTGATATCAAAATCAAGGTCCAGTGTCAGCTGTCGGATAATTTGAAGCTGTTGATAATCTTTTTGACCGAACACGGCCACATCCGGCATGACAATATTAAATAATTTGGTGACAACCGTGGCAACACCGGCAAAATGAATGGGTCGAAATTTTCCGCATAAAAAATTGGGAAGGGATAAAAGCTTGACCTCGGTCTGGAAATTTTCAGGGTAAATAGACGATTTAGTGGGTAAAAAAACAGCAGTAACACCGGCCTTTTTGGCAAGGGCAAGGTCATTTTCAATATCGGATGGATAGGCATTCAAGTCTTCATTGGCACCAAACTGTGTTGGATTAACAAAAATAGACAGCACCAGTTCGTCGCATAAGGGTTTTCCTTTTTCCATCAGCGATACATGCCCCTGGTGCAGATATCCCATGGTGGGAACAAAGCAGATGGTTTTTCCTTCTCGTTTTTTTAAGTTTGACCAGGCCTGCATGTCAGATTTATTTGTTAATATGTCCATTATTTGTAAGCTCCTCTTTAATCGCAATTCCCATGTCCAATAGGGTATACGGCTTTTTTATAAAACTGCCAGCACCGAGATCCTGAGCCAGTGAAACATCATTGGATTTAGAATATCCACTGGCCAGGATCGCTTTTTGTCCGGGGTTGATTGTTTGAATTAACCGATAGGTTTCAAGACCGCTGATGGAAGGTGCCATAATCATATCTAAAATGACCAAATCCACTGACCGGGTCTTGATAAATTCAACAGCGTCAATTCCGTTGTCCACTGATTGGGCTTTATACCCCAGGCTGTTGAGAATGGTTAAGGCAATAGTTTGCTGATCTTTTAAGTCATCGACCACCAGGATCAATTGGCCCTGGCCTTTTATATCTTCGATGGAATAGGGTCTTGTTTTTATAGGTATTTCCTGTCGAACGGCAGGAAAGAGAACTTCAAAGCAAGTCCCTTTTGTGCTTGGGGTTACAAAAATATATCCATTGTGATCCTGAACCGCATTCCAGACCACGGTAAGCCCTAAACCGGTTCCGCTTTTCCCCATTTCTTTTTTGGTGAAAAATGGATCAAATATATTTTGAATATGGTGTTTTTCAATACCGCAACCATTGTCGGTTACCTGTAAAATAACATATTCACCCAGAGCAACATCTTCATATCCAGATAAGGATGGATCAATGTAATTGTTTGTGGTTGTGATACAAACCCTGCTGTCCGATTGTTTGTAAACTTCTTCCACGGCATGGTATACAAGGTTCATGATGGTTTTTTCAATATGAATATACGATCCTTTGATGTTCAATAGTTCCGGTTCAGTGTCGATTTCTATTTTAACGTTTGGATAAGTGGTTTTTGTTTTTTTAAAATCACGGGAAATAGAATACCGATGGATGATGGAATTTAAATTTAGGATTTCCATTTCTGCACTGGTCCCCCGGGCCACAGTGAGCAGATCACTGACAACAGCCGATGCCTTCTGGCCCGAATCTTTTATGATACCCAGGCTTTTACGGATGTCAGGGTCAAGCCTGTCATTCATCATTAAGACTTCAGGATAAGTGGCAATCCCGGAAAGGATATTATTTAAATCATGAGCAACACTGGCGGCTAATATACCAAATCTCTCAAGCTTTTCTGCCCGGATCAATTTTTCTTTGAGCCTTTGCTGTTCTTTTTCCTGGAATTTTTTTTGTGAAATATCCCGGATCAATCCCTGATAAACCATGTGTTTTTTAGAAAAATAGTTGATTCTTGATACGCTGATGGCAACATCAATAGCGCTGCCGTCTTTATGATTCATCACGGTCTCATAGTGGGTTGAAGTTTCATTTTCAAGAGGGTCCAGAAAAGAGGGCTTAAAATCGTTAAAAAAATCAGTCATGGGTCTTCCGATCATTTCTTTTTGAGAAAAGCCTAAAATTGGACGGACAGCGGGATTGACAAATGTGATGGTATAGTTTTGGTCCATTGTCCAGATAATATCTGATGTGTTTTTAATCAGAAGTTTAAATGCATTTCCAGATATTTCAACAGCCTTGAATAAAACAAATAAGGAAACGCCAGTACCCCACAGGTAGATAAGGGTATAAAAGAGAATCCTGTGCCATTCTGATGAATCAAATGCATATATACAGCTGAGGATATAAGGGATACTGCCAAGGGCGATTAGAACAATAAATAGGCTCTTGAAAATTTTTTTTTGCCAGAAGAGAAGAACAGCCTCGTCATCTTGGTAAAATATTTTAAAATTAAAAATTTTTGAAATCATATTCTATAGTTCCACAATTTTATTATTTACTATATACAAGATTAAAAAAACCTTCAAATTGTACAATACTGATTAGAAAAAGCAATTAAATAAAGGATTTTACCATGGGAAAAGAATTGGCTTACAGTTCTTGTTTTCAGTTAATCAGTTATATCCGTGGCATAGCCCGGACACATGGTTTTGCCAAAATAGCCTGTCAAAACCATGACGATGCTGCAATTTTTTCCCTTTTCAATGCTAAAGATAAAAACCAAGACTTATGTGTAACTCTTTGTAATTAATAGGTTGTTTTGTTTCGATAGGGTTCTGGCATAAGTATTGCTTTGATTGTATTCAGCGATTGTTATCCACTGAATTGGGAGAAAAAGATGAATCAAGCCTTAAGCAGACTGTCCAGCCGATTAAGCACATTGTTTTCCATGATGTTTCAGGCAGCAAAAACCCAGGCAGATCATAAAAAACTGACGCACCACATCCTGGAAATCAATAAGAAACAATCCTCTGCTGAAATTATCAGTGAAGTTGCGCTTTGCTTAAAAGACATTCTCAATTATAGGTTGTTTGCCTTTGTTGTTAAAAAGGAAGGTTCTGTAGATGTCTGGCTGGATCCTCGAATGTATAAAAAATCCATTGAGGATGTTATTTTAAATGATTTTAATATAGAAAAAAAAGAAGATATCACATATTTGAACCAGACGTTTCTTCCAGAGGAACAAGAAGAAAAATTTAATTTAAAATCACTGGTTTTTTATGAATTAAAAGAAGACAATTGTTATTGTCGACTTTATATGCTTCCATCTAAAACAATGCATGCTTATGATGATGAGGCAGTCAGTATTATTCTTCAAGGTTGTTCAGCAGCTCTTTCCCGTCAGCTTAAGATTGAAAATTTACGAAATGCAGCAGTGATTGATCCCTTGACCGGTTGTTACAATAGACGAGAATTTGAAAATCAGCTGAAGCGAAATATTTCCAGTGCAGTTCGGCATAAAAATCCATTGTCTGTTTTTATGTTTGATCTGGATCATTTCAAACAGGTCAATGATACCTATGGCCATCTGGCCGGTGACAGGGTACTTCAAGAAATATCTCTTCTTGTTAAAAGGAATATGCGATCCGATGATATCCTTGCCAGGTACGGTGGTGAGGAATTTATCGCTATTTTGCCGGAAACAGATAAATTAAAGGCCATGGAACTTGCAGATCGTCTCAGGATTAAAATTTCAAAAAAACAGGTGGTCCATGGTAACCATATCATAAAGATCACTGCAAGCTTTGGGGTGTCTGAGCTGGACAGAAGTGCTGATCTGACCAAAATTATCCAGGACGCCGATACCATGATGTACAAAGCCAAGTTAAACGGGCGCAATATGGTTATGCCGGGAGTCATAAAGATTGTATCCTCCAAAGCTTTAAAACAAAAAAAAGAAAGAACCATATAAAAAATTCATCTATATTGATTTAGTTGGATTTATTTAGTTGGTTTCTTGACTTTTTTTGTTCCCGTCGTTTATATTTTATCTATAATTCTTTTCAACAAACCCATTGTTTTTAAAAAATGTGTAAAATTTTTAATGATGGAAGGCTTTTTGAATATCAATTAGGTTCATATTTTAAGGCAGTTTGTCGGATTCGTATAAGGAAAGTATGTTGTGAAACAAATCGTTGGCGTAGCCGATATGAAGGTGAGCAATGATCTTCAAGATTCTATAGTAACCTATTCTTTGGGATCTTGTATTGGATTGGTCATCTATGACCCTATTGTTAAACAGGAGTTTCGGGGATAACGGGGTATAAAGCGCCAAAAGCCTTGACTTGTATGGACTTACCTTATGACACTATGTAAGACCCCACCCTCATCAACCTGGGAGCCGAATGCCGATAGGACTTCGGCCTGGGTCTTACTCG
>JBDRQO010000021.1:0-36051 GCA_043826275.1 Pseudomonadota bacterium
CAGATCACCATTTATGTTGGAATGGAAACCGAAACCGTTACCGGGTATGAAGATCATGTTAATGGTTTGATTAAACGATTTAAACCCGACTATATTGTTGGATCTGTCCACCACATTGATGACATCTGCTTTGATTATTCCCAAAAGGCCTATGATGCGCTGGCCTCTTCTTTGGGCAGTTATGAATCATTATATGAGAGATACTTTGACCTTCAATACCAGATGATCAAAGAACTTAAGCCCTTTGTCGTGGGTCATTTTGACCTGATACGAATCTATGATAAAGATTATAAACAAAGGATTAAAACGCCTATCATTGATCAAAAAATTGATCGAAACCTTGAACTGATCAAATCATTGAATCTGGTCATGGACTTTAACCTTCGATCTTTGACCAAAGGACAAAAGGAGCCCTATATCACTGCCTCTATCCTTACAAAGGTTAAGAAATTAGGCATTTGTGCTGTTCCTGGCGATGACTCCCATGGACTTAATGAAGCAGGACGTCATGTTGACAAGGCCATAGATATTCTGACCGGATACGGATTTGATACCCATTGGCCAATACCCAGGCTTTTATTCTGATAAAAAAAGGAAAATAATGAAAGCGGTTGTGCAACGGGTAAAAAATGCTCACGTCATTGTTGATGACAAGATGGTCTCAAAGATTGGTTGCGGCCTTTTAGTCTTTTTAGGTGTCGGGAATGAGGATACCCAGAAAGATGCAGATTACCTGGTGGAAAAAATTATCAATCTGCGCATCTTTGAAGATGAAAATGGAAAAATGAACATCTCCCTTAAAGACATCAAAGGTCAATTATTGGTGGTATCTCAATTCACCTTGATGGGGGATTGTAAAAAAGGCCGACGGCCCTCTTTTATAAATGCGGCAAAACCTGAAAAAGCCAACCTGCTTTATGAATATTTTATCACCCGGGCAACAGAATCAGGCATTCCCACTCAGTCCGGCGTTTTCCAGGCCATGATGGATGTGGGCCTGATCAACCAGGGTCCGGTCACCATATTGATCGATACAAAAGACAAATAAGAAGAACACGAAATGAACCCGGAAAACCTTGCCATCATCCTTGTCAGACCCCAGGGACCGATCAACATAGGATCTGTCTGCAGAACAATGATGAATTTTGGATTTAACCGACTCAGACTGGTGAGCCCCACAACAGAATACAAGTCCCTTGCTGCAAAAAAAATGGCTTTGAATGCTTTTTTTGTGCTTGAAAATGCCCGGGTTTTTGATGACCTGTCCGCCGCTCTTTCAGATATCCAGGTTGCTTTCGGCACCACCCGGCGGTTCGGCAAACACAGAAAAGATTTTTTCACTCCAGCACAAGCGGCCCTTAAATTTGAAAATAATCTTCAAGACACCCAATGCGCTCTGGTCCTTGGCCCGGAGGACGCTGGCCTTGAAACCGGTGATCTTAATCTGTGCCAGCATTTTATTACCATCCCCACCCATGATGCCTTCCCGTCCATGAACTTAAGCCATTCTCTTTCAATATTGCTCTATGAAATATCAAACCAATCAGATGCCGGTAAAAAATTCTATGATCCTGCACCCAAAACCCTTGCCTCAGGGGATGAGCTTGAAAACATGTTTGCCCATATGAGAAAGACCCTGCTGGACATTGATTTTCTGGACCCGCAGAACCCGGATCATCTTCTGCGCACATTCAGAAGACTCTTCGGGACAGTGGGACTTACATCACGGGATATTAAAATTATAAGAGGTCTGATGAGCCGGATTGATTGGACCGAAAATCAAAGAAGGAAACACACTCATGTTCACCATGGATGACCTGCTTGAAATTGCCATCAAAATGGAAAAAAACGGTGAGGCAGTCTACAAAGGTTCTATCAATAAATTTGATGACCCGCAATTAAAAACCGTAATGGAATGGATGGCTGGTGAAGAAGCAGCCCATGCCGGATGGTTTGCAGAATTTAAAAACAATCTGACACTTCAAGCTGATGAAACAGATCTTAAACAAATGGTTCCCAGGGTTCTTCAGGAAATGATGGGGAAAAAAACACTTTCTCTGGACGATATTGATTTTTCAACCATGGCCACTATTGATGATTTATTTCAAACCTTTATTGGTTTTGAGCAGGAAACCATTATCTTTTACGAACTGCTTGAAATGTTTATTGAAGATGGGCCGGTTTTGGATGGATTAAAAAAAATCATCCAGGAAGAAAAGAATCATATTAAAACACTTGAATCCAGAATGGTCTCCTCTTCAGGAAAATAAATTCACTGAAAATTATCGGTCCATTAATTGTTGGTTTAAATTTTGTTGGTTTAAATTTTTTGGGCCAGGGATGGAAATCTTGACCGGTCCGTATGGGGATAAAACTTTGCTCCGGAAAACATGTTCATAAATTCCTGATTCACATTGAGTTCAATATAGGTGATGGATTTGCGGATATTTAAAATCCGCTCAAAGGCTAAAGGATCTTTGAGCAATAATATTGCGCCGCCCAGAGAACTGTTTCCCAATACTTTAAAAGTGTCCACAGGGATATCCGGCAGCATGCCAATGGATATGGCGGAAACCGGGTCAATAAAAGAACCGAAGGTGCCTGCCACATAAAAAGTATTTAAATCGTCAAAATCCAGTCCTGCTGTATTTTTGACAATGACTTCAAGAATGGTATACATGGCAGCCTTGGAACTGGTCAAAGAATTCAGATCCACCTGACTCAAACAGATGGGCTGACCGGTTCCTGATTTTTTTTTGTCCACAAGGATAAAATGCATGATCCCATCTTGTTCAAAAAGCTCTTTTCCACAGACCTCTTTTGAAAATTTGCCACGGATGTCAATACGCTTGGATAAAAAAAGGCTGGCCGCCAGATCGATCATCCCGGAGCCGCAAATCCCAATGGGTGGTGTTTGGTCAATGGTATGTACGTCCAGCAAATTGGTATCCAGATTAATCCATACCCGATCAATCACACCAGGTTTTGCTGTCATCCCCATCTTACTCATCCCGCCTTCAAGGGCCGGTCCTGCTGCACCGGCACAGGCGATCAACCACTCACGGCACCCGACAATGATTTCAGCGTTCGTGCCCACATCAACCAAAATGCAGGGGTCATTTTTTGTATCCAGGTCTGAATAAAGGATACCGGCAATCAGATCCCCACCAAAGTAGGAACCAATATTGGGAAATAAAAAAACCATTCCCTTATCATGGATATCTAGTCCCAGCGACTGTGCGGTTAAGGTGTCTAAAATGTTCACACAGGGGATATAAGGCTCTTTAATCATTTGATAGGCCTCAATGCCTGCAAACAAATGCGTCATGGCCGTGTTACCCGCAGCACAAATCAGATAAACATCTTTTGAATCAATATCATGGGCCTTGCAAAGACAGGCTATATTCTGGTTCACCGAATCAATAACAAGCGTATTCAATTGTTTTAACCCACCGGGTTTATTGGAATGATGAATACGGGCCAGCACATCCGGCCCAATGCTTGCCTGGGGATTATCAAATCCTTTTTCACCAAGGATTTGACCCGTTTCAAGATCCACTAAGGCTAATACTATTCGTGTGGTGCCGATATCAATGGCCACCCCATAAATCCGGGTCTGATCCGCAGGATTCAGCAAATCCAAAAGAAACCAGGAATGACAATCTTTAAACACAATAGCCTTTGCAGTATAATCCCATGCCCGTATGTTGGACGGCAATGTCTTGAGTACGTCCAATGGGACCCTGATGCGATCGGTTCCCAATTCTTTTTGAAGACCGGCCTCCAGGCGCTGAGCATCGGCGGTATTATTGTTCAAACTGGGTCTGTCTATGCAAATGGACCGAACAAAACCGTTCAGGGCGTTCATTTACGCAACAGCTCCAGTCGTGCCTTTACCTTTGGAAAATAGTTCATCTGGGTATGGGGCAAAAATAATGAACTCATATAATGATCCATATAAGACGGCGTTGATGCCAGCTCAAAGTTTGTCATCATATTAACCACCTTGGCCACATCCCGACGGAACGCATTAGTCAATGAATTGATTTTACACCCCAAAAGTGAGCCATTGCCCAGGTAAATCACCTTTTCAGGATCAATTTCAGGCAACAGGCCAATGGTGATGGCGCTTGCAAGATCGACATAACTGCCAAACCCACCGGCAAGGATGACCCGTTCAATATCTTTTATGCCCAGCCCGATCTCGTCTAACAAGGTTAAGGCTGCACTGTACATGGCTCCTTTGGCCCTAATTAAATTATCAAGATCTGGTTCAGTGATGGCAATATCCCGATCGATCCCGGCATCTTTCTCGTAAACCAGGACATATTCCCAGATATCATCGGTCTGCCGAATTCTTGATGTTGTGCGAGTCTGGTCAAATTTACCCCTGGAATCAATAAGGCCGGTTTCCAATAATTTTGCTGCAAGGGCAATCAAACCGGAACCACAGATCCCTTTTGCTTTTTTATCCCCCACCGTAATGATCATGGGCTCATAGGTCTCAGGATTGATGGAGACATCCTCAATGGCACCTTTTGTCGCCCGCATGCCGAATTTAACGCCACCGCCTTCAAAAGCGGGTCCGGCCGAGGCAGCCGTACAGACCATCCATTCCTTATGGCCGATAACGATTTCAGCATTGGTTCCGATATCCATGTACAAGGTCAGCTTATCGGTTCGGTAAAGTCCGGCGGCCATAATACCTGCAACAATATCTCCACCCACATAGCTGGATACTCCCGGATAAATCAAAGCAATGGTATGGTCGGCCAAATCAATACCAACCTCATTGGCATGGAATGGCGGATACATTATGGATGCCGGCACATAGGGATCTTTACGAATATAGGACGGATTAATTTTCAGCAGCAGCTGGGTCATGGTTGAATTGCCGGCAAGAGAAATAGTGGTGACCTCGTGCCTGCCGATATCGGCTTTTTTTAAAATCCTGTCTATAATTTTATTAATGGTCTCAACTATCTTTTGATGAATAATCTCAAGACCGTCTCCCTTTTCGGCAAACATAATTCTAGAGATAACATCCTCACCATAGCTCATTTGACTGTTGAACTCTCCGTGCTCGGCAGGAACATCCCCGGTATGCAGGTCAATGACCATCCCGTAAACCGTGGTGGTCCCGATATCCACGGCAATACCAAAATTTCTCTGGGTGGTATCAAACGGCTCTATATTAACAATCTCATTTTTGCCATCTTCTCGAACCGGTCGGACAATAGTCACCGTCACCTTAAAGTCACCTTCCCGGATAATATCCGGCACTTTTCGAATAAGATTTAAATTCATGGTCAGGCGGTGTTCATCATGTTTCAAACGCATATGATTAATAATTCTTATTACATCAGCCTGGTTATCCCCTTGAACTGCCGGGTTCAATTCAAGATAAATTTTTTCCACGGGTGGAATAAAAAGTCCGTCTTCTCTGAGTTCATCCACATTGGTGTACGCGGCTTTTGCCATATGGCGACCACTGGACTGATTATTTAAACGACTGGAATCAATCTGAGATTCCACTGGAATCCTGATCACAAGATCAGACACAACCTGGGAAAGACAGGCCAGCCTATATCCTTTTTTCTGATCTTCATCACTCAGCTGTTCTGAAATGCCACCCTCTACCTGGCCCTGCTCAATCAAAACCCTGCATTTTCCACACACACCCGTGCCACCACAGGATGCATTAATGTGGATGCCGGCTCCCATGGCGGTTCGGATCAGGTTCTGTTTTTCCTCTACATCAACACAGATATTTTGGGGGAGAAATGTTACAGAATATGTCATAGGTACATCCTTATATATTGCATTGCATTTTGTCTATTTTGAATTCGAAGAAGTATAAACTTTCTCCAATGAATTTGGCAAGGTTATTACCCCCCTTATGTGAATAATTTTCAAAATTTGTCGGAACTCATTGAATTGTTAATCGTCAATATTCTGGTTCCGAAAATAAGCTTTTTACAGCCTTGTGTAAATCCTAACTGTGATTAAATTCTTTGATCAGCAGATTTTTTTTATTTTCATTGAATTAACTTGACAAAAATTCAGTTTGTATTTATTGTTTTTGGGTTAATTTTAGTTATCATCTAAATAAGGAACAAAGGTATTGCCTATGGCAGTTTTAAGGGTCTGTTGAGTTAGTAAGTATCCTGATTAAGTGATTGTCTATCAATACGATAACCAATTGCCGGGTGCTGCCATATTGTAAGCAAACTATATATTATCAATAAATTTTAAAAGTGGAGATCTAAAATGAAAACACCAGTACGTGTAGCAGTTACAGGTGCAGCAGGACAAATCAGCTATTCAATAATCTTTCGAATTGCAAGTGGCAGCATGCTTGGAGATGACCAGCCGATCATCCTTCAGTTATTGGAAATACCGCCTGCAATGAATGCCCTTAAAGGCGTCGTCATGGAATTGAACGATTGTGCGTTTCCTTTGGTTACAGATGTAATCAGCACCGACAACCCAGATGTTGCATTCCAGGATACCGACTACGCCATATTAGTTGGTGCCCGTCCTCGTGGACCAGGAATGGAGCGTTCCGACCTTCTGAAAGCCAATGCTGCGATTTTTTCAGTACAGGGCAAAGCGCTGAGCGATAATGCCAGCAAAGATGTTAAGGTCCTTGTTGTTGGAAATCCTGCCAATACCAATGCCCTTATCACCTTGAAAAACGCTCCGAATCTGAATCCTCGCAACATAACAGCAATGACGCGCCTTGATCACAACAGGGCATTGTCTCAGATCGCTGAAAAAACCGGCAGCCATTCTTCAAAAGTTGAAAAAATGGTCATTTGGGGCAATCATTCTGCTACCCAATATCCTGACATCAGCTTTGCTTTAGTGGAAGGTGAGCCTGTAAAATCCAAGGTTGATGACGAATGGAACATTAATTATTTTATTCCGACCGTGCAGCAGCGTGGTGCAGCTATCATTAAGGCCCGTGGCGCTTCCAGTGCAGCTTCAGCCGCTTCAGCAGCAGTGAATCATATGCGCAGTTGGGCGCTTGGCTCAGATGGTCAATGGGTCAGCATGGCTGTGCACAGTGCCGGCAACAGCTATGGTATTGATGAAGACATCATTTATTCATTACCCATTGTTTGTGATGGCGGAGACTGGAAAGAAGTTTCCGGTCTGGAAATAAGTGATTTCAGCCGTGAGCGTATGACATTGACCGAAGCAGAATTGCTTGATGAGAAACGCGCCATTGCGGACCTCCTCTAATATCCATCGGACATCATCTGGATCATAACAAGAGTCCCATCTCCTGTCATGACAGGATAATGAAATTAAAAACCGGTTGTTACCCCATTTGGTTCTGGGGTACAATCGGTTTTGTTTATGTCACGGTATGAATCAGTAAGGGCAGGATCAATCCTGCCTTATCAAATTCGCGCCGGTATCAGATTATAAATTTCCTGCATTTTAGGACTCTGCCCAACTATTTTATCAAGTCCATTCGGTTGTTCCTTCTATGAGTTCAGATGTTTCTTTGGCGGCTCCTGCCGCCCGCATGGCAAGATTTCTGACCTCATCCGCTACAACGGCAAAACCTGCGCCTGCTTCACCCGCACGGGCTGCCTCAACCCCTGCATTCAGAGCCAGAAGGTTGGTTTGAAACGCAATTTCATCAATGGTTTTTACAATCTTTGATGTCTCTTCACTGGCTTTTGATATATCATTCATTGACTCGATTAGCTGCGTCATCGAAGACATGGATTGGTCTACAGCAGTGCTTGATGCTCTGCCTATATTTTCCGCATTGGAAGCATTCTGGGCATTTTGCTTTGTCATGGAAGACATTTCCTCAAGAGACGAAGAAGTTTCTTCCAGAGAGGCTGCCTGCTGGGAAGCGCCTTCCGCCAGTGACTGACTGGTTGATGATATCTCACCCGAAGCAGATGCCACCTGGTTTGCACCCTCATCCAGATTAGTAGTAACATTGGATAACACTTTTATGATACCCATGGCGATTAAAAACGCCAGGCCAATACCGACAATCAGGGCGACCACAGAGACAATGGCAACATTCCGTTTGGTTCCTTTGGCTGCACTGAGCATGGCCTGGTCAGTCAGAATATTTTTTTGTGCAATGGTTCTCAGGTTGCCCAATAACTCCTGAACTTTTGAAAGCATGGGAGCTGTCTGGGTGGCATAAATATCAACAGATTTCTGGTATCCAACCAAAAGGCTGTCTGCACTGCCTGAAATCTGCTGTATAATCATTTGAGTCGCTGATAATTGCGGAATGGTCTCATTTTTAAAAATTTCAACAGCCTTATTTCTGGCTGAAACCAAATCGTTTTCAAAATCAATGGCCTTGTAGAATATTTGGGCCACCTGATCAAGGTTCGGCCGAACATCTTTTCGATATGCACTTGCAGCAGTAACAAACTCCCCGTTTCGCAGGGCAGAATCCACTTTATCTGCACTCTTATGCAATCGGTTATGAAACGGTTTCACCTGTTCTAAAATAGCCGCAAATTCGGAAGACTCTTGGGCCAACCCTGCAACCTCTTCGCTGTTCAGCCACTTTCCAAAGGCACATAACGTCGGCTCCATCTGCACGGTAAGTGATCCGTGTTTTTCCAAAATCGCATTGGAAACCTTTGCCGCCCACTGGCGATGATCATCCAGTTTTTCCCTTAAATGGTTTAACAATCCGGGATGGGTTGGCTGATAAACATCAATTATTTTTATAGCTGTTTTGTGCAATTGCTCATGAGGCTGTTTAATCTCTTCCAATAACCGGGCAAGTTCAGGATCAAGGAAAGCACTTTTTTTTGCTTGTTTGCCATACAGCCATTTACCGAACCCACACTGGGTATGATCGGTCTGAACTTTAATTTGTGAATCATTATTAAGAATGGCTGTTTCAATGGCAGCGGCCCAGTTCAAATGATCGATTTCTTTTCTGGCGATAAATCCAGGCAATTTAGAATCTGCCTTGGCATATACCTATGGTCTTGCCATCAATTACCTGTGAAGCATTTTCAACAATGAGATCCAACACCAATGAAAGATAATCCTCCTAAAACCAGAAGAAAAGCTATAACACACCCGAAACCCAAACCAATCCGCATTCCTATGGTCATCTGATGCCACTTCATATCATTCTCCTGTATTGATATATCAAAAAAGAAAAACATCTGGAAAAACAACAATATTCAATTAACGCACAGATAGTTTTATAACGAAATATAATTGAAATTCTTTAGTTGATCGTATAGTTTTTTAACCGGGCGTACATGCGAGATTTTGACAGGCCGGATATATCACACGCCCTTTTTACATTACCACGGGTATGGGATAAAAGCGCTGTCAAATACTCTTTTTCTGTATTTCCCATCAAGTCAGCCAACAAAGGGAATTTACCATTTGCATAATCAGCTGTATTTGAGTTTTCGTCAATTGGCGGAAGCATGAACGACTCTTTGATGACCCTTGCTTTGATATATGCCGGCAAGTGTATGGAATACAGAGTTGATTCATTTTTAGCAGATGCAACAGCCTTATCAATGGCATTGATCAGCTCCCTGACATTTCCCGGCCATTCATAGGCATCAATGATGTCCAAACATTCAGGGGAAATACCCTTGGATGCGATATCGTATTTTTTACAAAAATGCTCCAAATAAAACAGGGTCATTTTTATGATATCGGACTTGATTATCTTTAGCTCGGGCAAATGAACATTGATCCCATTGAGTTTAAACAACAGATCCTTTCTAAATAACCCCTGATCGCTGAGGTCATCAAGATCCTTGCTGGTTGTGGCAATCACTCTGAAATTACTGGTTTTATCTTCTTTTGACCCCAGGGGCCTGAACGTCATGCTTTCAATCACCCGTAAAAAAGATCGCTGGATCGGTAAAGGCAATTCTGATATTTCATCTAAGAATAATGTCCCTTTGTCGGCAAATTGTATCAACCCTGTCTTAGTGGCCACAGCACCGGGAAAAGCGCCCTTTTCATGTCCGTATAAAAGACTTTCCACGGTGTTTTCATTAATGGCACAACAATCAGCAATAACAAAATTATTTTCACACCGGTCAGAGTTTAAATGAATGGTTTTTGCGAACAATTCCTTGCCGGTTCCCTGCTGCCCGGATATCAGCACATTGGTATCAGAATACGCAGCAATGGCTGCCTGATCAAGACAATATTGTATCTCTTGGGATTCGCCGACAATCCCATTTCGTTTTAAAATGCCGGGACTGGAAACCGCTCCTTTTTCTTTTCTAAATTGTAATGCCCGACGGACTTGAAGTGTTATGTCCTGACGTAAAAACGGCTTGCCAAGGTAATTCCATGCACCACTTTTGATGGCCATCTCAGCGCCATCCGGATCAGAGTTCCCTGTAATGATAATAATTTCCGGAGAAGACGGTGTCGCCTTAATCGTTTTGATCAAATCCAGCCCATTGGCATCCGGCAGCATGACATCCAGAAAAACAATATCAAACATGCCGTTTTGGGCCAGTTCAACGCCTTCCTTGCCGGTCATGGCAAAACGGCTCTCATGACCGAGTTTTGTCATCATCCTTACCAATATATCGCAAATCAATCTATCATCATCAATAATCAGAATATCTGCCATGGTCTATCCCCAAAACAAAAAACGATTAATTATTATCCCAACCTAACGATTCCACCATCAAACAAGAATTCATTTCATACCAATAAATTAAATTTTGAACGTGTAATCAGATGCTCAGATGCCAATAAGGTTCTTAAATGTACCCATATACGTATAAAGAACAAAGAAACTAAAACGATAATAATGTCTTACATGAACCCTTGATTAATGTCAAATAGTATACTGAAAAGTAAGGATAAACCAAAGAAGGCTTTTTTACAATAAAAAGAGGCTGTCTATAATATATAAACAGCCCCTTTTAAATTGAATTTTGTAAAAAGTGCTATAGATCGTTAATTGCCTCGGTCAGCGCCGGCATAAATTCAAGGATATCTCCAACAATACCCACATCTGCCACCTGAAAAATCGGGGCCTTGGGATTCTTGTTAACGGCAACAATAAACGGATTGCCCTTAATGCCGCCAAGATGCTGGAATGAACCTGAAATACCCATGGCCATATATACTTTGGGTTTAACTGTCTGGCCCGATGTTCCCACCTGACGGGATTTTTCAAGCCATTTGGCATCCACAATGGGTCTTGAACACGAAACAACGGCATGCATGGCTTCAGCCAGCTCTTGGGCCAGTTCAATATTTTCCTCTTCCTCAATACCGCGGCCCACTGAAACCAGAACATCGGATTTGGTAATATCAACATCACCCACTTCTGCAACAACCACTTCGAGGAACTTTCGTTTTGAAGAAAGGTCACCGCTATCTGCAGATTTATCTACAATTGTACCACCGCTACCTGCGGTGTCGGCAGGTGCAAATGAGCCGGGCCGCAACGTCAGGACAGCGCCCTGGGACACATCAATAGTAATATGGGTGCTGACCGCACCGCCCAGTTCCTGGCGGACCGCTTTCATGATTGTTCCGTCAATGCCCTGGATATCAACAATATCGGCGGCATAGCTTGAATCCATTTTAATGGAAAGCCCGGGACCCAGATCCATTCCAAAGGTATCATGGGGTAAAAGGAAAATGCCGTCGGATGGGATGGTGTTCTTCAATGCTTTTCTGACAATTTCCGCATTGGGATAAGCCAGGTCTGCGTGATCAATTTTAATCACTTGTGAATACAGCTTTGCCATATCATCAGCCACTTTATTGAGGCCAGCCCCTGTTCCTGTTAACACGGCAGTCAAAGAAGCATTTGCATCAATTTTCTGGGCAGCCGATAAAAATTCAGCAGCAATATCATTTGCCGTATCGTTTATAATTGGAATATAAGCAAAAATCGCAGTCATGATTAGAGTCCTCCTTTGGCTTTAAGCTTTTCAATCAGTTTGGCAATAATCTCATCAGTTGAGCCATCAAGCATTTCAGCCCCTTCTCCAAGATCAGGAACAAAATAATCAACTCTCTTTGTTCTGGCCCCGGCTTCTCCTACACTGTCTTGTGCAATACCAAGATCAGAAGCGCTTTTAACGGGGATATCAACACCAGCCACTTTCCGGATACCCCGGATACCCACATATCTGGGCTCATTGATACCGGTCTGGATGGAAAGAACGCAAGGCAATTCCATCTCATTCATTTCCAGGTTTCCACCTTCAATTTCCCGAGCCACAATAATTTTATTATCAATTTTATCGTTTGGGATATCGATCCTGTTTACCAGAGAAGCAAAGGGCATATCCAGCATGGCTGCCAGCATGCCACCCACCTGGCCGGCACCATCATCGGCAAGGGCACCTGTCAGGATTAAATCATATTTGGAATTTTCAATCTGGGCTTTTAAAATTGCAGCAATACCCCTGCCGTCAGATCCTTCAAACGCATCATCACAAAGAAGAATACCATTGTTGGCACCCATGGCCATTTCACGCCGCAAAACCTCTTCTGATTCATCATCTCCCACGGTAATCACGGTTACATTTCCACCCACTTTATCAACAATCTGAATGGCTTCTTCAACCGCATAATTGTCCCACTCATTTACCGAATAAACCAGGTCATCACAATCAAGGTCATTTCCGGCACTATTGAGCTCAAATTCGTTCTCTGCAGTATCCGGCACCCGTTTGACACATACCAAAATCTCCATTATTGCCTCCTTAAAATCATTTGGCGACGTTAAAGTTCAATTTTAACCCCTGTCACCATTATTTTATATCAAATGTGTTTCAATCAGTTTCGTAAAATCCATCACTTCCATGGTATCTTCTATACCTGCCACCTTGATGGCATCCTGAATGTTGACAAAACAAAAAGGACAGGCAGTAACAATCACATTGGCTCCGGCTTCAACAGCCATATTAACCCTTAAAACCCCCATTCTTGTTTCTTCTTCAGGTTCATAAAAAAGCATCAATCCGCCACCGCCACAGCAGAAAGACCGATCACGACTCTTTTCAAGCTCCACTCGTGTCAAGCCGTTGATGGCATCCATGGCCTGTCTGGGATCGTCATATACGTCATTGTGACGACCCAGATAGCAGGGATCGTGATAGGTAAACACCTTGTCCGGATACTCACAGGACTTGAGCGTTAACTGGCCGCTTTTAATTTTCCGGGCCACCACCTGACTGATATGCTGGACAGGAGGCAGACCGAAGTAATCATTTTTCAATGCATTATAGGCATGGGGATCAGAGGTTACAATCTTTTTCACCCCGGTCCCTTTAATGGTCTCAGTATTCTGGTCTTTTAAATCCTGGAACAGCATTTCTTCCCCAAAACGAAGCACCTCGTTTCCACTGTCTTTTTCCAATTTACCCAGGATGCCGAAATCAATACCGGCTTTATTTAATATAATCGATGTATCCTGCGCAATCTGCTGCATATCATCATCATAGGATGTGATGCTGTCCACAAAATAAAGGGTATCGGCTTGGTCTTTTTCCAGATCCTTAACAGACAAACGTGCTTTAAACTCTTCATCCAAAGTCCAGTCAGAGCGTTTCTTTTCCATTTTGCCGTAAGGGTTGCCTCTTTTTTCCAGGGCCTTTAATGGTTTCTGCAAGGATTGAGGCACCATTCCTTCATCAACCATTCCCCTTCGAAGATCGACCATTTTATCAATATATTCAATCCCCAAGGGGCATTCTTCTTCGCAGGCGCCACAGGTAGTGCAAGACCAGATTTCATCCTCGGTATAAATATCTTCCACCAGAATCTTGCTCTTATAAATTTTACCGGAGAGCGGATAATTTTTAAATATCAAATCCCTGGCCTTGATAGTGATAAATCGTGGTGAAAGCGGACGACCCACTGCATTTGCCGGGCAGTGATCCGAACATCTGCCGCAATCGGCACACGAATAAAAATCAAGCATATGCTTCCAGGTAAAATCTTCCAGGGTTTTAACACCAAAAGATTCAAGATCATCTAATTGCTCATTTGAAATTCCATGCATCACAGGTTTGATATTGCCTTTTTTAACCCGCATGAAAAAAACATTAAAAATTGAAGTGATCACATGGAAATGTTTTCCCATGGGTAAAAAACACAGGAAAAAGAAAAAAGCCAGATCATGAACAAAATAGGTAAGCAGATGAAGCCCCTGAAGAAATCCCTGGGAAGTTTGTAAGAGCATGGCCTTACCTATCCAGACAAGGGAAAGCGGCGCAACAAAATGGTTTTCACCCGCTTTAGCCAATGATGCCAGTTCAGAGGCTTCAAATAAACTTTCCGAGAGCATCAAAATTGAAATAACGCCCAATACAAAAACAGCCTCTGCAGTATGATCTTTTCCATATTTTTCAGGTACTGCATATCGTTTTGAAGTAAATATTCCGCGTCTTATGGCTGCAATGATACAGGCGATGAGCACGGCTGTGGCAGCATAATCTTTTAAAAAATTATATACATCCCCTAAAGGGCCGCCAAACCCCGGCAGGACAAATCCATCTGAAAACCCGATAATAACCAGAGAAACCGACCGAATAGACAGGGTCAAGAACCCGGCAAAAATGATAATATGAAGCACGCCGGCCAGAAGATATCTGGGGTGGCGGATCTGCCCCAGCCAGACAACCAGAAGATTTTTAATCCGCTTATCAATCCGGTCAAACCGATGGTCTGGATTCGCCCGGACAAGAGGGGCTATTCGTCTGGCTATAATATAGGTAAACAGGCCAATACCAACGATGGGTAAAATAAAAGATAGGATTGCTGTGGGGAACACCCCAAATAATTTATAACTTGCCGGACCTATTATCGAAGTCATATTTGTCTGCCTCCCAAAGGTTTCAATTGTTTTAAAAGATTTACCCTCTTAATCCAGTCAGATAAAGATCTACCAAAGGATCAGCCATAGAGACCAGGTCGTATCTGCCGTCAGCAGAGACCCATGTATTGATAACCCCTTCCACTGCTCCCAGGATAAATCGTTTGACCAGGCCGACAAAAAGGTCTTGCCGCATGCTCCCTTCGACCTGTCCTTGTTCAATTATTTCGGATAACAGATCAAGATACATTTTCGAAATATCTTTGATCTGGGATTCAATATCCCTTAAATACCGAACTTCTGATTGGAAAATAATGGCCATGTTTTTATCATTTTGAAATTCTTCAAGATGACAATAAATCAAATAGCGCAACTTTTCTTCAGCTGTTTTTCCTTTTTCAACAGCCAGATGCATTTTTTTAAAAACCTGCTCGATTTTAACACTGATAAATTGATAAAGAATATCATCTTTATTTTTAAAGTATAAATACAAAGTACCGTCCGCAACACCGGCCTGGGCAGCAATCTGTGATATCGTTGCTTTATGAAAGCCAAACTCAGCAAAAACTTCACCTGCGCTATTCAGTATTGCATGATATTTTTCAGATCTGTTTTTCTCCAAACCGCAAACCACCTTTCCCATAGACAAATGAATAATGATTCATAATTTACCAAAAGATTTTGATAAATGTCAAGCAGATAATCACTATTTTTTTGAATCTCCAATATTATTGAATTTTATTATCTTTACAGATAGTTAAAAAATATTCAAATATTTTTTAACTAGGTTTTATGTATTTTATCCCATTTAAACTATAAATGAATGGATATTCATTTATATTATTTCTTGATTTTCAAATCATTTCATGCAAAACTTCAGTGTTTGTAAAAAATCTATATAACCAGGGAGGGTGACATATGACGATTTTACACCAATACTCTGCAGACTTTAATAGTGCTCTTGACCTTGGCAGACCCCCAAATGTAAAAAAACTATTTCCAAATTCCAAAGCCCTGCTTGTCAGCGGAAAATATATTGATCTGGCAATGCTCAAAAAAGGCAATTGTATGACCATTGCCGCCAACGGCAGAAGTTCTTTTGTTATCAGAGGAGCGCTGTTAGCAGCCCAACGGGCCAAGGCGGCCATTATTATTGAAATTGCGCGCTCCGAAGGGGGAACCAAAGCCTATTGCGCGGTAAATCTTTGGAACATTGCCAGACAAACAGATGCCTTTATGAATGAAATGGGCATTACCATTCCTGTGGCCATCCATGCGGATCATTTTGGTATCAAAAAGCCTGAAGATATTGAGCCGGCAAAACCCGAGATCCTGTCCCTGTTTGATGCAGGGATCACCTCCATTGCTATTGACGCCTCCCATATGCCCGATGATCAAAACCTTATGGCCAATCTTGAATTATATCCTTTTGTTCCTGACTGGGCCGGTCTTGAAACCGAAGTGGGTGAAATTAAAGGCAAACTAGGCCTTTCCACTGCCGAAGAAGCCCTTTTTCTCATCCAGGGACTGAATGCTCACAATATCTTCCCCAATTGGATTGCACTTAATAATGGTACCACCCATGGGATTGAAGCCAGTGATACAGGCATCAATGTTGAACTCACCCGTCAGATTCATGAAGCCCTCGCCAGATACAATGTTTCAGGAGCCCAGCACGGTACATCAGGAAATAATTCCCAGCGGCTGCGTGAAATTGCTTCACAAACCCGGACCACAAAAGCCAATGTTGCAACCGCCCTGCAAATGATCTCCTGGGGACTTAAGGTCAATGATTATGGCAATGCCATTCTTGACAATGGTAATTTCATTAAAGAAAATGATGCCGGGGTCTCAGAAGAGATGTGGGACCAGATGCTCAACTATGCCAATGCAAATGATTTACATGGCGGAGACTTTAAAAAATTAAATCTTGTGTTTGAAAGCAGACTATTGACCCAATCTAAAGCTGTTCGCAAAAGAATGGCAAACAGGGTTGAAGAATTTGTCCATGGGCTTTTAACCAATGTATTCAATGCAACAGATACGGCTGATATTGTTGTCCAGGAAATATTAAAAAATAAATCTTATGATCCAGGTCCCAAATCAAAAAAAATCGAGTCAAAAGACAACTGGACAAAAGAAAAACTAATTGACCGGGCTTCAAACATAGCCTCTGCCAAGGGTCCGGATGGAGACTTTGATGATTAAAAAAAAGTTAAAGTTTCAGTTTTACAGAACCGATAACTGTGTTTAAGGAGAAATTAAATGCAGATACCATCATATCAAATACAGAATGTCCTTAAGGTGTACTCTCGGCAGTTGAGCCAGGGCAAAATTCTGAGCAGAAATAAATTTGGGAATACCAACAGTGTCTCTGCAGATAGTGTCTCCATCTCATCAGAAGGGAAACGAAAAGCAATTATCGATAAAGTTGCCGCCAATATTGTCGATCGAATCATTACAGAAGGGCCAAAAGAAAAAAGCGAAGAAATCATAACCCGTCAAATTGAAAAAGAATTAGGCAAAAAAATCAATTTCAGTAAAGATAAAAACCAATTTACCTATACAGTAATTGATGAAAACAATGAAAAAGCGACCCATACCTTATCGGTTGAAGATTCAAAGTTTGTTGTTAAACGAATGACAGAACTGGCCCGCCAGGTTGCCGACAGTAATATGCAGTTATAGGAGAAACAAATCATGAAAATATCAAATACAACTCCCAATTATATCAACCAGACCTATACTAATCAGACAAACGCAGCTGCCAACCAGAATTCAAAACCCCTGAAACCGGCTGAAGATGCACAGACGGACAGCATCAACCTGTCCAGCCGAACCCGGGACCTGCAAAAAATCTCCAAAGCAATGGAAACCGAACCGGTTGATCGACAAGCACTTGTTGCCGACATCAAACTACAGGTTGAAAACGGCCGGTACAATATCAACGCAGAACAGGTTGCTGAAAAAATCCTGGGATCTGTTATGAATGAGCTTGTATAATAGAAATATTTTCCCGGCATTTTTTTCTTCATGTTTTTTCTCTCCCTCCAGTAAAAACAAAACTACTTGATATTACATTGTTTTTTTACGATTATTTTCTTTTTAATTTCTGGCATACCTTTTGCTTATTCATTTATATAAATAAAGGAGACTGCAATGACCAACATCAATCATATAAATGAATCCGGCTCATCTTTGGGCACACCCCAGGCTATGGTTGGAAAGAATCAGAAAACCAAACTTTTTCAAAACGTACTCAACCAAGCGCTTGACGCCAAGGAGACGCCTGAAATGAAACCATCGCCGGCCACTGGTGGTTTAGAAGAAATATCATCTATCGGGCCTGCACTCACAAGCCTTTCAGATATGATTTCAGCAAAGACGGGTAAGCTTTTAGACATGCTTGAAGCATATTCATCAAAACTTGACGACCCGAATATTTCTTTGAAAAGCATTGCTCCGGTACTTGAACAGATAAAAGCCAATGCAGGAAATCTTGAGCAAGAGGCAAAGACACTGACGGAAAACCAGGCTTCACTCAAAGATATTGTGACTCAAACTATTGTAGCAGCCCAGACTGAGTACTTTAAATTTCAGAGAGGAGACTATTTGTCCTGAATCTTATGATCATGGATTTTCTTGGCTTGTTCCCACGCCTGGTCAATCTCATCCCTTGACAGATTCTTAAGTATTGCTTGTCGATCACCCAAGTTCTTCTCCATTATTCTGAATCTGCTTTCAAACTTGGTTGTTGCATCAGCCAGGGCAGTTTCAGGATAGATTTTAGCAAACCGGGCCACATTAACAAGAGAAAATAGTATATCACCGAATTCCAGGTTTGCCTCTTTTAAATTCTTGCTGGCCAGTGCCGCTTCAAACTCACCGATTTCATCTTTGACGGTTTTCAGCGCCCCATGTATATCATTCCAGTCAAACCCCTCTTTTACAGCACATTTTGATACATTCAATGCTCTCATTAAGGATGGCATCCCCCTGGGAACCCGATCAAGAACAGACTTATCTTTCTGGCCGGTTTTTAATTTCTCATTTGCTTTAATTGCCGCCCACTGATCATTTAATTCCTGATTATTTAATTCTTTTCCTGTTGAGATATTGGCATCTTTGTATACATGGGGATGACGGCGAATCATTTTTAAAGCCACCTGGTCAATGATGTCGGAAAGGGTAAAATCCTTTGTTTCCTGAAATATTTCTATGATAAAAATCAGTTGGAAAAGAACATCCCCCAATTCTTCACAAATGTGTGGCAGATCGTTTTTTGCCAATGCTTCCTGAAGCTCATAGGACTCTTCAACAAGACATTTCCACATGGTTTGGGGAGTCTGTTTTTTATCCCACGGGCAACCCTTTTCTTTTCTTAATGTTCGAACAATGTCAAACAGTGCATCAATTGTTTCCAACTGCTAAAACAACCCTTCCAGCTTTTTTAAAAAATCTGTTTTTGTGTTTTTGGAAACAAATACCGTCATGGCTTTTGATACCTGAGCAATGTATGGAGAAAGTGTTGAATGGCTTAAAAAACTTGAATTTTTAGGTAAAAAAGTGGTGATCACGATAAAAAAAACTGATACGATCAAGACGCCTTTTACCGCCCCGAAAACAAGGCCGAATGTTCTGTCCACCCATCCTAGAAAAATAAGCTTTAAAAATTTTCGAATTAAAGATGAGACCAGGCCGACAAAGAATAAAATAGCACAAAACAACACAAAAAATGCCACCAGATTTCTGATTCCCGGACTATCAATCCATTTTTGCGCATAACCGGTTATCTGGGGGTAATAGGTGTAAGCGCCGTAGAAGCCTGCGATGACACCGATAATGCCGGACACTTCGCCAATGACTCCTTTAAAAAGGCCTCGGATCAAACAAAACGAGGTTACCACAATTACGATAATATCAAATGTGTTCATATTTTCCTTTTTTGTCTGATGAAAACTCTGCTTCCAATAACAATTAACGTGTTTTTTAGTCAAGATTTTTATTGACCTTTAACCAAATAAATTGCACCCTATAGGCCATGAAAAACATAACGTTTCAAAACCTTGCGCTCACCCAGGCATTGTTTGGCCATCACAACAACAACCTGGATAAAATCTGTGAGGCGTTCAAGGTTCAGATCAACACCCGGGGTAACGAGATTCTGATCAAAGGAGACCCGAAGAATGTCGATCTTTCAGAAACGTTGATTCATGAACTTTACAGCCTGTTAGAACAAAATATCTGTCTTGGAGAAGAAGACATTGATGCAGCCATCAACACCATGAAAAACAATCACAATGCTCAGTTAAAAGAACTATTTTTAACCATTGTATACAAGACGGTCAGAAACAAACCCATCACCCCAAGGAATCCATCCCAACAAAAATATGTTGCCGCTCTAAAAGACAATGACGTTTTATTCTCCATTGGACCTGCCGGAACAGGCAAGACCTATCTTGCCATGGCAATGGCAATGGCAGCTTTTTCAAAAGGGGAGGTCAAACGGATTATTCTGACACGGCCGGCAGTGGAAGCAGGAGAGGCATTGGGGTTCTTACCCGGAGACATGGCCCAGAAAATAAACCCTTATCTTCGGCCCTTATATGACGCACTCTATGAAATGATGGACTTTGAAAAAGCAAAAGCGCTTATTGAACAGGAAACCATTGAAATAGCCCCCATCGCCTTTATGCGAGGACGAACATTAAACGATGCGTTTATTATTTTAGATGAGGCCCAGAATACCACCTCACAACAAATGAAAATGTTCTTAACCCGTATCGGTTACGGCTCAAAAGCCATTGTGACCGGAGATATCACGCAGGTGGATCTGCCCGCAGGCAGAACATCCGGCCTTATTGAGGCCAAAGCACTGTTGAACAGGATAAAAGGAATTGATTTTACCTATTTTAGCAAAGAAGATGTTGTCCGCCATAAACTGGTTTCAAAAATAATAGCTGCTTATGAAAAAAAACAAGTACGAAAATAAGATCAATCAGGCAAAAGCCTTTTTTGAGACCAGTCCCTCGGTTTTATGGCTGATGCTGATTTTCATCACCCTTTTATTTACCACCACCCATAATCCTGAACAGAGCAATGTCTCTTTTTCATATAATTTTGGAGATGTATCCAAAAGAGATATTAAAGCATCTAAAGATTTCTTTATTGAAGATAAAAAAGCCACCAGCCTTAAGATAAATGAAGTCAGGGAATCGGTTAAAATCGTCTATGACTTTGATGCAAATCTTAAAAATAAGATCTATTCAGACATTGATGATGCCATGAAAATCCCCAGGCAATTGTTTATATCTACAACTGCTCCAAAAGCTAAAGATGGCCCGACGTTGGCTATGATTCTTGATACCAAACCCGCTTTTGAAGAAAAACTGGGGCTTGAGATAAGCAAAGAGGTCTATTCCATTCTTTTCAAGTATCAATTTTCCACTGATATTGCCCAGAAAATGAAAACCATTGTTGACAAGATTCTGACCATAGGCATTGTGGGCAATAAGGAAATCCTTCTCAAAGAATCCCACAAGGGAATCATTCTCCGGAATATTGACTCCAATGATGAGCAGCTTGTCACTAACCTGAAAATTATTTACGGACTGGATCAGGCAAAAACCATGGTTCGTATTGAAGGTCAGCCATTGCTCAAGGACATCAACTACAATCTTTCCAATCTCATTGTTGATCTCTGCCAGAGACTGGTTTCACCCAATATTACCTTGAACAAAAACGAAACCGCCAGGCGCATTAAAGACGCTGAAGACCAGGTCAAACCCATCCTTTACCAGATCAAGGCCGGAGAAATGATTTTACGTGAAGGCGAACGGGTAGACCAGGTTCAATTGGTCAAGCTGAGAGCGCTGCAGGAACAGGTGGAACAAAAAGATATTTTCATCTCCAGTACCGGGATTGCTTTAATTACCTTCCTATCTATTCTGGTACTCTACTGGCTCTTTTTAAAAGATCATAAAAAATTACAAGCCGACCACAATAAGCATATCCTTTTTCTGGCATCAGGACTGCTTTTATACCTTACATTTGCCAAATTTTCGGTATATATTGCCCAGTCTGCCAACCCCCAGGTGGCATGGGACCTTGCATCCATTTCATTTTTCATGATTATCCCCATTCCGGCTGCTGCCATGGTAACCTGTCTATTTTTAGGATTTGATATTGCTGTTGTTTTCGCAATTATTCTTTCTTTACTCACCAGCCTTTCTTTTTCAGGCAGCATGGAAGTCTTTTTGTTTTTCTTTCTATCCAGCAGCAGTGCAGCCTTTTGGATTAAAGAACAGCAAGACAGGAAAGTCTTTATTATTGCAGGGTTCAAACTTGCTGCCCTTAATGCTGTCCTGGCCATGTCGCTTGGATTTTATTCGTTGGCCCAACCCGACGTAATGATTATAGGCAAAGAAATGTTGCTGGCATTTTGCGGCGGTCTTTTTTCAGCCACTTTGACCGTTGGATTTACCCCACTCATTGAGATCCTGTTTGATTATTCAACCGATTCAAAACTCTTGGAATTTGCCAACCTTGACCGGCCTTTAATCAAAAAACTAATGATTGAGGCACCGGGAACATACAATCACAGCATCATTGTTGCCACCCTGGCAGAAGCGGCTGCCGCTGCCATTCACACCAACAGCCTCAAAGCAAAGGTCATGGGGTATTACCATGATATTGGCAAGCTGGATAAAACCCTGTATTTTATTGAAAACCAGGCCGATGGCAAAAACCGGCATGATAAGCTGTCACCTTCCATGTCTGCTTTAATTTTAACCGGGCATGTTAAAAAAGGAGTTGAGCTGGCAAAAAAATATAAACTGGGAAAAGAAATTGTCGAAGGTATTATCCAGCATCACGGTACGTCCTTAATCAAATACTTTTACCAGAAAAGCTTAAAAAGCGGCAATGACACGGTCAAAGAAGAAGATTTCAGATATCCGGGTCCCAAACCCCAAACCCGGGAAGCAGCTATCGTCATGTTAGCTGATGTTGTCGAGGCTGCCACACGCGCCCTGGAACGACCCACTCCTTCAAGAATTCAAGGCCGGGTAAAAGAATTGATCAATGATATTTTTGCAGACGGCCAATTGGAAGAATGTGAACTGACCCTGAAAGATCTTCATCAGATTGCAAAAAGCTTTAATAAAATTTTAACCAGTATTTATCACAGCCGTATTGAATATACAGACAAATCCTCAGGAAAAAATCAGGAAAAGAAGAAAGAAAAAAATGGAACAGCTAAGGATACTGATCGACAATCAGCAAAAAAAGAAAATACCAACGCGAATCATCCAGCAAAAGACAAAACAGATCTTAAACGCCTTGGGCTGTAATGCCCACGAAATATCCATTGTGTTGACCGATGATGAGCAGATTCAAGGACTGAACAAACAATACAGGGGGATCGACACACCCACCAATGTTCTGGCTTTTCCCATGCAGGAAGGTGAATTTATCGATATTTCTCCCGGACTGTTGGGAGATATTGTCATCTCTTGTGAAACCGCCCAGAAAGAAGCCGCGGCTGCGAATATTGAACTGATTGAACGACTGTCTCAACTTCTCGTCCACGGCACCTTACACCTTGTGGGGTTTGATCATGAAGCCAGTGATCTGGATGCTCAAAAAATGGAAGCAAAAGCTCTTGAACTTTTAAGAATAATTGAGAATAATACAAAACTGGAAGCATTTTAAACCATGGAGGAATAGACAAGATGGCACAACTTGCTGTAAATGTGGACCATGTAGCAACTTTGCGGAACGCAAGAGGGGTCAACTTTCCGGAACCGGCAGCCGCAGCCATTGCGGCAGAAACAGCCGGTGCAGATGGTATCGTTGTCCATTTACGGGAAGATCGCCGCCATATCAATGAAAGGGATGTCCGGCTGATCAGAAACATTGTTCAATCAAAACTGATACTGGAGATGGCCGCCACCAATGAAATGCTCGGCATTGCAATGGATATTAAACCGGATACGGTTACCCTTGTCCCTGAAAAAAGAGAAGAATTAACCACAGAAGGTGGCCTTGATCTGATTACCCATGAAAGCCATATCCGGGAAGCTGTCTCCACTTTGAAAAATGCCGGCATTGCTGTGTGCATTTTTATCGACCCGGATTTAAACCAGATAAAAATAGCCCACAAGATTGATGCGGATATGATTGAAATACACACGGGTGCCTTTTGTGATGCCGGCTCAGAAGCTCAGAAATCATTAGAATTTTCAAGAATTATTGATGCTGTAAAAATCGGCGCCAAATTAAAACTGGGTGTCAATGCCGGGCACGGAATCTGCTATAACACCATTAAGGCGTTTAAAGGCTTAAATGAAATCAGTGAATTTTCCATTGGTCACAGTATTGTATCCCGGGCCATTCTCACCGGGATGGAGCAGGCGGTCAGAGACATGAAAGAATTAATTTCAAGACTTTGATCCGGCAAAAAAAATGATACATTCTACAACATTAATTAACCCTAACATTTTTTGCATGATATGACGGATATGACTGACAAAAAAACATTATTAATTCTTGATGATGAACCCTTGGTTCTGGACAGCCTTGAAGCCTTTTTTGAAGATGAGGGATACACGGTTTTTACGGCTGAAAACGGCAAACAGGGACTGGACATTTTTTTCAAAGAAAATATTGATGTCGTCCTTACCGATCTTAGAATGCCGGTAAAAGGCGGGTTTGAGGTCATGGCAGCCATCCATGCAGCAAAACCCGACACCCCGGTATTGGTGGTATCCGGGGCAGATGAAAAAAAAGATGTCATCCGTGCCCTTCGCATGGGGGCAAAAGATTATATCACAAAACCTGTCCAGGATCTTGAAATGGTAGTCCATTCAGTCAATCGTGCCTTTGAGAACTACCAACTCAACAAAGACAATCAACAATACCGCCAAGCCCTGGAAAAAAGTGAGCATCAATACAGAACCATTACGGAAAATATCGCTGAAGGCGTGTTCACTGTGGATAAAGATGACAACATCACCTATGTCAACCAGGCTTTTTGTTCCATCAGCGGCTATTCCAAGCATGAACTGCTTGCAAAAACGCTCAGGCAGATATCCACAAAAGAGAGTTTTTTGACCATTCAAGAGCAGACCCTGACCCAGGAGAAAGGAAAAATCAACCGGTTTGACATTCAATTACTCCATAAATCCATGAAACCGGTTCATGTTGAGCTGGCTTGCAATCCGATTTTTTCAGACACCAATCAATACCAGGGCTGCATTATAGTTGCACGGGATATTACGGAAATGACCGAGCTTAGAAAAAAATTTAGAAAATATATTTCCCGAACAAGCATACCAGCCAGTGACGTGGTTTCCATCTGTGCCAGTTGTAAAGACATCAAGAGAACCGAAGAAAAATGGATCCCCATTGAAAGTCACTTTTCAGATATTGTTTTTTCCCATGGGATCTGTCCTGAATGCTGTGAAAAATTATATCCCCAATTTGATTTTTCAGAACTCGATAAATAGCCGGATAAGTCTTAACCCGACAAATCTTGACTTGGTAAATCTTAACCCAATAGGCCGGCGGCCTCGGCAGCCTGGGTCACCCCACATTGATTGTTGGAAGGCACGACTTCAAATTTTTGTTTCAAAGTTTCCGGCCCATTTTCAACCATAAATCCTATGCCTGACCAATCCAGAAGATCCTGATCATTATAATCATTTCCCACACTGATCACATCCGCCGGTTCAATATCCAGTTTTTGGGCCAGATAGTCGGCTGTCCTGCTTTTTGAGACATCTTTATGAAATATTTCAATCCATACAGACGTGTGATCCAGCGGTGAAGTGGCATGTATCACGCTAAAGCCGGTCAATTGCCTTTGAACCCTTTCAACCTTTTCAAAACCCATCTTGCCCGGCAGAATCGCCAATACTTGTGTGGCAGGACCCTGATGTTGATAATCATCAGCCAGAGGCTCGGCATAGGCTTTATACATTGAAATACGACGATAAAAATCCGGGTTATCCTGTCCATGCGACCGATATAAAAGATATCGTGTGTCAGGATTGGCCGCATGCACCATATAATCGAATAGTTGATCGTCTAAATATGAGGTGACGATTTTTATTTTTGAAGAAGGTATGGCTTTTTGAAAAATCACTTGATTGGTTTTAACCTCCAAAATACCGGCACCGGTTGAAAAAATAATATAGTCAACTGGCAGGTGATTGGAATCTTGGGCCATATCAATTGCTTTTAACGCTTTCATAAATGAATACAGCGACCGACCAGTGGCAATAGCTGTAACGATGTTGTTTTTTTTTAAACATTGAAGCGTTTTGATATCCTGGGGATGAATGTTTTTTGTATCTGTCAGCAATGTTCCGTCAAAATCTGTAATAAATAGTTTTTTTACCATTTGAGTCCTGTTTTTCTAAAAATGCATTTTGTTCTGAACCAAACTATGATACCTCTTTTGCAACCGACAAAGAATACCAATTTTATGAGCAAAAAAACATCCCGCATATTATCAGCCATTATGTCCCAGGTAACAAACCGTTCGTCATTTGAAACTCTCGGAGTCACCCGGTATAGACAATTGCTTGAAAAAAGTGCCCGAATTTTTAAAATCGGTCCTGATATCCATGTAGAATCCATAAAAATCTGTGGCCGAAAAGCGGAGTGGCTCACCCCTCTCGAACATGACAATAAAAGAATCATTGTATATGTTCACGGCGGCGGTTTCATTGCCGGATCCATCAATTCTCATAGGGATCTTGCCTCACGAATTGCAAGGGCTGCAAAGGCCCGGCTTTTAATCTTCAATTATCGACTGGCACCGGAACATCCTTTCCCTGCAGGATTTGATGATGTAAAACAAATCTATCAATGGGTGATCAAACAATTTGATCATTCGCACCATATCTGTTTAGCCGGGGATTCTGCCGGAGCCGGCCTTGCACTTTCACTGCTTTCCGATCTTTTAACCCATAAAGAGCCTTTGCCCAAGTGTGCAGTATTACTATCACCCTGGACTGATCTTGAATGCAAAAATAATTCCCATTCTCAAAACCGGGAAAAAGACTTTATGCTCAATCAGAACGCATTAAAAACCACGGCTCGTCTTTACACCAACAAAGACCTTGCCTTCCCGTTGATCTCCCCCATCAACCATAGTTTTAAAGGCATCCCCCCAATTTTAATCCAGGTGGGTGAAAATGAGGTATTGCTGGATGATTCAACACTGCTGGCCAAAAAAATCAAGCAGGACAATGGATTTGTTCAATTGGAAATATGGGATGAAATGTTCCATGTCTGGCACTATTTTGGTAAATATCTTTCAGAAGCCCGGGATGCAGTTACCCGGGTTGGAGAGTTTATACAATCGTATTCAAAATGTCCATAAAACCCATCCATCACAAGCGCATCCTGATTCTTGCAGATATTGAAGGCAGTTCTGCCTGCAATGATTATGAATCCACCAAATTTTTAGGTAAAGGGTGGCCAAAGGCTTGTCGCGGCATGACCCGGGACGTTAATGCAGTGGTTGAAGCATTGTTTAATGGGGGTGTTGAAAAAATAATTGTGAAAGATTTTCATCGAACCGGATATAATCTTTTTCAATCCGGCATCGACAAAAGAGCAACACTCATATCCGGTTACCGCATGGGCCAAACAGGGCTGGCCTGGGCGAAAAGGCGGATAAATGCCTGATACCATCTATGCTCAATAGTAAAAACTACCCTTTTTTTATGATAGGATTTGGAATTGTTTCAGTATAAAATTTTATTTAAAGTTTGACTTTTGTTTTTTTTCCAAATAAGAACATAATCATTCAGGTGCCAATAATATGGCCGAAAAGGGAATCCGGTTAAAATCCGGAACGGACCCGCCGCTGTGTTTGGGGACGAAAACTGCAATATGCCACTGTCAGTTTAAAGATTGATGGGAAGGCGCAGTGATTAGGATGAGCCAAAAGTCAGAAGACCTGCCTGGATGGATTTGATACCCTGCGTGGAAAATAGGGTTAAAAATATACCGTGGTTAAGAAAAGGGATACCTCGGATCGATTGGAATAATCGGTTCGGGGTTTTTGTTTTTTTGACCGTAACAAATGATAGGAGAATTAAAAATGAAAAAGACGATTTTTACAATTTTGGCAATGATATTGATTTTTTTATCTTCAAGTGCTTCAATGGCATCTTCTGCAAAAGAAGCACCACAAAAAAAAGCGATTGTATTGGCAGTTTTCGGGACAACGTATCCTGCTGCATTGCAATCCATTATAAATCTTAAAAGTAAAATGGAGAAGGCTTTCCCGCAAATGCCCGTGAAATTATCATTTACTTCTGAGATAATCAGAGCAAAATGGGCCAAAAGAGCGGATGATGCTGACTGGCGTCAAAGACATCCCCAAATTCCAGAAGGCATTTATGGTGCCAAGAATCCTTTGGCAACCATTGCTAACCTTCAGGATCAAGGATATCGGTATATTGCCGTTCAATCAACCCATATATTTGCAGGAGAAGAATACCAGAATCTTAAGGCGGAAATCGAGGCATTGGATTCTATCAAAGCGTTAAGAGACAGGGACAAGCCTTTTAAGAAAATCATCCTGGGACGACCGGCCCTGGGTGAACCCGGAGATGTTTATCACTACACTGAAGATATACTTCATGCGGCAAACATCCTGAAAAATGATGTGGCAAAAGCAAAAAAAAATGAATCTGCTCTGGTTTATATGGGGCATGGTAATGAAGTGCTTTCAACTGGTGCCTATATCGAACTTCAAGATGCTTTAAGGGATGCCAATCCAAATATGAATATTTTTATAGGCAATGTAGAAGGATACCCCCAACCCGAGCGCGTGCTAACTGGACTGAAACACGCCAATATTAAAAAAGTGACCCTGTTCCCTTTAATGGTAGTTGCCGGAGACCATGCGTCAAATGATATGGCAGGGGATGAAAAAGACTCCTGGAAAAGTCTGTTTGAGTCACATGGCATAACGGTTGTCCCGGTTTTAAGGGGGCTTGGAGAAGTGGATGAATGGGCAGAGATCTATATCAGACACCTGCGAGAAGCAATGACGGTTCATCACTTCTGATTTTTATGTTCGCGAACAGCCCAACGCTAAAATTGATATTCACAATTATGCACAGGGTTACATATTCAGAATGATGACAGTTCTTTTTTTATATGAATAAAAACATAATGGTTGACAGTTGACAAATTTTTTCTTATTTGATCATAAATTTAATCGGCAGGCATGAAGTCTGCCATTATATCTGTTTATAAATTATAAAAATCAATTTAACCACGAAGGTTTGCATGTATTATAGTGCCGGCTTTGCGTGGTTTTTTTTGCATGGCGGATAAGAAGATCAATTTTTCAGTCTATGAATACAAAATCACTCTGATGGGTGATAGGTGCGTTTAGCCTTGCATCTTAAATGATGCAAGGATAACACACCATTTTTAATTGAATTTATACTAGAGGATGGAGAAAAATTATGAAAAAAATAAACCTGATCCTGTTATTGTGTGTTGCCGCTTTCCAGGCAACAGGACTGACAATGGCCTTTGCTGTTGATTCGACAACTGCACTGGAACTAAGAATTTTAAAAATCGAAAAAAATCTTGGACTATTTGAAAATAGCAACTCCGGCTTGAATATTGAACAGCGGGTGGAGGCCATTGAAAAAACAATACAATCATCAACCCAGAATACTCAGACAGCAGAAGAACCATCTCCCGGCGGCATCGGAAAAATCACTGACCGTATCTCCTTGTCAGGAGCCATTGAGCTTGATTATTCCTATGCCGATGACAGTGATGTATCAAACAATTCGGTTAATGATTCCACGTCGGAACTGGATGTCGGCACTGTTGAACTGGGAGTGGAAGCCAATCTGCATGAATATGTCACAGCCAATGTTGTTTTAAAAGGAGAGTCCCTTGATACTGCTGACCGTATTTTCTGGGATGAGGCTTTTTTTACTTTTGCCAGAGATGATTTTCCAATTTATTTTGTGGGCGGTAAAAGAACCCAGCCCTTTGGCACTTTTGAAAGTCTTTTTATTAATGATGCCATTACCCAGGACCTTTATGAAGTCAATAAAACCGGTGCCACGGTCGGTTTTGCAGATGAAGGCTTTTGGGGAATAGATTTATCCTTTACCCTTTACAAAGGAGAAACTTTAATTACCCGGGTTAATGATACAGGATACGGATGGACAAGGGACGCCGGCACTTATACACCATCCAATGACGTCAATTCTTATATTGCCGATATCTCAATATCTCCAATTCAAGGACTGACACTTGCGGCGTATTTCAATTCTGAGCCAGGCCGTACAGACAGGAATAACACCATTGGCGGATCTGTCCACCTGGAACTTTTAAATTTTATAGCTGATGCAGAATATATTGGAGCGCTGAACCGGGAAAAAAATGTAACAGATAATCGAGAATACAAAGAAAGCGCATGGTTTGTTTCTTTAGGGTACAAGATTATAGACCCCCTGATTTTAGCTGTTCGATATGAAGATTTTGATGCTGATCAAAGCGGTTCCGATAACCTGGATTATCGATATGGTTTTAGTGCCACATACACCCTGTTCACAGATGACAGCTTTACCTGCGACCTCATGATTGAATATAGAAAGTCTGAATATGAATTTATCCCGGGCAATAGTACGGATACAGATTTGAATGAATTGTTTGCCCGTGTCGCATTGGGCTTTTAATCCACGTTTATATCATATTGATACAGACAGCTTTTGCATTCATATCAGATAAAATAAAGAACCATAAACTAACCACGAAGGTGTTTTAAAAACAGCAGGATATTTGCTCTTCGTGGTTAGTTCCTCAACGATTTTAATAATGGAATCCAGAATCCATGCCCTTGATTATCCCAATCCAGTTTTAATAAAACAGCGCCGGCAGTCATATCGAGAATAGCCGCCACAGCCACCAGATGATGGGGCAAGATAAGCAATGATCCAAAAGAAATAACAATAATGCTCGGACCGAACCCGGCCATGGCCTTTAAAGCAAAGGCAGCCACACAGATCAGAAACAGAAATACATACTCTTGTGTCATCTTTGGCTGCCCTGAATCAACCTTATTTTTTCTTTTTCATGGCTTCTAAGAAAAGACTTTCCATGGTACTGGTCTCTGATGCTTTTTTATCCCCTGAAAATTGTTTCCAGTCATCTGACTCTTTTTGATCCGGCGAGGTCAATGTGATCCGTCGCTGTTCTTCGTCAATTGCCTGGATCATCACCTCAACCGTGTCTCCAGGTTTTAATTTATCATAGTCTGATCGGTTGGCCGCGCCATTCAGGTTTGAAGACGGCATCAGGCCGGTAATGCCCGGTTCCAGCCGGATAAACAAACCAAACGTCTCTTTCTTTTCAAGAATCCCCTGGACCTTTGAATTGATTTCATATTTTGCAGTGGCCCCCATCCATGGATCATCCAGAGCATCTTTAATGCTCAAAGAAATCCGCTGGCTGTCCATTTCAATGGATTTAACGACCACCTGGACCTGGTCTCCCATGGCGACCACATCATCAGCCTTAAGCACTCTTCTGGTATGACTCATCTCGCTGATATGCACCAGACCATCCACACCCGGAGCCAGTTCCACAAAGGCACCGAACTTGGTCAGCCGTACCACTTTTCCAGACACCTGGTCGCCGACATGAAAAAGGGTATCCATACTTTCCCAGGGGCTGTCAATGGTCTGTTTAACAGACAATGATATTTTATAGGTATCTTCTTTCTCACCACTTTCAATTTTTAATATTTTTACTGAGACCCGGTCACCCGGGGCAACCACATCTGATGCATTTTCAACCCTGGACCAGGACAACTCAGAAATATGGACCATGCCTTCAAGACCCGGGGTTAACTCCACAAAGGCACCAAAAGACATCAAACGGGTAACAATTCCATGAACAATGTCCCCTGTTTTATGATCTTTAAAAAACACCTTGGCCCGTTCCTTGATCTCTTCATTAAGCAGCTCTCTTCGGGAAACAACAATATTTTTCCCGCCTTCTTCAAAACGGGTAATTAAAAAATGAAAGCTCTTGCCAATATATTCTTCCTGGTTCTCCACATACTTCACATCCAGTTGGCTTGCCGGACAAAAAGCACGTTTACCCATCAGATCCACATGAACTCCGCCTTTAATAACACCGGCCACTTTACCTTCAATCGGGGTCCGGCTTTGCAAAGCATCCTGGAGCATCATGGCTTTCCCTGCCCCGGAAATGGCTTTGGAAAGAATAATCTCACTCTCTGAAGTTGAAACCACGTAAAGGGTAACAGGATCACCCACCTTAAGCGAGAGTTGTCCATCTTCATCCAGCAGTTCTGTTTTATCCACCACACCGTCACTCTTGGTGCCGGTATCCACGTAAATACTTTTACTGCCGATGGAAATGATTTTGCCGTCTACCCGGTCTCCCTGATTCAGTTCCGGTCCTGTTTTGGACTCATAGGATTCAAACAGTTCAGCAAAACTCATATCGCCCATTTCATCAAAATTATTCTCATTGTTCGAGTCTGTCATTTTTTTCTCCTGACGCTTTTTTTGTATTCCAAATCTTTGTACTATACGTTGTCATCAAAAGTGTAAAGGGAAATAAAAACTTAAAAAGTATTTTTATTGGTCGATAAAACCAGTATAGTAGCTACAATGTTTGCCTAAAAGGAGATAGCTCTTTGAATCTGAATCAATCCGACAGCACCAATCCAATACTCTCCCCGGAAAGGATAAAAGAAAAAGCCATTATCCTTGAAAACACATTGCACCAGGATATTTCCAAACAGACGATTCCGTCCAAAATGCAGATCACCATTGACCGGAAAAATTTTCCAGATGCTGTCATTATCAAAGCACTCTCGCAATTGACACCCCGATATAATATCCAGCCACGGGCATATTTTCTATCATTACGAGCCCTTCTGCAAAAAAAAATTGCTCTGGATAAAACATTGAAATTTACAAAAAATATAGATGTGGATGAAACAGAAAAATATGATGACCCCAACAGCATGACGCGAATTTTTAAGGCTGTTGTCTCTCAAAAACAACTGACCATTATTGTTATTGGTGTGCCTGAAATTCCAAGTTTTCATGGAAAAATTGCCAAATCATATTTCAACCATGAGCTCAGTGCCGGGAAAATGCTGAAAGACGGAGTGATCGATTTCAAAGAAATCAATAAATACCCGATTGTCAATTCCGAGGACAAACTTTTTTATATAACCCATGAGCATCAAGGCAGGCCCGGCATATCCTTTGACGGGAAAACCATACCTGTAAAAGATGCACTGCCCTACCCCATCCAGATCGGTGACGGGGTTCAAAGAATTGAAGATCTTGACAGCACAGGAAAATCAAAAGGATATTATCTGCAAAGCCAGACAACCGGTGTGGTTTTGCTGGTACGGAATGAAAAGGGCAAGATCCGCGGAATAGCTGTCAACAACCAGGTGGAGGTTAAGCGACTGGACTATTCAACAGGTAATATCGGTACCCAATATACCTGCCCGGTCTCCATGAAAGTCGGAGAGATCTGTTCCGGATTTAAAATCCGGGTCAACGGCAAAGTAGAGGCTGACATTATTGATGGCGGTGAAATCATAACAAATAATGAAGCCATTATCTTCAAAGCCCAATCCGGCAGCTCGGTTCTGGCATTAAAAGATATCAGTATCAACTCGGTCACCCATTCAAAGCTGATATCCGAACGCGGCACCATTACCATCCAGAACGAATTGATCGACTCAAACTTGTCTGCACCTAAAATTGTTTTTGAAAAAGCCAAAGGACTTATAACCAACAACCGCATGGAGACAGAAAACCTTTTATTGACGGGCTGTTATTTCAGTGCAGAAAACATTGTCTATTTTGGAAATTCTCTTTTTGTTGATGAAAAAGAAATGGTAAAAGACAAAGAAAATGCAAGGGCGGAAAGACTGGCCATTGAGAATAATGAAAAGCTGTTGATGGGGCAATTGCAATTGGAACTCAAACGACTGACCAAACTTACCGTGACCTATCCGGATCTCATCAAACACATCAAACCGTTGATCATGGCGACCCAGACCATGGATTATGAAGTGATCAACCATGAGATGGAACTAATCGAAAAACAAAATAATACCAAAGTGGTTGCCAGTGTAAAAACAATATTTGAATCCCTTGAAAAAACCCCTGCATCCATCCAGGCCCATAAACTGAAAGCAGCTGATCTTGATAAACGAATCAAACAGATCCGTCAGAGAATGACACAGATGTCACTGACCATTGAAGGACAGCTGCGGCGGGCAGCCACCATTAAAATCTTTTGCGGTATCCATGATGATGAGAAAAAAAACGAACCGGATTTTATTGTAGAGTCAGAAGGTCTTGAGGCAACCTATATCATGGTGAAAGGCAGTTATTCCCCTCACAAAGGATTTGAATTTGTCAGATAGGCTGGATAGATTCTAATGCTTTGCCGCTACCTGGGCATAAAAGAGATTGAACAGGTTAAAAACTGTAAAAGACTATAATTTATTTTTTGCATTCAAATATTGGAGAATCGTCTCGGCCAAAAATTTGTTTAATCCGGGAAGCGATGCGATCTCATCCATATTCGCATTTTTCATCCGGGTAATGCCTTTGAAATGCTGGAGCAGGGCTTTCTTCTTTTTAGGTCCAATACCCGGGATCGTATCCAGAACTGAGCTGCCTGCTCGTTTTTCCCTACGTTTTCTTTGAAAAGTAATGGCAAACCGATGGGCTTCGTCCCTGATCCGGCACAAAAGATACAGGGCTTTTTTTGCCTGGCTTGTATTCAGTGGATTGGATCGACCCGGGATATATATCTTATCAAATTCTTCCCCTTTGTCTGCATTCTTTTTTGCCAGCCCTGCCACCACGAACCGGCCTTCCAGTTTCAACTCTTTTAAAACAGCCAGGGCCATGCCCAGTTGTCCTTTTCCCCCATCCACAAGCAGAAGATCCGGAAACGGCAGTTCTGACTGTTGCTTTGAAAACCGTCGTTCAAGAACCTGGAGCATATAGGCATAATCATCCTGGGTATCAAGATCATTAATAATGAATTTTCGATACCCCGCTTTAAACGGTTTGCCGTCTTTAAACACCACCATGGATGATACAGGGTCCTGACCGGACAGATTGGAGTTATCAAAACATTCGATCCGGGACGGCAGTACGTCCATGGACATTAAATCTTTGAGCATCAGGATGGTTGCCCGCTCTTCTTTTTCTTTAAGAATTCTTTTTTCAAGTTCCTGGTCAGCATTGGTCTTTGCCATTTCAACCAGTCGTTTTTTCTCCCCTTGCACTGGAACATGGATCTTTACTTTTTTCCCTTTTCGCCGGCCAAACAATTCTTGAATCGCCTCTTTGTCTTCAATATTTCGGCTCAGCAGAATCATTGGGGGCAAAAATTCCGGATTTTTATAATATTGATCAAGAAAGGCGGATAAAATTTCATCAGGTTCCTTAAACCCTAAATCCAAAGGATAATGATTGGTATCAATCAAATAGCCGGTCCTGACCACCATCACGGTAACCATAACCCGTTCATCTTTCACAGCAAAGGCCACCACATCCCGGTCTTTCATGTCCGGGCTGACCACCACCTGGCGTTCCATGACCTGTTCAATGGCAAAAATGGTATCTCTGATCTGGGCTGCTTTTTCATATTCAAACGCGGTTGAATGATCCATCATCTGTGCTTTAAGTTTTTTGACAACCTGAGTAGAACGCCCTTTTAAAAACAAAACAGCATCCTTGACCTGTTTTTTATATTCTGTTGAAGACACTGCATTGCAGCAAAGCCCCAGACAGGCCTTGATTTGATAGTTCAGACAGGGTCTGGACCGATTCTTAAACTGGGTGTTTTTGCACTTTCGAAGCTTAAAAATCTTTTGAATCTGTTTTAATGTCCTGTTGATACTTGAGCCGGATGAATACGGACCAAAATAAAGGGCCTTGTCCTCCTTGATCTGCCGAACCTTCTGAATGGCCGGATAATCTTCATTCATATTGATCCTGAGCAAAGGATAATTTTTCCCGTCTTTGAGGATCACGTTATATTTTGGAGAATATTCCTTGATCAGGTTGGATTCAAGAATAAAGGCCTCGTGATCTGAAGATGTCATCACGATGTCAAAATCATTAATCATCGCA
>JBDRQO010000022.1:0-2011 GCA_043826275.1 Pseudomonadota bacterium
ATATCATACTGATACCGGACAATGACACCGCCGGAGGCGATCATATGGCGCGCCTGGCCGGTGAATTTGTCAAAACAGCGGCATCGGTCAAGATTGTTGGGCTTCCAGGGCTCGAAGCCAAAGGAGATGTTTCCGACTGGATAGCCTCCGGCGGAACAAAAGAAGCGCTTCTTGACCTGTGTAAAAAGACACTGAACTTTGAAGCGTCTGAAGATCCGGTTGACGAACTAAACAAGATCCATGCGGTTGTCGGGATTGGTGACAAAGTGTGTATTTTGCACGAATTGATTAATGAAAAAAATAAGTTAGAACTTAAATTTATGACAGAATATTCTTTCAATTTAAAATATAGAAATAGAGAAATACCAAACCCTTTAGCCGGTGGAAAAGGACAGTCAAAAACAATATCACTTTCAACTGCATGGCTTAAATCTCACAAAAGGCGTGAATACGACAAAGTAGTTTTTGCTCCAAATGGTGCATGTAATAGATTTTATAATCTATACCAAGGCTTGGCATATAAACCGATTAAGGGCGATTGGTCTTTGTTTAGATCTCATATTTTTGAAAATATTTGTAGAAGAAATGTTTTTCATTACGACTGGTTGATGGCATGGATGGCCCGAATCGTTCAAGATCCTGGGGGAGAGCGACCCGGCACGGTTGTTGTCTTGAAGGGCCTCAAGGGAACCGGGAAGGATGTTTTTGTTCAGGCTTTTGGTAAGATATTCGGCGATCATTTTTTAGAAGTTAGTAGTCAAGATCAGGTTGTTGGTAAACATAACAACCACCTAAAATCAATTATTTTATTGTTTGCCAATGAAGCGTGGTTTGCAGGCGACAAGGCCGTCGAGGGCAATTTTAAACGACTTATAACGTCTCCATCGATGGTCATTGAACCAAAAGGTGTCGATGCTTTTTTAATTGATAATCACTTAAATTGCATAGTTGCTTCCGACGGTGAATGGGTTGTGCCCGTGGGCGACAATGAGCGCCGGTTTTTTATACTGGATGTGTCTGAAGAGCATTTACAAGACCTTGAATATTTTGGAGCCATTGACGAACAAATGTATCATAAGGGCGGGATATCCGCTTTTCTATACGACTTAATGCAGGTTGATTATAAAAAACACGTTCTCAGGCAGGCACCAAAAACAGAAGCGTTGGTCTATCAGGCGTCTCTTAATTTCAATTCCTTTCAAAAATTTTGGTATAATATTTTGCAAGATGGTCCCGAGTGGCCATGGAATTTAGAAGGCAGGATCGAAATCAAGAAACTACATTCTCAGTATGTCGATTTTTGCAAAGAGTTGAACCTTCGATATCCAATTGATGCCGCAATTTTTGGAAAATATATATCAAAATATAATAAAATTTCTGACGATATGACGGTAAAAGAGCAACAAATGGTTAATGGTGATAGAATATTTTTTTACAAATTCCCTGACAAAGACGTGTGTAGAAAAAAGTTTTGCCGTGTCATAAATAACGAAATCGACTTTGAAGATGGAGTAGTTTTTGACATTGACTCAATTTGAACCGTAGCACTGTGTAACTTGCATAGTAACTTTTTGGTAGCTATGTAAAGGTTTTTTCCTTTAAACTAATACCTTATCCCCTTTTACATAGCTTTACATAGTAAATATATATATATTATATAAAGGATTAAATAAAAAGCAATGGGTACTATTTTGATTATTTATTGGGTATTTAATCTAATAGGGAATTTGAAAATTGAATTTTGCTATGTAACGATGCAAAAACCGTGTAACTTCCTGATATTTAAAACAATTCTTTTACATGGTAGCAAAAAAGTACTGTGTAAGTGCTGTGTAAAAATTGATAAACCACCGTAAATATTGTAAAAGTTGCTATGTATGAAAATATATGCAAAAACCGTGCCACTATATCACAACAACGCGGTATTTAATGACGCAAAAAACCCCCGACAAATTAATGTCGAGGGTTTTTTGACGGGGCTTGGTTTAGACGGTGGCCCTGCTACACGGCA
>JBDRQO010000023.1:0-4245 GCA_043826275.1 Pseudomonadota bacterium
AAAAAAATCAAGATGTTGAAAAGAGAAACTTCGGACATAATAGAGGATCAACCTTATAGGATACTTTCTGGATCAGGCGTGCCCAGTTCTGCCGGAATTCCCTGGAAGACATCTCATTGGGTCTGGCAGCTGAAATGATCATCCAGCGCATCACAGGAGATCCACATCTTGATGAGCTCAGGGCGCCCCTGTGGGCGGGAAGATATCGCGAGAACCATATCTTGTATATTAACATGACTCCAAAAATATGATCTTTTTTAACAAATCATGCTTAGCGAGAATTGCTGGTACAGAGGCATTCCACTTTATAGTGCTGCAAAAAAAGGGTATAAAGAAGTGGTTAAACTGCTGATTGCATCTGGAGCTGACGTCGAGATCGCTGAAAAAAAACATGGCTCCACACCACTTTGGAATGCATCATGGTTAGGCCACACACAGACTGTAAAAATTTTACTTGATGCAGGCGCAGATATGAATGTAAAAGTAAAAATTGGCGAAATGAATTTTACGCCGCTGAGTGTGGCAAATAAAAAATCTCACACTGAAGTTATTAAACTTTTAAGAGAATATGGCGCTCTTGAATAAGTTTATTTGACAATGATGACAGAATAGAAAGCAGAGTCAGATAATAAAGTAACATAAAATGTATAGAGCATATACGTATTAAATAAGGCGGGTAAGAGTCTAATGATTGATAATCTCATAATTAACTAAGGCAAAAAGATGAAAAAATTAAATTATTTTTTACTGGCAGGACTAATCCTTTGTTTGAATGCTTGCACAACTACAAAATTTGCCCTTGCACCTATATCTGAGAAACATGCACCCCTTGTGACATCGAGAACCATTCAAATGGATCATACTTTTTCACCATCAATTACCTTGAATGCAACTGAGTACACGTTTAATTGCCCATTGCAGACGATACGTTATGGTTTGCCTGAAAACCAGATCCTGATGGTCGGTACGGATAAGAAAAATAAGTTGGAACAAAGGCCTGTATTCATTTTTAATCCAGGCACGGGTAAAATTGTCTGGCAGATTAAAACGTTGACATCAAATTTTAATATTGCCCCTGTGTCAGGGCTTTCCGAAAGGGTGATTGTTGTGGGGGGAAGTAATGAAATTTTTGCTGTTGATATAAAGAATGGCCAGGATGTCTGGAAGCGCTCAGGAAATAACATTACCCAAGGATTTGCTCAAAATATGGCATTTTCAAAACACGAAACTGATGGTGTGTCACAAATAGAGTTTTTTGATACCCAAAACGGTAAGACAGTTTGGAATAGGTCTCCATTTAATTGCAAATGGTGGGGGTATAAAACGCATTTATTAGATGAAAATACATTGCTTTTATACGGAGACGGCCTTCATCTGTTTGATCTTAAAACCGGGAAAGGATGGGATTATGCGGTTAATACCAATGCTGTTGGCGGGGTCGGAAAAGTTGTGGCCGGTGAGATTTTATCCGTTGTCGCTGCAATGGCTGGCACGGTTCATGTGAATACCGTTAGAACCGATCGCCTGGAAAATTTAACATCAAATTCTTTGATAATTAAAGATAAGGTGTATTATGCCGGAAACAAAATCATAGTTTGTGTTGATTTGAAAACAGGAAAAGAAGTGTGGGAAGTTGATTTACCCAAAAGAGCAGGGCAAACCGGCTTGTCCGAGGAAGATGGGCATATTCTGGTGATGGGATTCGGCTGGTGTCATAAAAATGGGGTGACAGCTAATTATAGCAAGCCATTTATTGCACGCTTTAATAAAGAAGACGGCAAGCAGATATTATATCAGGAGCTTGCACTTGATTCTTATATTACAAGCTATTTAATAAGAGCTGACGGCTATTTCCTTACCACAACCAGTCAGGTGATTTTTGTTGATAAAAAGGATACTTCTGCTGTCATTCAACCCCATACACTCAGTAAGGAAAAGAGTGAGCTTTATTCTCAAATTAAAAATATCGTTAAAAATCCTCAGGACGCTTTTGTATTAAAGGAAGATAGCAATGGGAAAACATATGTAAATCTGACGTCTCTGAAAACCGACGAATCTGATATATGGGTCAGGACGTCAAATGGCATTATTCATTACAACAGTCGTCTTGAGGTTCAAAACTGGTTTTCAGATGCGCAGTTGAGTCTCAAATTCCATGAGATGGGGTCAGCTTTTTTACTTCAGGGGTTTAAGCAAAAATGTAATGATAAAAAGAATGATCAATGTAAACAATATGAATATATCAAGATTATAGATACTGCTGATAATGGTCAATTATTGGGTGAAATCAAAACACCATTAGCAGTAAAAATAGATGGTGAATCTTTAATGTTATGGGACGATACAAAACTGACTGATCAGATTACGGTTTTACCCTTGAAGCATTTGAATCCTTTTTGGCAAAAAGAGGGGATTGCTAAATAGTATCAATCAAAAGGATATATAAAATGTAGGCCGTTGTTTGTGCCAAATACTGATCACCAGAAATTCTTCAGTTTAAAGAAGTGGAAAAACCTATGCCTAAAGATAATGAAGTGCTGATAAAAGTACATGCTACAACAATACACATAGGGGATACTATTGTAAAAAAATATGAATAGAATTTATTTAACCGTTTTATTGCTTTGCTGCAGTAATGTTTTCATGACATTTGCTTGGTATGGTCATCTACGTAATCTTTCACATAAACATTGGATTGTTGCTGCATTGATAAGTTGGGGAATCGCTTTATTTGAATATCTGCTTCAAGTTCCTGCAAATCGCCTTGGACACGAAGTAATGTCTGTAGGACAATTAAAGATTTTACAAGAAGTAATTACACTCCTTATTTTTGTACCCTTTTCCATTTTCTTCATGAAAGAAAAAATATCAATCGATTATCTTTGGGCTGGCCTTTGTTTGCTTGGTGCTCTTTTCTTCATATTTCGGAGTAAAATATTTGGCACTTAACAAACTGACACACCGGACCTTAATCGCCGCCAGTGGTTTCTATTTTTGGAGTCTTTGAAAAATTCATCATGGATTCATCACCTTGCAGGGCTGGTGATCCAAGTGTTAATAAATCACAAATACAACTTGTTAAATGATAATAATTTTAAACTGTGAAGCAAAGCATTTAACGAGGATATCAAATAGGCTAATTTAATAATGACCCAGGGAATTTACTATGCACTGTTGAGTATGATCTTTGCAGGCATTAATGATGTTGTTTTTAAAAAGTATTCCTCTAAGGAAAGATCAAGAGGTATGTATGTTCTTGGAATTGGGGTTACATGGGCTATCCTGCAACTATTGTTTATGCAGATAGAGCATGTCTCTTTTGAGGAGATAACAATTCAATTACATATGGACTCATAGCCGGAGTTCTTCTTACGGCCTCTAATTTATTTTTGATCGAAAGTTTAACCCGCATTAATGTTATCATAGGATCCACAGTTTACAGGTTGGACATTATCGGTGTTGTGATTTTGTCGTTTTTGGTTTTGGGTGAATCCATGGACGCATTTAAAATATTTGGAATTGTACTTGGAATAATTGCTGTCCTCTTGATGTACGGCGGCAATGGAACTTCAAACTATTCTGGTAAAACAGCACTCTATTTTTGGTTGGTTGTATTTGCGTCCTTGTTTCGAGCACTTTACGGCGTTGTCTCAAAGGCAGGGTTGACCGCAAATGCAGAACCCCAATCGATTTTTATTATCGTTGCTTTATGCTGGGTTGTGGGTGGTGGTATTTATGCCAAATATATTGAGAAAAAGTTTATTATTACAAAAAAGAAAATACTCTACTCGTTATCATCTGGTTTTCTGGTGTTTTGCATTGTCAATTCCCTGATACTCGGCCTTGAATATGAACAGGCCAGCATTGTTATACCGATTGCCAATATGAGCTTTGTTATTGCCTTATTTGTTTCTTTGGCATTAAAGATTGAAGACCTTAATTTTAAAAAATTAATCGCTGCATGTCTTGCAATTTTTTCAATTTTGTTGTTATCAAATATCTAACCTGGGAATTCGGAGGCATCCAAATCCGAAATATTAGCTCCACCCTGATACAGGTACAATATATTGTACCTGTATCAGGGTGGAGCAAGCTAAGGCAAGAAAAAAAATCAAGATGTTGAAAAGAGAAACTTCGGACATAATAGAGGATCAACCTTATAGGATACTTTCTGGATCAGGCGTGCCCAGTTCTGCCGGAATTCCCTGGAAGACATCTCATTGGGTCTGGCAGCTGAAATGATCA
>JBDRQO010000024.1:0-35591 GCA_043826275.1 Pseudomonadota bacterium
AAGAAACCACATTAATATTTGCCGGAAAAGTTTACAAAACTTCAAATTTGAGCTAATTTTGAGCGTAGTCCACCGTAATCCCTCAAGCCAAATTCAAAAATATCAATACCATTCATCAAATACCGGAATCTGGGAGCCTGAATTACCATAATCTGAATCTTCAGTATATGTTAATTCAGGAATATACACAGGTTCTTTTTCGGGAGGATCATGGTTGCGGATATCCCAAAGATCCAGATGTTTTAAGATCTTATCTATTATTTCAAAATCATCAATGATAGAGATGATTTTCATCTGACCCTGGCACTTTGAACAAATAAGAGGATCAACTTCATAAATTTTTTGAATCAACCGAGCCCAGTTTTGTTTTGCCTCTTTAGAAGAGATTTCATTTGGCATGATTGTTGGAATTGTATCATCAGTGTCAGCCTTTTTTCTCATTCCTCTGGACTTGTTAGAAAAATGACCGTAGTAGCGAACAGTGTGCTCATATCTTTCAGGAATATGTGTCACCAACCTTGCCAACCAGTCCAAAGCATTAAATACTTTCCTGGATTTTCTGTCCTTGGAGGTATAAATAACTTTGGCAACACCATTGTCGGATTTTTCTGCCGGAATATAAACCAGTCTTTCCTGGGAGAAGCAGGCTCGGATGATATATCTTGCAAGATTGCCAAGTCCGGTTTTATCATCAGGTTCAATTCGATCACCAATATACACATTAAACCCGGAATGATGCCAGGAGAGCATATTCTCGATAATGGCATCATTTATTTTGCCCGCTTTTTTTAAACTCAAGAATGTCCATCTGGGTCAGCTCAAGTGGACGGGATGATTCAAACCGGAGGCTACTGTTATCTTTTTTTTGTGCCGTGGCTTTATAGCCATTGGCATGCATGATACTCCGGACGGTTTTCATGGAAATTGTTATTCTCTGACGTCGCAACTGATTCCTGATCTGGCCGGGGCCTAACCCTGGATTCTCTTTCCATTCTCTCAACACGGCCGGCTCTTTTTCAGGGCTGATCTGCTTGATCCCCCGGCCGGGTTTTGATGACCGATATTCCAAAAAAGCTTTCTCTCCCATGACCTCAAACTGCCTGCGCCAATCATAAACGGTTGTGTAATGAACGCCCGCAACCTTTGCGACTTCTCTAATGGTAGTCTTCTGTGCACTCCTCAAGATCGCCAGCTTTTGGACCTGATTGAAATTCTTCTTCTCCATAACAATTTCTCCTTTTTGATTTCAGGAAAAAGTGTTACCTCTTTTCAGTCTATTTTGTTTGATTTCTTACTATCACAAACATGTGGCTTGTATTACTCGGACTAATTCCGTTTGTTGGTATACTGGTTTTACTTTGGATGTTAGTTGAAATCTTCGCACTTAAAGGCACCGAAGGAGCAAACAAGTTCGGCCCTGATCCGCTGGAAACACAAACCAATAAGGCGCTGCAGTGATTTTCCGGTTGTTGTTCCCTCACGGTAATATTTTTCAACAATATCTATTTTCACCAAGGAATATTACCGTAAGGGAATATTTTGCTTGCTATTCATAAAAACCCACTATATATTCCCGTTCGGGACTAAATTTAAATAAACTGGAAATTATGGACACAAAAACAATTGGCAAACTTGTCAAAAAAACACGGAAGGATCAGGGCTTAACCCAGGCGGAAGCGGCTGGATATCTAAATGTTGGCACACGTTTCCTGTCAGATCTTGAAAACGGAAAACCGACGGTCCAGTTGGGAAAAACCTTGCACGTATTGAAAGGTCTTGGGTTAAAAGTCATTGCTGTTCCAAAGGCAAATCACAAACTCATCCGGTATATTGAGGAGCATATGAGTGAAGAGTAAGCTCAACGTTTTTGTTAATCAACTTAAAGCCGGTGAACTATGGCTGGATCACCAGCGCAGGTTTTGTTTTCAGTATGATAAAAACTGGATCAATTCAAAGGATAGCTATCGTTTGTCTGTTTCCCTGCCTTTGAGCGAAACCGCATATTTAAATGATGATTCATATTCTTATTTTACTAATTTGCTGCCTGAAGGAAGAATCCTGGATGTCCTTTCCAGAAGACTTCAGATTCCCGTCAGCAATCAGTTTGAATTATTAAGGGCTATTGGTGGAGATTGTGCTGGAGCTGTGTCTTTATTTGAAGATGGTGCTTTGCCACAAAAACCCGAAATGTATTCTTACGATACGCTTACTAACGATCATTTGTTAAAAATAATAAACGAATTGCCTGAGAATCCGTTTATGGCAGATGAAGTTGGTATAAGACTTTCTCTTGCAGGCGCTCAGGAAAAACTTCCTGTTTCACTTAAAAATAATAAAATTCGGATTTCAATGAACGGTGCTCCCTCTTCCCATATTTTAAAAACCCCGATAAAAGATCTCCATGGAACGGTTGAGAACGAGACTTTCTGCATGATGCTGGCCAAAAGAATGGGGCTGACCGTACCTGATGTTAAAATTTTTAAAATTAATGAAATACCGCTGTACTTAATTGACCGATACGACAGAAAGATAGAAAACGGGCAGATCATCAGACTGATACAAGAAGACTTTTGCCAGGCATTAAATGTAAATGCCCAGTTAAAATATTATCCAACACTCGATATGTGTTTCTCACTCATCAGAAATGAAAGTGCTTTTCAAGTCAAAGATACTAAACGGTTTTTACAGCTTATAATTTTTAACGGCTTAATCGGCAATTCCGATGCTCACGCAAAGAATATTTCATTCCTCCACGGAGAAAACGGGACCATCCTGGCACCTTTTTATGATTTATTGTCCACATATGTGTATCCCTATGCAAAAAAAATGGCTATGAAAATAGGTGGAGGGAGACATTTCCAGTTTCTTGAACCCAAACATTTTGAACGATTTTCCAAAGATACTTCAATAAAACACAAAGTTGTCAAAGAAACCATGATGACGATGGCTGATAGAATTGCAGGCGAGGCAAAAAAGACAACCGAAGAGTTTTTTGACTTATATGGAGAAAGTCCTGTCCTATACGAAATTAATGATGTGATTAAAAATTCTTCAAAAGAAAAGTTAAAGGCCTTTTCTTAAAAGCAACTTAAAAATTTCAACAAAAAAATGAACCGGGTGTGACCGGTTATTTTTAAGTTCAGGCTGGATGTATTTGTCGGAGAGTTTTTTAATTAAAAGAACGTATTGACAAGTCATATTTTATTTGTAAAAACACTATACAAATGTATAGTGAACCAAAATTGACAAAAAGACAAAGTGAAGTGTTTCATTTTCTTTGTAAATTCAGGGAAAAAGAAAAAATGTCCCCTACATATAGGGAAATAGCTGATCATTTTGGATTTAAGAGTGCAAAAGCAGCAGCAGATCACATCCGGGCTCTGGAGAAAAAAGGTTTCATTTACCGTCATGGTCGGCGATCAAGGGGTATCGAAATAATCTTTCCTTTGGAACAAAAGTCTTCAAACACAATATCCGTACCGATTCTGGGAGATATCCCAGCAGGAACTCCCGAACAAAAAAACTGAACATCAAAACAGAGTAATAACCATAGATGCATCTTTGATTAAAGGACCAATACATCATCGTTTTTTTGCGCTTAAAGTAAAAGGCGATTCGATGATCGGCCGGGGTATACATGATGGTGACTGGGTGATTGCGGATGCGGATGCTGTTCCTTGTGAAAATGAGGTCGTGGTAGCCCTAATAGATGGAGAAAATACTCTAAAAACCCTTGCAAAAAAAAAGAGCCAAATTTATTTAAAAGCCGAAAATCAGACTTATGAAGATTGGTTTCCGGTTAATGAATTGATTATACAGGGCACTGCACGTACGATTATAAGGCAGGTATAACTTATGAAAACAAAAGCTGAGTTATCAGATCTTGTAAAAGCACACAAAGAAACTCCCCCGGGGATGATGTTTTATGATTCATTGGACTCGGTTCACAACGATATCAATCTATTAGGTTATGCATCAGTTATTGACCGGGCCTGGGAAGAATTAAACATTGACGGTGTACTTTGTCTGGACTGCCGCCCAATATTGTATTTCAAAGAATTCGGCCATCCTTTAATTTTAAGGGAACGGCTCCGTTTTCAAAAACGCTTCTGGAATCAAGGTGTGGCAAATATTCTTGTGCTTGCCGATCCAACATATGTATATATTTATTCAGGTTTGACTAAACCGAAAAATGACCAAACAAAAGAAGAGCTTAGCGAAAATGCATTGATCAATACTTTAAAACGTGCAGACTACACCCTGCGTATTCGATCTTTGTTTCATAAAATAGCATCCGGATCATATTACGAAGAAAACAGACCTGATTTTGATCCTGATCAAACGGTTGACGTTTGGCTGTTGGATAACCTCAGGGCATTACGTGACTCACTGATAAAAGGAGAAAAGCGTCTTAGCCCTATGGCTGCCCATGCGTTTATTGGCCGGGTACTTTTTCTCTGCTACTTGCTTGACCGGGGTATTGTTTCCCTTGGAACATCCAAGCAAGGGCAGAGTGCTACTATGCTGCTTGCGCAAAAATTAGAAAGCAGTCCTGCTTTTGAATCCCGATTATCATATTTATACGATCTTTTCAACGATCTTAAAACCCGGTTTAACGGCAACATGTTTGATCAGGACCTGGAAAACGAAAAAACACTTATTTTTCCGATTCATCTTGAAAAATTGAGTCTGTTTCTCGGCGGCAATGAGGTTGAAAGCGGCCAGCGTCATTTCGGTTTTTGGCCGTATGATTTTAAAATGATTCCCGTTGAAACAATCAGCTCAATTTATGAAGACTTTCTATCCAACGAAGATCCGGAAAATCAGCGAGGGAAAGGTGCCTTTTATACACCGCGTTTTTTGGCTGAAATGGTTGTGGATACTGCGGTAAAAGACAATCCTGCAATCTTTGACGGATGTTTTTTGGATCCTGCCTGCGGGTCCGGCATTTTTCTGGTTTTATTATTTAATCGTCTGGCAAACAGATGGATACATGCCCAACCAGGTCACATCACATATTCCGCCAAGGCCAAGGCCCTTAGAAATATTCTTGAACAACAAATTCGGGGCGTGGATATTGAGGAAACAGCCTGCCGGATCGCTTGTTTCAGTCTTTACCTGGCTTATCTTGATTTTTTTAATCCGCCGGATATCCAAAATCATTTGGAACAGACCGGAAAGCCGTTACCTAAACTATTGGATTATGGAGATATTTTTAACCGGCCAACTGCGGACATTCCTGTCATTTTAAAAGCAGATTTTCTGGCAGATGAAACGCTTTCAAAAGAGACTTTTACATGCATTATCGGCAATCCGCCCTGGGAAGGAAGAGGCAGTAAGCAAATTGCCCAGAAATTTATTCAAAAGGCACCTGAGTTGCTTGAAAATGGCGGAACCGGGTGTCTTCTGCTGCCCACTAAGATTCTGCAAAACCAAACAAATGCGTTTCAGGAAAAATGGCTGAAAAAAATCACGCTTGAATTAGTTTTGCAGTTGGCGGACTACCGGCATTTATTGTTTCAAAATGCAAAAACCCCTGCATTTATTGCCCGCTTTAAAAATACAGTACCAAAAGTCTTTCAACATAAAATCGAGTTTAATGCCCCCAAATTTAATCGAGACGGTTTGCGCAAAGGGGTTGTGACTATAAATCCTTCGTCTCGAACCTGGCTGCCACTGGTCGATATTCTTGCTGCAACCCAAACCAAAACCGCGCCGGTTGTATGGAAACGCCTACTATGGGGAACACCGCGAGATCAAAAGTTGCTTGATTTGTTACAAGCTTTGCCATCTCTGAGTGACCATGTTGATGTGCTTAGTGAATTGAGGAAAAAGAGTAAAAGTAGGAGCAAAAGGTGGGTTACTGGTGAAGGAATAAAACCATGGCCTTTACAAAAAACGGATTCTGATCGAGCACCCAAAACAATTCGTTGGCCCGATAATACGGCTTTTATTGAAGCCCAACCTTGGAATAGCGATTTATTTATACTCAAAAAAGAAACTATTTTTCTTATAGAAAGATTAAAAGCGAAGAACTATAGAACAGATGTTTTATATAGCCAACCACCAATAGAATTGTTCGATGGCCCTCTTGTTCTGTTCAGCCGCGGATTTGACAAAATAGCGTATTGCGATTTTAATGTTGTTTTTCAACATGCGTTACGTTCAATATCAGGTCCTGTTGAAGATGCAAATTTATTAATTTTTTTATCCGTTTATTTGCGATCCAGATTAGCTAGATACTATTTATTTCATGTATCGACAAATTGGGGGACAGAAAGAGATCAAGTTCATTTGAATGAAGTTCTCCGAGTTCCCTTTCCATTGCCTAATCACGAGTTTATTTCACCGGATTCGGATAAAATCGTAAAACAGGTCGTCCGAAAGTTTGATGAGCTAAGAACGAAACTATCTATCATATTTAATAAAATACAATCTGAGGCTGATAGTTATTCTTTGCTAAAAGACAAAAATTCTGATTTCAGTAAACAATGGCGGGAGGAACGAAAACGCAGGGTTGATGAATTCCAGGATGAAATCGAGCCATTGATTTACCAATACTTCGGCTTGACCGATCAGGAGATAATGCTGGTGGAAGATACCTTCTGGATTTTTGAACCCAGCTCCACCCCAACCACCAGGTATTCGCCCAAAACAACGACGCTTGATTCCTTAGTGAAAACCTCTGTTGAACCCTATGCCGCAAATGGATTGGGCGTATATGCCGATACATTGACAGGCACATTGAATTCCTGGGCTGAAACAGAAGGGTCTCAATATCGCGTCAAAGCAAAAGGGGGCGTGGATAAGAACACCGGATTGGCCATGGTAACCGTTGATTTAGCTGAAAAAGAATCAAAGTACGAACAAAAAACCATTTCACAGGAAATTGCTGAAAATGCAGATAAATTGCAGAAAGTTGCTTCAAATGAATATGGGACATTGTTATATCAGCGCGATCTTTTGGTTTTTCAAGGAAAACAGATACATATTATTCGACCCAACATCCTTATGAACTGGACGCGTACAGCTGCTTTAAATGACGCGGCCCGGATTTACGGTGAAATTGTTCAATCCCATGAGGTCCTTAATGGGTGAAGGACCTCATGAATTCCGAAAGCTTTTCCCTACAGGGTATATTCCTATTATTTTGACTAACATTTTTCTGGCGGGGGAAACGCTTAGAAAAAAGATGTCCAATGAAATTGAGAATAAACTGACCCGACGTTTTGGTGTAAAAATGAATCAACTGCCGGGGTTCAGGGATGGCCCTTTAAGTCTTCATCTGCAACCGGAATTACCACCATCAGAACCCGATTCAGATTCTCCGGAAGGATATGTTGACATCCTGATATCTCGCGGATATGGTTCTGAAACTTATTTTGCCATTGAAGCCAAACGCTTAAGAGTAAGATCTGTCAAAGGGAAAATGGATGCCGGAAATGATGATTATGTCAACGAGGGCATGATGCGCTTTGTTTCCGGACAATATGCGCGGTTTATGACCACCGGTGCAATGCTTGGCTATGTATATGATGGTGATCTTCAAAAAGCCTTTTCAGGGGTTGATAGATACATTAAGGCTAAAATAAAGGAACTCCGATTGTTGCGGCCTGAAAAAATGAAAAGCTCTACGCTGTTAGCCACAAAGGAAGTTTATGAGACCTGGCACGACCTATCTAATCGGAAATTTTGCATTTACCATGTATTCTTGGGCGTATAGATGAGAATATAGCCACTAAACATTATTTTGATATCAAAAATGAATTTTTAAAAAAATTCCCAACATGAACATTTTGACGGACAAGCCGCAGATGTTCATGTTCAACTATATTGCCTGATAAGCTTAATAAAACCAATATTACCAGAGTGTTTTTTATAATATATAAATCACATTCTTGCAGACTCTAAGAGAGAGCCAGGCACTTTACCGTTCACACCTTCCTATCAAGAAGACATGCAGCCATCATCCTTTTCAACGACTTTGGAGTAGCATTCGCTTTTGTCTTTATCTGACTCTGACTTTTTATCGCAATCAGTCATTTTTTCGACAACTTTTTTCTGGTCTTCAGCATCACAATAGTCTTTTTTCTTTTTATCGTTGGTCATGGTGTACCCTCCTCAGTATAATTATTCTTTCTTTTGGTATCTCACAGGAAAACTTTATCTAAAACTAAGATCAGCCTCTTTGATTGTCAACCGATATTATATATAAACCCATTGCTTTTTCAAGAAAGATTATTTTCTGATCTTTACAGAATTGGCATGGGCACCTAAGCCTTCTGTTTCAGCCAGCCTGATCACATCATCTGCTTCTTTTTGGAAGGCTGCTTTGGAATAGTGGATCAAGCTGGTCTTCTTGGTAAAGTTCTCAACGCTTAATGCTGAAGAAAATCTGGCTGTCCCGGCAGTTGGCAGAACATGGTTGGGGCCGGCAATATAATCGCCCATGGGTTCTGGCGTATAGGCACCTAAAAAGAGAGCACCGGCATTTTGTATCTGATCAATATAATCAAAGGGATTATCAACAATGAGTTCAAGATGCTCAGGAGCCAGGCGATTGGATAATTCAATCCCGGTCTCAATATCCGGCACCACCATGACGGCACCAAACCGGTCAATGGATTCTCTGGCAATATCTTTTCTGGACAATTTTTCTATCTGATCTTCCAGCGCTTTTATAGTCTTTTTGGCAAGGCTTTCAGAGTCAGTAACCAGGATGGAAGATGCCATGACGTCATGTTCGGCCTGGGAAAGCAGATCGGCTGCCAGGAAATTGGGATCAGCATTTTTATCAGCAATGATTAAAATTTCACTGGGGCCGGCAATCATGTCAATGCCAACGGTTCCGGCAACAATCTTTTTTGCAAGGGTAACAAAAATATTACCCGGGCCCACAATCACATCCACTTTTGGAACAGTTTGTGTCCCATATGCAAGGGCAGCAATTGCCCAGGCAGACCCTGCCTTAAAGACTGATGTAATACCGGCTTTCTGGGCAGCAGCCAGGATGTATGGGTTGATTTCTCCATTTTCCATGGGCGGTGTCATAAGATAAACGTTTGGGACACCAGCCACTTTGGCAGGAATGCCACCCATGAGAACCGATGATACAAGAGGTGTTTTTCCGCCTTTGGCCCCTGGGGCATATACACCCGCAGCACTGACGGGTCTGACCATCTGCCCCACCATTACACCGTTCCTGGGAGTATCGATCCAGGAGTTTTGAGTTTGTTTTGAATGATAATATTCAAGCTGGCTGGCAGACCGGTCAAGGGTTTTAAGAAAGTCGGCATCAACTTTTTTAAGTGCGGCATCAATTTCTTTCTGGGTCACCTTTATTGAATCAATGGTGACATTTTTTGAGTCAAATTTCTGGGTATATTCTACAAGGGCCTGGTCACCCCGTGTTTTTACATCTTCAAGAATGGCTTCAACAATTTCAAGGTCTTTTTTGGAAAAGCCCAAACCTCTTTCAATGGTTTCTTTTACTCTTTTTTCCGCACTATCCGATGGGTATGCATAAATTTTCATTTCATTTTTTCCTAAAGTATTCGCCGCTTTAAGCCTTAAAGCAAGAATGATAGTTTAAGCTCTATATAAAATATTAAAGCATATCAAGATCTTTGGCTTTTTTATACCAAAACAAGGCCTATAAATCCATTAAATAAATTTGAACAGGGTGATTTCAGGAAAAGTGCCCAGTCTCAAAGGTGGGCCCCAGTATCCGGTGCCCTGGTTGACATAAACCTGTGTTTGTCTGTGCTGGTACATTCCTTTTATAAAAGGATGCTGGAGTTTAACAAAATATTCAAACGGGAAATATTGTCCCCCGTGGGTGTGGCCGGACAATTGAAGATCAAATCCTGCATCTGCTGCATCATAAACGCTGGTGGGCCGATGGGCCAGCAAGAGTTTATAACTGTTTTTTGGTGCGCCTTTAATAGCAGCTTCAGGACTGGATCGATGATGGGGGAAAAAGACCTCTGCCCGAATGTCTGTGACCCCGGCCAGGGTCAGAAGGCCATTGTTATATTCAATGACCCGGTGCTCATTGAGCAAGGGTTGATATCCTAAAATTTTAACCTGATTGATCCAGCGCTCTGCACCGGAATAATATTCATGGTTACCTGTGACGAAAAATTTGCCAAAAGGGGCCCAAAGATCCATAAGCGGGGAAACGGCATGGGCCAGATCCGAAGGAGAGCCATCGGCAAGATCGCCGGTAAAGACAATGATGTCGGCATTAAGTGTTTTTATGGTATCACAGATTTTTTTAACATAGCGGTATCCAATGGTTGGGCCGATATGGAGATCGGTAAATTGAACAAGCGTAAGACCGGTCAGGTTTTTAAATTCCTCTTTCAAAGGAATAGTAACTTGAATCACTTTTGGTTTTTGAAGGGCAAAAAAGGTACCAATCCCCGCAATGGGCCCACCCATGAGCAGAATGGCAGTGCTTGATGCTTTGTATAAAAACTTTCTTCTTTCCAGGCTTGGCTGGACCTGTTTGGGTTGGGGGGATAAAAATTGTCTGATCTTTAAAAAAGTCACAGAAGGGATGATTAAAAGATCTCGAGCAAATGCCATGCAGAACAGGTAACTGATCAGGCCAAGCCCTGAGTATCCTGTCCAGGCAAGGGTCTGGGTAAGATAAGGGTTAAGGTGAGAGTGCCTAAAGTAAATATGAACAATTAAAATCAGGAATAAAAAGGTCAGGATCACCCAGGCCCCCATGGCTTTTTTGCCTTTAAAAAGCGATGGGATAAGGCGAAAGCCGGTATAGGCATAGATAACGGCTAAAAATGAACTGAATGTGAAAAAAAAACCCATGTTAAGTCAGTCGTATTACATAAAAAAAGTTGATCAGGAAAGGTTCCCGGATTCAGATAAATCAAGCAGGCCGTCAAGCTCATGAATGAGGATGGTTTTGGCCTGGACTTCAATTAAAGAAGCAGCCATCATTTTCTTAAAAACTCTTGAAACGGTTTCCGGTGTGGTGCCGATGAGATTAGATAGTTGAGCCTTGGAAATGGGAAGCGTAACCTGATTTTCATTCTCCTGCTCTTTGGAAAGGGTGAGGATATAGGCTGCAAGCCTTGCCGGAACCTCTTTTAAGCTTAAGTTTTCAATCTGAACCGTAAAGTCACGAAGTCTCATGGAAAGATCAGCCAGCAGATTCATACCCAGTCCCGGGGTTTGGGCAATAAGATTTACAAACTTTTCTCTTGGCAGAAAAAGAATAGTGGTTTTTTCAAGGGCCATGGAGGAAGCTGGAAAGTTTTTACCGGAAAAGGCTGGAACTTCTCCAAAAAGATGTCCAGGACCATAGATATGAAGTATCTGTTCTTTGCCTTCAAACGAGAGTTTAAATACTTTTATCTTACCCTTTTCAACCATATAAAAGCCGTCGCCTTTATCACCTTCATGAAAGATCATTTCTCCATTGTTGAATTTAAGACTTGAGGCAATTTGAGCAATTTTTTCCAGGTGCTCATCGGAAAGCCCTGAAAAAAGAGGGATTGTTTTAAGCTTTTTAATAACGTATAATTCTCCATTACTGCTCGTTCATTAATGAAATCAGATTAATTTTCTTAAAAAAACTTAAAAAAAATACAAATACTTGATTTAAGTCAAGGATTGAATTCTTTTTTTATATTAAGTTCATATCAAGATGTAAAGACCAATTGTTATTAACTATATATTAAGGAGAAAGCGTATGTTTTGTTTTCAATGTCAGGAAACAGCTAAAAATCAAGGATGCACCATTAAAGGCGTTTGTGGAAAAGAAAATGATACTGCCATTCTGCAGGATCTTTTGATCGATAATCTTAAAGGAATCGGTGCAATTGCAAATAAAGCCCAGGCTGCTGGTGAAACTATTTCTCAGGATGTGGGTATTTTTGTCAATCAGGCACTTTTTACAACCATTACCAATGCCAATTTTGATGAAAACAGCATTGTTGAGTGGATCCAAAAGGCTCAGAAAGTAAAAAAAGAATTGTATAACAGTGTAAAAGATAAACTAGGGTCTGATCTTCCTGCCTGTGCCACATGGTATTCCGATGATGCAGGCTCGTTTAAAACAACAGCAGAAGGCGTAGGCATTCTGGCCACTGAAAATGAAGATGTCAGATCTCTACGTGAACTTTTAATCATTGGTCTTAAAGGCGTTGCTGCCTATGCGGATCATGCCGCTGTTCTGGGTGCAAGAAATGATGATATTTTTAATTTTGTTTATGAAGCCCTTGCATCCACCACCAAAGATCTTTCTGTTGATGAAATGGTGGGCATGGTTCTCAAGTGTGGCGAAGTTGCCGTAACAACAATGGCAACGCTTGATGGTGCCAATACCAGCGCCTATGGCAACCCGGAATTGAGTGAAGTAAATATCGGTGTGGGAACCAACCCTGGAATATTGATTTCCGGTCACGATCTTAAAGATATGGAAGAACTGTTAAAACAGACAGACGGAACCGGCGTGGATGTTTATACCCATGGGGAAATGCTTCCAGCCAATTACTACCCTGCATTTAAAAAATATGCTCATCTTAAAGGAAATTACGGCGGTTCCTGGTGGCACCAGAATGAAGATTTCCAAACCTTTAACGGCCCGATTCTCATGACCACTAACTGCGTTATCCCAATCAAGAAAAAATGCACCTATGCAGGTCGTTTGTTCACCACAGGAGTGGCCGGTTATCCGGGCAGCACCCATATTGCAGAAAGAGCCAATGGTGGATCCAAAGATTTTTCTAAAATTATTGCTCTTGCCAAAACCTGCAGCGCTCCTGTTGAGCTTGAGACCGGTAAAATTGTCGGTGGCTTTGCCCATAATCAGGTCCTGGCATTGGCCGACAAAGTTGTGGATGCGGTAAAATCAGGCGCCATTAAACGGTTTGTTGTCATGGCTGGATGTGACGGTCGCCAGAAAGGCAGAAGCTATTTTACTGAAGTGGCTGAAAAACTTCCAAAGGATGCTGTTATTTTGACTGCCGGATGTGCCAAATATCGTTACAATAAATTAGACCTGGGAGATATCGGCGGTATTCCAAGGGTTCTGGATGCCGGGCAGTGTAATGATTCTTACTCTCTTGCCGTTATTGCACTTAAACTCAAAGAAGTATTTGAGCTGGATGATATCAATGATCTGCCGATCTCTTTTGACATTGGCTGGTATGAGCAGAAAGCGGCTGCCGTTCTTCTGGCACTGCTTCACCTGGGCGTTAAAGGTATTAGATTAGGGCCAACATTGCCGGCCTTTGTTTCTCCGGCCGTTCTGGATGTTCTTGTGAAAAACTTTGATATTAAACTCATTACAGATGCGGATACGGATGTAGCAGCCATGATGGCAGGAAACTAGAAAACTTCATAAATATAAATCGCCCGGCGCATGAATCGTTCATGCACCGGGCATCAACCTCAATGGTTTGCAAGGAGGCTTAAAATGAAATGTCCTGGACAAGATACTCAATACTGGAGTGAAGATGCCATCTTTGAGACCACATGCCCGGAATGCGATCATCCCATGGAGTTTTTTAAAGATGATGCAACTAGAAGATGCGGTAACTGCAAAAAAAAGATTGTTAATCCAAAGATGGATTTTGGCTGCGCCTCTTATTGCAAATTTGCCGAGCAGTGCTTAGGAACCTTGCCTGAAGAATTTGTTGCCCAAAGAGATGATCTGTTAAAAGATCGTGTGGCTGTTGAAATGAAACGATATATTGGGACAGATTTCAAGCACATCGGGCATGTGATAAAAGTAGCCGGTTATGCAGAAAAGATCGGAAAAAAAGAAAAAGCAAATCTGCCTGTGATTTTGTGCGCAGCCTATCTATATGATATCGGTATTAAGAATGCACGAGAGCTCCATCAGTCAGATGACCCTGGAATCGTCAGCCAGGAAAGTCCCAAAGTAGCCAAAGAAATTATGGAAAAATTAGGGGCAAAAGAAGAGCTGATTAATGAAGTCATGAAAATGGTGGGCAAACATGAACGTCCGTCAGATGACGACAGCCTGGATCAAAAAGTATTGCACGATGCAAATAACTTGGCCTATATGGTTGATTGTGAAAAAAAAGAGGGTGTGAGCGCAACTGAATTTATTGACAAAATTGATAGGGTTTTCCTGACCCCGGCCGGAAATGAACTGGCTCGGCAGACCCTTTTATAGCACGATGATTTTTTAAACAATATTTAAACATGAATAATATATGCCTTTAACGGCATTATATATAAAGATATTAAACAAGGAGAACACCATGAAGATCATGCGTAAAATAATTGAAATAGACGAGGAGCTCTGTAATGGTTGTGGCAATTGCGTGGTGGCCTGTGCAGAAGGTGCAATTCAGATTATTGACGGTAAAGCTAAAGTCATTGCAGATAAATATTGTGATGGTCTTGGGGCCTGCATTGGTGATTGTCCTGAAGATGCCTTAAAAATTATTGAAAGAGAAGCAGACGATTTTGATGAACAAGCGGTTGAAGAGCTGCTAAAAACTCAGGCGCAAAAAAAGAAAGAGCCAGTGGCCTGTGGGTGTCCGTCAGCAGCAATAAAAACATTTCCCACAGCCAGTGCATCCGAACCGTGCGGGTGTGCAAATAAGCCCATATTAAAAGGGGCGCAGGGTGATTCAGCCCTGGGTCACTGGCCGGTTCAGATCAAGTTGGTACCGCCTGGCGCACCGTTTTTAAAAGGTGCTGACCTGCTCATTGCGGCCGATTGCGTGCCTGTGGCATATCCTCATTTTCATGAAGATTTTCTCAAGGGAAAAGCTATCATGATCGGTTGCCCAAAGTTTGACGATGCAGATGCGTACGTTGAAAAGCTCTCCCAGGTTTTTGCTGTGTCTGGTATTAAAAGTATTACATCTGTCGTCATGGAAGTGCCCTGTTGTTCAGCTTTGCCGATCATTGTTAAAAAAGCCCTTGAAAGAGCAGCCATTGATATTCCGTTTAAAGAAGTGGTGGTCAGCGCCAGGGGGAAAATTCTTTCATGAAATGGTCTGATGATGCAGACCAGGCCATGCAAAAGGTTCCCTTTTTTGTTCGGAAAAAGGTAAAAACAAAAGTAGAAGCCTTTGTCCAACAAAAGGGAAAGCATTGCGTTGATCTGTCAGATGTTGATGAGTTGAAAAAGAAATTTTTATCCAAAGGCGGGATGGAAAAAGAAATTAAGGGGTACGAGGTTTCCACATGCTTTGGTGGAACAGGGTGTCCGAATGTAGCCTGTTCAGGCACCCACCTGGTGGCTCAGATAGAAATAATAGTTCAAAAAGCAGACCTGCTTTCATTTTTAAAGCAGAATGTAAAAGGAGATTTAAAATTTCATCATGAATTCAGGATTGTGGTTTCTGATTGCCCCAATGCCTGTTCTCGTCCTCAAATCGCTGATATTGGTATTATCGGAGCCGCGCTGCCTGGCTTGTCTGATGCCCCCTGTACGCTTTGTAATGCTTGCGTGGAGGCTTGTGAAGAAGAAGCCATTGCGCTTGATGTGGACAACCAACGCCCTGTTATTAATTTTAATCGTTGTCTTGCATGCGCTAAATGCATTCGGCAGTGCCCCACCACAACCCTTGAAGAGAATCAAACAGGATTTCGCGTCATGCTGGGCGGGAGGCTGGGACGGCATCCCAGACTGGCTTTGGAAATTCCTGGCCTGCAGACCCAGGAACAGGTTTTATCTATTGTTAAAAAATCCTTGAAATTTTATAAAAAATATTCGAAAAATGGCCGACGATTTTCACAACTTTTTTCTTCGGTGGATCAAGTATTGGAGATATAGATGTGTTCAGGGCTGTGCTACAGACCTTATGCCAACCAGGAAAAGGGCTTCGCTGTTGTCTTTTCAATATAATTGTGCAACAAACCTGACTCTTATAAAAGCAAAAGGAAACCATCCTTTTGTAAGAAATTTTCTTATAGTATAATCAGAAATCCTCCAATTGAATCCAGAACTTCTTGTTTGATATTATGTGTTTAGTAAAAGTGGATTTTTATGTTCAAGGTAACAATCAACAAACAGGAGGATCGTATGAAAGCAAGACAATTATTAATCATGGGTTTTATCGCTGTTGTGGCCATGGCATTCTGCCAGACGTCATTTGCTAAAGAACGAGTTGTATTTGGTGGTGGACCAGCCGGTGGAACATTCCAGGTTGTTGCCAACGCAGTTCAGGTATTTGGTCCCATCAAAGATGCTGCAAACTATAAAGTTCAGGCGCAGTCTTCTGCCGGTGATACAGAAAATCTTAGAAAAACAAATGCTGGTAAAGTTCAGATGGCTGTCAGTTATTCAGGCAGTGTCTGGAAAGCACGGAATGGTAAATTGACAGGCGATTCAACAAAGTATGAAGATATCATGGCTGTTGCATGGCTGTTTGGCGCTCCTGCCCAGCTGGTTGTCAAAAAAGATTCAGGAATTACTAGTACAAGAGATCTTGCCGGTAAAAAAGTGGGTGTTGGTAATGCCGGTTCCGGTGCATTTGCTAACTGCGAATTGTTTTTCACCCACATGGGTATCTGGGACAAAATCGAAAGAAATGCAATGGGCTACAATGATGCAGCCCAGGCGTTTGGTAACAACCAGTTAGACGCCTTCTGGCTGTTCACTGCAGCGCCCAGTGGAGCGGTTATCATGGCTGCCCAGACCAACGATATAGCCATGATCGATCTGAATGCCGATGCAGAGGAATCTGGATTGTATAAAGCATTTCCTTATTTTGCAGTCTACTCGATTCCAGCCGGTACCTATAAGGGTGTTGATACTGAAATCAAATCTTTCCAGGATTCAGCCATCTGGATCGCTAATAAAGATCTGTCTGCTGATATCGTTTACGACATTCTCTCAAAAATCTATACCGAAGATGGTCTGAAACACATGGTAGAACAGAAGAAAACTTTTAAGGGCATGTCTGTTAAAACCGGCCCTATGGGTATTGTAACTCCTTTCCATCCAGGCGCTGAAAAATTCTGGAAAGAAAAAGGCGTTCTATAAAAGACAAATTAAGTATAAATCGATAGCATATAAGATATGGGCTTTGATCGCTAAGGGCCCGTATCTTAGAAAAAAATAGAAAAAACAACAATTATTAATCAGAAAAATAGGAAGGCAAACCGTGTTTGAAAAATTAAATAAAGTTGAGCGGATTGTGTTTGATGTTCTCTCGGTATTTCTGGTCCTTTTTTATTCCTATGCTGCGGTTATACAGCCCATGGCAACCCAGTACCACAGAGGTATTTATGTCATCATAACCTATATTCTTGTCTTCCTGTTGTATAAATCCAAATCAACGATCATGCGGGTTGTGGATTATATTCTCATCGCTCTTTCAATCGTTTCCGTCGGCTACTGGATGGCGATGTTTGAGGTTATTAATTATCGGACAGGTGCTGAAACACAAACCGATATGGTTTTTGCCATTATCGGTGTTTTAGTCGGTATTGAGCTGGCCCGCAGGGTGGTTGGAAATATCTTTGTTTTCATGGGTGTAATCCTGCTGGCATATGGTGTTTACGGATATCTGGCACCGGATATTGTTTCCCATGCCGGTGCACCGTTTACAGAATTATGCGTCAGTATATTCTATAAAAGTGACGGGATTTTTGGAATTATGGCCAATGTTCTGGCCACCTATGTCATCTTGTTTGTTCTTTTTGGTGCATTTCTTGAAAAATGTGGCGCCCAGAAATTTTTTATTGACTGGCCCCTTGCAGCGGTGGGTCATAAAATCGGTGGACCAGGTAAGGTTTCGGTTATTGCATCAGGATTGTTTGGTTCTATTTCAGGATCAGCCATTGCAAACACGGTTTCCACTGGTATGTTTACCATTCCAATGATGAAAAAGGCAGGATTTAAACCCCACATAGCCGGGGGAATAGAGCCGGCTGCTTCCATTGGTGGAATGTTTATGCCCCCGATAATGGGTGCCGGTGGATTTATCATGGCAGAACTGACAGGTGTGCCCTATTCCACGATCATGCTTGTGGCCCTTTTCCCAGCCTTGATGTACTTTTTTTCAGTTTTTTGTATGGTGCACTATGAAGCCAAAAAAAACAACATTGTGGGTGAAAAATCAGAACATTCAGCCATGCATATTTTTAAAAAAGAATGGTTTTACATGCTGCCGCTGGTGGTTATCACCATATTCATGTTATCTGGATTCTCTCCGGGATATTCAGCCATACTGGGGATGGCCGCCTGTATAGTCGTCAGTTATAAAGAAAAAGACAAACACATTGACTATACCATGGCTTTGATCATGGTGCTTGTTGTGGGCGCACAGATACTTTCCCATTTAGTCAGCACGGTCATGGGCCAAGAGAGTGCAAGCGGTTTTCTCAAGATTTTTTCTGAATTGCACATGGTTTTTGTCGGCCTGGGACTCAGTGCATTGTGGTACATTATTAAAAAAGATATGCGCCCTACTCTTAATACCGGTTTGAAGCGTTTTGTGAAAGCCTCCAGGGAAGGGACGGAAAACAGTCTTAAAATTGGTGCCACAGTCGGTGTTATCGGTATTATTATTGGTGTCTTAACCTTTTCCGGTCTGGTTCTGACCTTTGCTGACATTATGATTGGGCTGGCAGATGGTAACTTATTAGTGACCATTTTTCTGGTTGCCCTTGCATCATTGGTGCTGGGTATGGGTGTTCCGGTGACTGCAGCATATCTGATAACAGCAGTTGTTGCGGTTCCTGCGCTAACCCATCTGGGTGTGAATGAAATAGCCGCTCATATGATCGTTTACTGGTTATCCCAGGATTCTAATATCACACCCCCTGTGTGCATCGCAGCCTTTGCCGGAGCTACCATTGCCAAGGCCAATATGTGGAGAACGGCCTTTGCTTCGTTCAAGTTTGCAAAATTCTTATACCTTGGACCGATCCTGTTCGGGTATGTACCGGAATTCTCCCTGGTCGGAACTAAAACCAGCATTACACTTTGGTTTATAGGAATCTTTTTTGCAACCTGGCTGTATTCATATGTGCTGAGCGGATACTGGTTCAAATACTTTAAAAAAGGTGAAAAATCGGCTGCATAACGCTTACACAGATAATTTAATAAAAACCACTGGCAATAAGTTGCCGGTGGTTTTTAATTTTCAGGGTTTTAAAGCTCTACCAGCTTATTTTGAATGGCATACCGGGACAATTCCGCATTATTTCTCAAGCTCAATTTTTTTAAAATCCTGGACCGATAGGTATCTACGGTTTTAACGCTGATATTATAAGACGTGGCGATTTCTTTGTTTGTGGAGCCCATGGCCAGCTTTCTCAATACCTGGAGTTCTCGCATGGATAAAGAATCATTAAGGGTCTGGCCTTTATTTCCCCTGATTACCTTTAATGCAAGGGCTTCACTGGCTTTTTCTGTTAAATATCGACCACCGGAACGAATTTTTTTCACTGCTGCCACCAATTGTTCCGGCGCACTCTGTTTGGTGACATATCCCATGGCCCCGGCTTCAATGGCCCGGATGACATATTGTTCTTCATCATGCATGGTTAAAATAAGGACAGGCACATCAGAGCCAAGATCTTTTAACCGGGTCACAACCTCCAACCCGTCCATGCCGGGCATGGAAATATCAATGACGGCCACGTCTGGTTTTTTTTTCAATGCTTCATCCAGGGCGGTTTCTCCATCAGCAGCCTCGGCAATCACCTCAATTTCGTTGCTGTCTTCAAGAACCCTTCTCAATCCTTCTCTAACAATGCTGTGGTCATCTGCAAGAAGTACTTTAATCATGGGCTATCCTTTTACTTTTACTTTACAACAAATGGTGGATCCTTTGGCTGCACTGGAATAGATATCCAGCCGCCCGCCTACGAGACTCGCTCTTTCTTTCATGCCCTCAATACCAAACCCGTCCATTTCTATGTTGGTGATGGCATCAAAACCTGAGCCGTTATCGTTAATGGTTAAGATAATTCCTTCATCATCGCTTTCAAGAGTCACAGTGATAGTTGTTGCATTGGAGTGGCGAAGAGAATTGGTCACAGCTTCCTGTCCGATTCGATAAAGCGCTGTTGATACGGTATCGTCAATGACAGGTATGGGACTGCGGTGGAAAACGCATGAAATATTTGACCGGCGTTCAAAATCAGACAATAAAGATTCCAAGGCATCAGCAAGGCCCAAATCATCAAGAACGCGAGGTCTTAAGCGGTAGGCCATATCTCTTACGTCGTCGATGGTCGTATCAATCAAAGAACACATCTTCCGGGCTCTGTTGCCGGCATCCTCGCCGATATCCTTTAATAGTTTTTCTATCCAGACGGCATCAATGCGTAAGGCAGTGAGAACCTGACCCAGATGATCATGTAGCTCTCTTGCCACCAGGGCCTTTTCTCTTTCCTGGGACGCAATAATATTTTTAGATAGTTTTTTTAAATTTTTCTGGGCCTGTTCTAATTGATCCGTCCGTTTATATACCTGCAGTTCAAGGTCCTGGGAGTATTGAGAAAGCTTTTCAGTGGCCTCTTGTAAATCCCTCTGGACCCGATTCTTTTCAGTCACATCCACACTGACGGCCAGGGATCGTTCGATATTATCGGCATCATCTCTTTCACCGTAGCAGGAAAGCAGGATATCGATTTGTTCACCATTTCTTTTAATATAGGTGTAGGAAATATCTTTGCAGAACCCGGTTTTAAAAAAAATGGGAAAAATGGTATTTAAAGCATATTCTTTTGATTGTGGTGTAAAAAAATTGACCAGTGGTTTGCCGATCACTTCATTTCTATCATATCCCATGACTTCCAGCCAATGATCTGAGACTCGGATAACCCTACCCTCAATATCTATGGAATGGAGCATCACCGGCGTTTTATGGTAGATATGCCGGTATCGTTCTTCATTTAAGCGAAGCTCTTTTTCTGCTTTTTTACGCATTGCGATCTCTTTAACACCGAGTTGATACAGGATCAGGACCAGAGTGCCTGCCAGTATCAATATGGACGTCACCACAGGCCCCATGATCCTGACAAAAGGCTCAGATACCTGTTTAGCAAGATCATTATAGTTTCTTAAACTCACGATTTCCCAGCCCGGATAGTTGGGGACAGACAGGCTGGAAAAAAGATATCGAGTATTTTTTTGATCCACAACAAAGTTTTCTGGCATTTTTGAAAAACCAGCCCATTCCCACGGGCCATTGCCAAATTGTTTTGAATCTATGAGTGCATTAATTCGGGGCTCATCCAGCTTCCACAGTAGATTAAACTGCAAGTCAGTTCGATTCGATATAAAAATAACCCCATTGGGGTCTACAAAAAGCAAGGTGTCTTTTGTATTTGAAAAGAGCTGGGCTTCAACAGACTCTGCCGATGCTTTGATAACAGCCACACCAATGATATTTTTTTTAGGTTCATCATAAACCGGATAAGAATGGTAAACGCCTCTTTTATTCGAAGTGGCCCCTAGTGCCAGATAAGTGAATGAGTCTCCTTTATTCGCTTTTTTAAAATAGGGTCTAAAAGCAAAGTTCTTCCCCACAAAGCTAAGAGGATTATTTCGATTGCTTGAACATATGGTATCACCATTGTTATCCATTAAATAGCAGACTTCAACATTTAAAGAGGATTGAAAATGATCTAGTATTTTATTGGCCTGAAAAAGAGAGTCCAGGTTGGTATCTGTCAGCACGGCCCGAAGCTCTTTCATTCCAGACAGGGTTTTCACCGGTTTAATGTGTTCAGCCAGGTTAAAGGAGAGCTGATCAGATAATAATTGTAACCGGGAATTGGATTCAGCTTCATTCTTTTGAAAGGCGGCGCTCCTGAAAGAGTAGTAGTATAGAAGCCCACCGGTTGATGCAGAAAGAAAAGCAAATACGGCTAATATTAATATAATGATTCTCAATCGCATAGCATATTACCTAAAACGAATTATTTTTTTTGAACTGAAAGTTCAAAAATATTTTTTGATAATTGTTTTTCAAAAACTGAAATACAATCCATGGTATTTTCTGTTTTCATCGAAGAAAAAATCCCTTTGAAAATAGTTCCGGAAAAAACTGTGCCGCTTATTGTTATTTTTACAATATTCTCTTTTTTTCTTGCCCACTCTAAAAAGGCCAGAAGGTCGGCCTTAAGCTCAGAAAGTTCTTGTTCAATTTTTGGTTCAATTTCCTGCATTTTATTTTCAAGCGCAAGTTTTTTTTTATCACAATTTTTCTTTTTAATATTGAATTCTTTTAATGAAGACACAGATGATGTCATTCTGTTTTGAAAATGGCTCAACAGGGCTGCAACGTTTTTTAATTTTTCTTTTGTATAGGCTCTTTTTTTCTTTTGAAATTCAATTGAAAGAGATTCTTTTTTCTTTTTGGCCCGGTCATGAAACATTTTCAACTCAACCATTTTTTGAAATATTTTTCCTGAAATTCGGTCCTGTTCATTTTTGTGTTCATTTAACTCATCTAATGGCTGACGAACCGCCTGAATTTCTAAATTGAGTGCATGTATGATCTCTATAATATGGTGTTCAGTTCCTGCTGCTATAATACAGGGTCGAGTTCTGTTGTTTCCCACACCAGATAGCGCAACGCCTTTTCTACCATATAGGTTGGATGAAATCACACGGCAATTGGGAGATTCAATTTTCCCGCTGCAAAAAATCTGTGAATCAATGATCTCGTTTTCGATATAAACATCTCCAAAGGCGTATACAGTGGAATTGTGAATGTACCTGGCATGAACATCGCCCTGGGTATTGATGATTGCTTCATTGATGCCAATTTGGGCTGTCACATCACCAATGGCATTAATATTGGCCCCTCTTATTTCCCGGGCGGTAATATCACCAGCCGTTACTGGATATGCTCCGGTGAGTACCCCTAAAATGTTTAAATTCGCATATTTTTCAAGGGCGCCATATTTCAAATCGGCATCTTCTAAAACATTAATGGTCGGATGGATGAACAGTTTTCGTTCAATGGACAGTGATGGAAATCCTGATTTACCTGCAAAGGCTTTGGTCTTGTCTTTTGAGAGTCGAGTGCCTGCCCTGCATCTAAAGGTAAAATCATAACCACAAGATTGCTCTATATCATTTCCAAAGACCCCTTTTTTCAAATGAGTTTCAGGCCCTATACCTTGTTCAGCCAAAGTGGCGCCCATCTCTTTTTGTTCTTTATCAATTTTATTTGTATTAAAATGATAGACCGCTTTTCGGTCTTTTATCAGTTCAATGGAGTAGTCCTGTCGGGCAGCAATAAAGGATGTATTTCCCACATCAAGGTTGCACTGAAGAAAGGCATCCGGATATATCCCATAGCACACCCCCTTTTGTTGTAGGGTGTTTTTTATGTCTTGTAAGCCGATCTTTTTCATACCCTTGTTAATTTGAATGACAGCCTCCATTTGATCCGGACTGACGGATACATGGATGCCATGGTTTGTTTCAAGTTTTTCCTGGTCATCGAGCCTTTCCTGTTCCATTAAAATCAGATTTTTTTGTTCTTTGGTGATTAGGTTGAACTCAACCATGATCTCACCAATGAGTTGAATCTTGTTTTCGTTTTCAAAGGCATCTTCCTGAATCTTTTGGGCCATTGCGATATCACGTTTTGAAGCAAACCCTTTTTCAATGGCGCTGGCTGCAAATTCCTGGTCCAGCACCTTTATCTGCAAAAATTGTTTGTTATATTTTGAAAGAGAAATCTGTGTTTCTTCTGTTGGTGTCTCATTCTCTTTTTTGTTGTCTTCTAACACATTATTATTGAATATTTTTTCTGCCTGGCTATCTAAAAAGGTTTGTTCCTTAAGGATCGTATTTTTTTGTATAACAGTGATGACTCGGGATTCCACAAGAATATCGCCGATCAGTTTTTTTATTTTTGCTCGTTTGAATTCTCTTTTTTGAAATTCAAGAGCCTTGTTGACATCTTCAGCAGTGGCAAAGCCTTTTTCAATTGCAATTTTACCAAACTCTTCCCCTCTTTTTTTCAAGATCATATATTCCTGGATCAGCTTGAGCAGTCCCACCTGGTAGCTTGTGGCAAATCTTTGTTTTAACATCAGTTCAGCCCAGTCAACCGAGTCTTGCTGCTGTTGTTTGCGTGAATACAATTGGCTGATCTGTTTAAATTGTTCCGCAGTTATGGTTCCATATTGTCGGGCAAGTTCAGGAAGGGATAAAATGTGTTTTTCTTGTTCCAAAAAAGATGTCCTAATTTAAAAGGATTGATGATATTTTTATAAAATAGATAATTTCGTCGCTAAAGTAAATGATTTCATAACCCAACCCTTATATATTGTGAATGCATTAAAAAATATCGCTAAGATCAATGTGTGTTTCAAAATGTTCTTTCAAAAGCGTATACTCATGATCTTTTGAATGACCAAGATCTTGCTTTGATAAGTCAACATCCAATCCAGATACTTTGATCCATTGTTTTAAAATTTGTTTGGTATCAAAGAAACCATGAACATAGGTGCCGGCTACCCTGCCGTCTTCTGACAAGCAGCCATCCTGATCTGAGCAAACAATTTTATTTCTTGATTCAATTGTTAACATGGGTTTGCCACAGGTTAACCTGGTCACACCCATGTGGATTTCATATCCGGTTCCTGGAACACCCTGCCATTGGAAATTACTTAAAGTCGTGGTTTTGGGTGCTTTTAAAACAGTTTGAATGGGTAAAAGATTTAAGCCTTTAGTGCGGCCGGGAGAGCCTTCATGTCCTTCGGGGTCATCCACAAATTCTCCAAGCATCTGGTATCCCCCGCAGATACCAAAAATAAATTTTTTTGACGCATGAAATGCATGCAAGTCGGATTTGAATGCAGGCATCAACCAATCAAGGTCAGCCCGGGTATTTTTTGATCCAGGAATAATTAGAGCATCAAACTTTGATAAATGTTCAGGTTTGTCAAAAAAGATTGTTTGAAAAACATTTTGTTTTGTCAGGGCATGAAAGTCTGTAAAATTTGCAATATGAGGGAGTCGGATAATACCAATGGCGGGTTTGCTGGTATCAAAGGCTTTAAAATTATTGCATTCTTCAATTTCAACCGAATCTTCAGCGTCAATTTTAAAATGGGAATACCAGGGGAGAACCCCAAGAACCTTTTTGTTGGTTCTTTTCTCAATCCAGTCCACGCCATCATCAAACAGGGCAATGTCTCCTCTGAACCGATTGATAATAAACCCTTTGATCATGTCCCGGTATTTTTGTGGCAGACAGTCAAGGGTACCAATCAATTGCGCAAACACGCCTCCCCTGTGGATATCAGCAGTGAGGATGACATCGGCATCGGCATATTCGGCCATGGCAAAATTCACAATATCATTGGGCATGAGATTGACTTCAGCGCAGGACCCGGCACCCTCAAGGACAATTCTGTCATGACGCTTTTCAAGTCGGTCAAAAGCACGGCAGGCTTGTTTAAAATAAAACCCTTTGTTTTTGTGATAATCCATGGCTGTATGGTTACCGTGAACCTTACCATTGAGAATCACCTGGGAGTGTTTTTCTCCTGTGGGTTTTAAAAGGATAGGGTTCATATCCACGTGCGGCGCCAGTTTTGCAGCCTGGGCCTGGACAATCTGGGCCCTTCCCATTTCAAGGCCGTCTGGTGTAATGCCTGAATTGTTAGACATGTTCTGGGCTTTAAACGGGGCAACATTAATATTCTTATCAGCAAAGGATCGGCAAAGGGCTGCGGCCACAATACTTTTTCCCACATCAGAGCCGGTTCCCAGAATGGCAATGTTTTTTTTTGTCATTTTTCTATGCCCACCCTGGCTGTCACACCTTGTTGATAATAATGTTTAATCTCTTTCATTTCCGTCACAAGATCTGCCCGCTCAATGATTTTTGGGGTGGCGCCTCTTCCTGTAATCACCAGTTCAACATGGTCAGGTTTCATATCCATCAGGGCTAACAATTCTTGTTCACTGATCAGGTTGCACATGAGCGCCACGTTACCTTCTTCAGCGATAACCAGGTCATGGTTGCCTTGTTTTAAAAGCAGGCAGAGTTTTAAATACCCTTGGGCACCAGCGGCGATATCTTCTTTTGACGGCTTGCCCTTTACAAATTTTCCAAGCCCGTATTGTTCCACTTGAATATTTTCAAATCTGGATAAGGCCTTGATTTCAGAGTAATCCCCTTTTTTTAGAAATTGAACAATAAACACCTTAAGGCCTGCACCCGCTGCCCGGACGGCAAGCCCGATGCTGGCTGTGGTTTTTCCTTTACCATTGCCGGTATAGACCTGGATATATCCTTTCATAAATGTGCTCCTGTTTATTTGGAATTAAATCTCATATTTTTTTGAATACCCTCTGGGTGTGAATAAAAAGTCCATGTATCGCATTGATGTGGAAGAACCGATAAAAACAACGGTCTGCATGCCGATATCGGCTTTTTCTATCTGATCCAGCGTGGTAAAGAATATAGATTGGTTTTCACGCATGGCACCGGTGACCACCCCTACCGGAGTGGATCCGTTTCTATGTTCCATGATTAATTCTTGAGCCTTTTTCAACTGCCAATCGCGTTTTTTACTTTTCGGATTGTAAAGAACAATGACAAAATCCGCCATAGCGGCTGCGGACAATCTTTTTTCAATTTTTTCCCAGGGGGTTAACAAATCACTTAAAGAAATCGCTGCAAAATCATGGGTCAGCGGAGCACCAACCAAAGCAGCACCGGCAGCCAGTGCCGGGATGCCGGGAATAACCTCCAAACAAAGCGCTGTTTTGTCTGTTGACCCGGGTCTGGTAATATTAATGTTGCGCTCCCTGCAGATTTCAAACACTAATCCAGCCATGGCATAGATGCCTGGATCACCACCTGAGATCAAGGCACAGGATTTTCCGGCAAGGGCCTGTTCTATCGCTTTTTCCACCCGTTCCACTTCTTTCATCATGCCGGTAGAGATAATCTCTTTGTCTTTGACAAGATCTGAAATTAAATCAATATACGTGGTGTAACCTGCCACGCAATCTACCTTTGAAATAATTTTAATAGCCCGTGGGGATATATAGTCGATATCCCCCGGGCCGGTGCCGATTACATATAAATTCATTTTATTATTGCCACAGCAATGGTGACATCCTTATTTTTTTGTTTTGGAAGTATCAGTATTGAATCTTTCTGATCTGAGTCTTTGTGGTTTGAATTTTTCTGGCCTGAATCTTCCCGGGTTCCGTTTTCAGCCGACAAGATGGCTGCTGCCTCACAAACACTTTTAACTCCTAAATGTTTTTCCACCATCTTTGAAGGCGTTGGTATGTCAGTAACAGAGTTTAATTCGTCCTTGCTATAAAATTCAAGGTCGATGTGCATTTCATTGGCCAGAGAAAGCAATCCGCCCTCATCTTTTTTTACATCACTTGTTGCAATTTTTAAGATACTGTTTTTTGAAAGGCCAGCTTGTTTAAGCGTTAATTCTAAAAAATCCTTGATCGTTTCCAAAGACGTTCCCCGGTTGCAGCCAATGCCCACGATTAAAACCAAAGGCCGCAATATTAAAGTTTCACGTGAAACCGATTCTGTCTTATAATCACAAAAGATTAGGCCCCCTGGTCTATTTTCAACCCCCACGTTTTTTTCGAACTCCCAAAAAGAGTTTGCAAGAAAAGGTTTTAGAAGGCCTAATGGATCATGAAGAAATACTTTTTTGCTCGTCAAAAAAGCCATATTAATGTGTTTGATATTTTCTGGCGTTTCAATGAACAGGCCCAAATCTTTGGCAATCATATCGATGGCTGGGACCTGATTGGTATCGGTGGCTGTTGTGATCACCGGGCGAGCCCCGATAATGGAACTGATGGTATTTGTCAATAGGTTGGCTCCGCCGATATGCCCGGATATGAGGCTGATGGCATGGTTGCCCTTTTCGTCCACCACGACCACTGCCGGGTCTATGGTTTTTGATTTTAAAAGTGGAGCAATCATTCGGACGGCAATGCCGGTTGCGAAAATAAAGATGTGGCCTGAAAAGCAATTAAATTGCCGGGCAATCTCTATTGCCAAATTATCAAATGTGATAATATTCAGCCCTGTTGTAGCGAAGCCATCGATTTTTAAAGAAATAAAAAGAATAGCCCCATGGATTTCTTCTTGAATCGCAAGCCCCAATGCTCTGCCATTCGGTGTGATCGCCCAGATCGCTATGGGTTTGTCTTTTTTATTTTTCAGCACTTCTGTATCCATGGGAAAAGGTGGCATCATAAAGTTTTGATTTTAAAACATCGCTCTTTGATTGGCTGGCTTCAACAGCCTTTCCCACAATGATCAGGGCGTGACGGGTGATGTTATGGGTGTTGCATGTTTCTTCCAGTTTGCTTATCTGGGTAGTGAAGATTTTTTCTTCAGGATGGCTGACCTTATAAGCGATGGCACATAAAGAATCTTTTCCATAATGGGCTTCCAAAATTTTTTGGACTTTTTTTACGTGGGCGATGCTCAGGTATATGGCCATGGAGGCTTGATGTGCAGCCAGGCGTTCAAGGGCTTCAGCTTCAGGCACCGGCGTTCTGCCGGAAATCCGAGTCAGGATCAGGGTTTGTGTCACTTCGGGCAGGGTATATTCCATGTTCATTTTTGCTGATGCAGCAAAAGCTGCTGTCACACCCGGGATAACTTCATAGGGGATAGCATGGGAATCCAGTTCTCTCATCTGTTCAAAAATAGCCCCGTAAAAAGACGGATCACCCGTATGAAGCCGAACGACCCGACCTCCTTTTTCATGGCAGGCTTTTATGACTTTTACAATCTGATCCAAGCTCATGTCCGCGCTGGACAGGGTTTGGGTGGCTTTGCCTTTCCAGCACAACACTGCTTTGGGAACCAGGGATCCTGCATAGATTATAAGATCAGCCCTTTCCAATGCTGATTTTGCTTTTACCGTAATAAGATCCGGGTCGCCGGGGCCGGCACCGGCAAAAATTACTGGGGTTTTGTTTTTTTTCATAACGTGGTCTCTTTTTTAGCTTGTTTTGATCCAGAGATGATCCAAACCGGGTTTAAGGCTTCAAATCGGTGACCAAACGGCATGGCTTTGGATCGGGATACCTGGATCTGTACCGCACTGGGTTTAAACTTATTTTTTTCTAAAATTCGAACCGAGGTTTCAAGGGTTTGCAATAATACCGTATTGATAACAATAACCCCATAGGGTCTCAGTTTATTGCAGGCAACATCAATTATTTGTTCAAGGCCTTTTCCGCCACCGCCAATAAAAATTCTATCCGGGGGCCTTAATTCGTCAATGCCGTCAGGAAAGTCAGCATTAACGACTTGAACATTGGAACAATTGAAGTTTTGGATATTTTGAATGATGTCCGGGATTCTATCTGGACGGTTTTCAATGGAATAGACATGTCCCCATGGAAGCTGTAATGCGGCTTCGACACTTACAGAACCAGATCCTGCGCCAATATCCCATAGAACATGGTCTTTTTTGATTAATTTCAACTTAGACAGGGAGATGCTCCTGACCTCTGATTTTGTAATTAAGCCTTTTGAATGTTTAAACAAGGAGTCATTCATTCCAATATGAGTTTCACGTGAAACAACACGGTGTGGATCTATGTTTTTCTTAAGAATCACAATATTGGGGTGACTGAAAATCTGGTTTCGGACGGTATCAAGATTATTAAACCATTGTATCCTTTGCTTGGTGGGATGGCCTATGTTTTCCAGCACACAAAAGTTAATATTTATTATGCCCTCTTTGATCAGTTCGCAAGCAATAAACACAGGATCCATAATGGGATCTGTTAAAAAAGCAACTTTGTTCTCTTTCCATAGGCTGGCAAAAGAAAAGGGTTGTTTGGATTTTCCATGAAGGCTGATGATTTTGGCATCATGCCAGGGTTCTTTTATGGCGGCAAAGGCAGCACTGATGGAAGAGATGTTTGAATGGATAATCAAATCATTTTTGTCAAAAGACTGGGTAAGGGTGGATCCGATTCCGTGGAATAATGGATCTCCGGATGCAAGAACCACAATCTTATGACTATCTGCCTTCTCTTTGATGGTATCAATGATTATGCTGAGGTGCCCTTTGATCTGAAGGGTTTGTTTTCCTGTTGTATCGAACAGGTCAAGCTGTCTTTTCCCTCCAACAATAAGATCACAGGCATGTATGATATTTAATTGCTTTTCAGTAAGATCAGATTTGCTTTGTCCGATTCCGATAATGTTGATTGGATACATATTAACCTATTAAATAATAAAGAGTTCCCATTAAAATAATGCTCACCACTCGAAATATCTGTCCGGATAATAGCAGTTGCAGGCCCATTTTGGGAGAGAAAATTCCCATATATCTGGGAAGCTGGTGACGGAGGGCTCGAATAGGAAAAGCAAGAACATTTCCAAGCAACAATGCAATTACCGTTTGTTTGACACTTAAAACGCCGGCATCCATTAATGCGCCGGCAGCTGCAAACCCGGATGTGAATTCAGCAGCAAAACTTAAAACAATAACAGATAAAGATTCAACAGGCATGACGGTCAAGGTTACAAACCTGGAAAGACTCGTGTTTAAATAATCAAAAAATCCATTAATATTCAAAATAAAGACAATGGTATATATGGGAAGAACCCAGGTGCTGATATTAACGATTTGCCGGGGCAACCGCTGTTTGATTGTGCTCATAATTGTGGATAGTTTTTGTTTGCCCTTGTTTAGTCCGGGTTTTGCTGATTGTGGCGTATCAAAATTGGTTTCAGACGTTTTTGAAAGAATTGTCTTTAGATACAGTTTGCCGAACACAAGAAAACAAGTGGTTCGCAATAATACAGCCAGAAAGGTAAGGATAAAATACAAAAGGCCTGCATAACCGGTTAATGGCAGAACAATAAAAACAGTTGTGGGAAGATGCAGAAAATAGGCCGGAAATTGGTTGATATAGTTTGATAAAAACAATTGCATCTTATTGATTTTACCATCTTCATAAAAATCCAAAAGCATGGCATTGGCCGAAGCCCCTGAAATAAAGGCTGTAGTAAAAGTAGCACTGCACCGGTCGCCAAGGTGTGAAAATCTGAAAAAGGGTCGTGCCAGAATAGCAAATTGTCTTGTCCATCCGAGAATTTCAATCAATTGCCCGGCCAAAAGGCCGATAAAAATAAAGCCTAATAATCTTGCTAAAGGCAGGCCAAGTCTTTTAAGACAGATAGCAGGAGTAATGGCTTCAAAATAGATCAGGCTGAATATCAGGCTGACCAGTGTCAAAGATATTGAGACTGCCAGAGATTTATATTTTATTTCACTTTTTTTCATTTAGAGGCCAGAATAAGTGTCCAGTAATCAGGAGCTCTTTGCTCAAGCGCATCAATATCATTAATAATCTCTTCATTGTCTCGGCTGCAATTGGATATGGCAACGCAATCTTTATTAAGGCCGGTCTCTTTTAACGCTTTGTTGATATCTTCAATGTTTTTGTATGCCTTGACAATGACCACATTATCAACACCGTTTGTCCGGCGGAGAGGTTCTCCACCAAAGGCTCCAGACGTAATCAATAAGGTTTCTTCTCCTTCAACAAGTATCCGGTTCAAACGGGCAGATGCCGCATGAAAGGAGGTAATTCCAGGGATAGTCTCTATGTCAGCCTCGGGCATGATGCATTTCATTTTCTTTAAAATATAACCAAAGGTGGAATAGGTTGTCGGGTCACCCAGGGTTAAAAAAACAGCAGTTTTTCCCTCTTTTAACACAGATGCGATCTGCCGGGCATTTTCAATCCATGCGGTTTCAACTTCTTTGATATCCTTGGTCATGGGAAAAGAGAGTTTTTCAATGTGAGCCGATTTTGCAATGTAGGGGGATGCAATCTCAACAGCCAGGCTATATGTATTTTTACTTGATGCAGCAGTAAAAATAATATCCGCCTCTTTAATGACTCTCACAGCTTTTACGGTTATTAATTCAGGGTCTCCGGGTCCAACCCCTACCCCATATAGTTTTCCAGCACGTTCCATGTGACTTCCTTTTTTTAGTGTTCCTTTATGAAAATATCAGGTGTGAAAATATCAGGATAAAGGGCTTTTCCAATACAAAGAATTCCTTTGTAAAGGTTGGGAACAGGCCGGGAAATGATATTTTCATCAATTAAATAGACCTGGTTATTTTTTATGGCCTTAATAATATTAAAGCCGGGTTCATTTTTTATTTGTTCTATACTTACAGCATTCATCACTCCTGTTTGGGCAAGGAATGCATCTATCTGTGATGCTTTGGCAAGGATTTGTTCTTTTCCATAAAAGGCAATATTCGTATTTCTGGATGCCTTGGCATCTGCAGCAACATTGATACCCCCCGCTGTTTCCAGAGCAAAAATGGGCATGGCGTTTTGGGTAAAGGTTTTCATTCGTGTGTGAATGGCCTCAAAATAAACCTGCTTTCTGGGCGCAATGTCCGTTGTCATTGCTATAATTTTGCCTATCTTTTGTTTAAAATCTTGAACCATTTCTTTTGCCTTGTCTGTTTTGCCGATCAACATGCCTAATGCTAACCAGTATTCATACATCTCCTGGATACCGGATGGCTGCAGCGACACCACTATGATTCCTGATTTTTCAAGGCGGTGAATAAGATCGGGATAGCCATTATCAATCATGGGACGGATTAATACAAGATCCGGTCTATAGGCTAAAAACTTTTCAGGATCATCATGGTAAGAGAATCTTGGCTTTTTATTCACCTGCTCAGGGATGGTATCGTTTACTGATACACCAATAATATTGCTGGGGTCAGGCATGAGATGATAAAGGTTTTCTGTGTGAGCACCATACAGTGAAATGATTCGGGTAAAGGGCTGCTTAATAATGATATGCCGCCCTTTTTTATCTATCAAGGCGGTTTCAGGCATTGCAGCATAAGCTAAAAAGATACAAGGAGCCAGGCCAAATATCAGGCCAAATAATAAAATAGAAAGAAGAATCAACGCTCTTATGTGTTTAAAATGACGGATAAGACACCTGCTTTACATGGGTATTTGTATTAAAGTCGACAATAGAGTCTACATTGAATACAGCCTTAATGGTTTTTCGGGTTAATACTTCCTGGCTGTTACCAAACTTATATATCTGACCCTGTTTGAGCAGCATCAAATCATCGGACCAGCCCGATGCCAGGTTGAGGTCATGAAAAACACTGATCACTATTTTCTTGGATTCTCTAACCTGCTGTTTTACCAGTTGAAGCATCTGCAGAGTATGGTGAATATCCATACTGGAAAAGGCCTCGTCCAACAGTAAAAGGGGGGTATCCTGGCACAGCGCCCTGGCAAAGACGCATCGCTGGCGTTCTCCACCGGAAAGCTGGGTGATCTTCCTGCTCATCAAATGGCGGATACCACAAAGATCCACCATGCTTTCAACGATTTGAATATCATTGTCGGACGGCAGGGCAAATCTTGAGATATACGGGTGTCGCCCCATCATGATCACATCTTTAACCTTAAAGGGAAAATTTATGGCATAGTCCTGGGAAACCATGGCAATCTGTTGAGATAGTTCTTTTTTGGAAAAATGGTTGATGCGTTTGCTGTCTATTTCTATATGGCCGGTGTCAGGTATTAGAAATCCTGAGATCAGATCCAACAGAGTCGTCTTGCCGGAACCATTCGGACCAAGAATCGAGTAAAAACGACCAGACTCAAAAGAACAGCTTAATCCTTTGATAATCCGATTTATTGGATTATAACCATAGATGATATTATCAAGTGTAATCTTCATAATCGTTATTTAAACCGGTTCTTTTTAAAAACCCAGCAGAAAACAGGGCCGCCGATCAGGGCTGTTAACACGCCAATGGGAATTTCATGTGGAAGAACTGCCCGGGTGATGGTGTCGGCAATGAGCAATAAAATTGCTCCAAAAAGCATGGATAAGGGGATCAGTCGCCGGTTATCAGGTCCTGTAACAAAGCGAATCATGTGGGGCACCAAAAGACCCACAAATCCGATAATACCGGAAACAGACACGCAGACAGCAGCCATTAGAGAGCCTGTGATTAAAAGGATCAAGGTGGTTTTTTTAAGATCCACCCCCAGGCTGGTTGCTGATTTCGGACCCAGAGAAATCAGATTGAGATCCCGGGCAAAAAACATGGATATAAAAAAGCCTGCAAACAAGAATATGGTGACGACAATAACGTTTGGCCAAGTTCTGGATGCAAAGCTACCCATGAGCCAGAAAATAATGACCGAGACCTGCTCGTTGGCAATAAATTTTAAAAAGCTGATACCGGCTGAAAGAATAGCCGCCACAATGATGCCGGATAAAATTAAATTATTCGAGCTCAATCCCGCCATGGGATTATTGGGCGAATAAGATAAAAAGATGACAATAAAAAGGGTAACCCCCGCTCCGGTAAATGCAAATATGGGAACAGAAACCGCAGCCGCACCAAGGTTGAGTAAAATAGCAATGCTTGCCCCGAATGCCGCACCAGCAGAAACGCCAAGTGTATAAGGGTCTGCAAGAGGGTTAAGCAATATTCCCTGAAAAATAACACCGGAAAGTGCCAGAGCTGCGCCCACTGAAGCGCAAGTTAAGATTCTGGGAAGCCGTATGTCATAAATAACAGTCAGATGGGTTTCATCGATTATTTCAAGAAGCTGAGAGGATCCTGTGACTTTTGACCACAGGATGGAAATAATATCCAGCACCGGTATCTGAATATACCCCATGGAAAGAGAAATCAGTATGGTTGAAGCAAGAAAAAGGGAGAAAAGGATCACCAGAGTTCCTGCCCTCCCTTTTGATATGGCAACCGGTATATTCAAGGTTTGTCCATCTCTATGTGGTATCGTTCCATGTGGAACAAGTGGGTGGGCTGAACGATAACATCCTTAAATCCTTGGGCTTTAAGGTCTCCGAATGTGAAAAGCATATTATTTGTAAGCAAGATTTCATCTGAAATTCCCGAACAGGGGAATAAGCCCAGAAAAACCAGCATTAAAACAAATTGTAATTTTTTCATAATTTTGTCTCGTCCATTATGAGTATTAATGCAAGGTCAGGCCAAAAATAAAAAACCCACACCAGAATATGTCTGGTATGGGAACCGTTTTTTCCTCATCCTATTGTCCTGCCATGTCCTCGCAAGCAATAAACCAACTCTCCAGGCAGGTCTTCTGACTTCCGGATCAACTTACTTGTCACGCCTTCCCATTATGATCAGCATTTCTAACAGTGGCATTCGTGACGTTCATCCCCGGTTACAGCGGCGGGTCCGTTCCTGAGTTTCACAGGATTCCCTTTTAAGTGCAACACCTGAATTACCTGATTAAAATAGACGGATTACAGGAAAGTGTCAAGATAATTCAGGGGGTGATTCTGAAAATATGAATATAATTGGATAGTTATTTGACTGTTTGTTTGAACAGGAAGGATATACTACTTTCTAAAAATATTTTTATTCAAACCATCCATCTTATTGAATCCGACATTTAAAGAAAAAAGAATAGATGCTAAGATTCAAATAGTGTAACGGTTTTTGCCTCCTAATATTTTGCCCGTAATGATTAATTTTCCTATAAATCAAGTAGATTACAACGAAGTCGTAAAATCAACAGAGTTACAAAATAATGTAACGCCATTAAAAAA
>JBDRQO010000025.1:0-2384 GCA_043826275.1 Pseudomonadota bacterium
TCGTAAGCGCCAATTAAACCCCATCTTCTAAATATTGTAGCCATGGAATAATATGCCTTCAAAAAAAGGAGGCATTAAAATGGAAAAAACATGGAAAGAAAAGAGCCAGGAACGCCAGGCCTTCTGGAATACCCATCTTGAACAGTGGTCAGCATCCGGCATGACCCAAAGAGAATACTGCAGGCAAAATAATTTGATCGCACACCGGTTTACCTATTGGAAAATTAAATTAAAAGGAACTCATCTTCCGGTCAAATTTGTTCAGATTTCACCTGAACCGATAAGGATTGGTCCATTTGATTTAAAGTTAAATATCGGCCCCGGTCTTCAGATAGAAATACCGGAAGGGTTTTCCCAGGTGACGCTTGAACGTGTGCTGGTGACATTGAGAGTTCTGTGATGTTGCCGTTGTCATCAAATACAAAAGTTTTTTTAGCACTGGGGGTAACCGATATGCGTAAATCTATAAATGGATTGTCCATCATCGCCAGTGAGCAAATGCAAAAGGATATTTTCTCCGGTCACTTGTTTGTATTTTGCAATCGGAACCGAACCATACTCAAAATTCTTTATTGGGATAAGAATGGTTTTTGTCTGTGGCAGAAACGGCTTGAAAAAGACCGGTTCAAGTGGCCGGGAACTCAAAAAGAGGTGATGGATATCGGCAGCCGGGAGTTATCCTGGCTGATTGCCGGTCTCAATATCCACCAGGCTCACAAACCCTTGAAATATTCAACAATTTTTTAAATAAAAACTATGAAAAACCGCGTGGTTATGCTATATACAGAGCATGACCAAAGAGAAAATATCCCATACTCAAGACCCTGATGAAATCAAAAAAATCGCTCTGAATTTGTTTGATGAAAATCAGATTTTACAAGAACAGGTCAAGTATCTTCAGGATAAACTTTTTGGTCGAAGATCAGAAAAAACCCCCAGAGATGACGGTCAGCTTTCTTTGTTTGATATGCCTGAACCACAGCTTCCCATATTAGAAGAACCCGAAGAAACAATTGTTGCTTCACATACCCGGCAAAAAAGAGGTCGCAAACCCATATCTGTTGATCTCCCGCGGGTAGATGTTATCCATGAACTCACAGAAGAAGAACGGCAATGTGCCTGCGGATGCCTTAAATCCCGTATTGGTGAAGAGGTCTCAGAACAACTGGATTACATTCCTGCCAAAGTAAGGGTTATCCGGAATATCCGTTACAAATATGCCTGTAAGAACTGTGAGGGAGTTGATGATGATGGCCCAACCGTATCCATTGCCAGGATGCCCGAACAGATCATCCCCAAAAGCATAGCCACCCCAGGGCTTCTATCCCATATTTTAACAGCCAAGTTTGCTGATGCCCTTCCATTTTACCGACAGGAGAAACAGTTTTCCAGGATCGGGGTTGAACTTGGCCGGGCAACCATGTGCAACTGGGCCATGAAAACAGCACAAGCCTGTGAAATAATTATTACCATGATGCAGGCTGCTGTTTTGGAAAGCCCGGTGATCAATATTGATGAGACAACGGTTCAAGTTCTCAAAGAGCCTAAAAAATCAAAATCCTATATGTGGGTCTTTAAAGGAGGACCGCCCGGCAAGCCGGTTATCCTGTTCCAATATCATGCCTCACGATCCGGTGACGTGGCGGCGGCTTTTTTAAAAGAATATAAAGGTATCGTCCAGACAGACGGTTATGGGGGATATAATTTTCTTGATGACAAAAAAGATATCCTTCATGTGGGTTGCTGGGTCCATGCCCGCAGAAAATTTAAAGAAGTGACCAAGGCTGTCGGGAACAAAAAGAATCCATCCGGCAATGCCGGTACTGCATTAAAATACATCGGCAAGCTTTATAAAATCGAAAAAGAAGCACGGCTGGAAGAACTGTCGCCGGACCGGCTTTATGCCCGAAGGCAATCTGAGGCAATCCCCATTCTTGACGAGTTTAAAAAATGGCTTGATGCCAGAACAAACCAGGTGCCACCGAAAAGTTTACTGGGCAAAGCCATCAATTATACTCTGAACGAATGGCCCCGCCTGATCCGATACACACAGGACGGCAGGATCAAGCCCGACAATAACGCAGTTGAAAACGCCATCCGCCCCTTTGTGGTGGGCCGGAAAAACTGGCTGTTCTCATGCACCCCCGAAGGTGCTCATGCCAGTGCTGCAATCTACAGCCTGATTGAAACTGCCAAGGCCAACGGCCATGATCCCTATTGGTATCTGAAATATCTTTTTGAACATCTTCCCGAAGCCATGACAACTGAAGAGTTTGAAACATTGCTTCCCCATAATGTTGATAAAAATGCCCTTGAAGGCCCTGCCACCTGATTGATATCTTATTTTTATTGTATTGAATAGGTGCGGTTTAAAATGCGCTTAC
>JBDRQO010000026.1:0-59913 GCA_043826275.1 Pseudomonadota bacterium
TTTAATGGCGTTACATTATTTTGTAACTCTGTTGATTTTACGACTTCGTTGTAATCTACTTGATTTATAGGAAAATTAATCATTACGGGCAAAATATTAGGAGGCAAAAACCGTTACACTATTTGAATCTTAGCAAAAGAATTTTGATCTGAGACTGAAGAAATAAGCCTTGTAAATCCCAAACCAGATCCTGATTTTACCATAAAAGGTTTTTTTTATTTATTAGTTAAACCTCATTTCTAAATTGCATAAAAGGTGTGATATGTCTTACAAATTTAATCTGCGCTTCAAATTTCCCCACTCGTCTTTCATCGATGACGACAGCACATCGATAAAATTAAATATTCTTAATGATGCACATGAAATTTTCTTGGAATCGAGGCCGCCGAAAAAGGGATTTAAAAACGCGAATACCTTCGATGTCCTTTGTAAAGGTTTCCCATCAATGGACGGAGCTATCTCACTCGGCCGGAGGACAAAGGATACTATAGTTGTCTGTTGTGCTTTCGCTCATACAGGTATTGAATTAATAAACCAAGAGCAATTCTTTGATTTAGCTGCTATGAAAAAAACAGAGAAGGATTCCTAAGACTGAGGTTGCCAAACACTTTGGTATCAGTCGGCAAACTTTATATAATATTATAAAATAACTTGACCATAGTAAATGACTATAGTAATATAACTATATTATAACTTGAAAGGCCTTTACTATGACAGAAACCATTTCAATATCAAAATTTAAAGCAACATGCTTAAAGTTAATTGACCAGGTAAAAACTACCGGTATGTCGATCATTATAACTAAAAGGGGAGAGCCATATGCTCTGGTCACAAAACCACCGGCCCCGGAAAAAACTGAATCCTGGATTGGTAAATATAAAGGTGAGATAGAGATTACCGGAGATATCATAGAACCCGTTGTTGATGAAAGTGATTGGGAAGTCCTCAAATGAAACTGTTGCTCGATACTCATATTTTATTATGGAGTCTGTCTGGATCTGAAAAATTGCCCACCAGGATAAAAAATGCTTTAGAAAAAAAGTCTAACGATCTTTGGCTATCGCCCATTACCACCTGGGAAGTGTTGATGTTATGTGAAAAGGGTAGAATCAGAGTGGATCATAAAGATTCTGTAAAATGGATTAATGAAATTTTAAAAACGCTGCCCTTCAGTGAAGCCCCTTTAAATCATGAAGTGGCGATTAGAAGTAGACAGATCGCTTTGCCCAACCAAGATCCGGCAGATCGTTTTCTTGTGGCAACCGCTCTGGTTTATAGTCTTAAACTGCTCACGGTTGATCAAAAAATACTTGATAATGATCATCACAAATTATGCTTTTAATCAAATAAATTGGTAAGAATATATAAAATGAAAATAGAAGATGCTCTTACTGTTTTAATTGAACATGCCAACGGCGATACCGGCGGGTCCGCCAGGGCCGATATCTTTTCGCTGCCCTCGGGTCGGAACGCAAATTCCTTGTTCATGAAGTTTTTTTATGTCACGTTTTATGGTTCGAACATCGGTATCCAGGATCTCTGCGAGATCCTCCCGGGTCAGTAAGGCTTACTGATCCAGAGCCTCAACCGCCATACGCATAATATGCTGTTGCCGTTTTGCAGAATAGCCGTACAACCGCCGAACATCTAATGATCTCCTATTGCAAAAACTTCTTTGGCTTTTTCTACGATAATCTCGGATTCAAACGGGGAACAGTTTGTTCCATCAGTAATAAGATTTGCAAACATACATTCAAGGGTCTTGATACTTAGCCGGGATTCATGTAATTTTTTTTGGTGTGCGTATGTCTGGGTCACGGTTTCTTTCCTCCAGTTAATGGTTCAGACAATTTTAGGTATTCTTTGATTGCAAGTTAATGCAATATAATAAAAATTGTCAGAAATTAACCTTTCCGGACATACGCCCTAATCGGAAATTGAAAAATAAAGGGCAAGTAAAATCCAAAAGACCATTAAAATATATATCTTATGGCCGGACCCGATTTGAAATCAATCATTGAAAAAATAAATCTATGGGCTATAATAGAAATTAATATTATTTTTTCCTGGGCAAAAAAAGCGATATATTTTTCATACTGGATGGCAAATCCATCCATAAAAAGGATCTAATTATGGCGTTTGATGATATTGAGGCATTAATTGAAAAGCTTTCCTGCGACGTAGTTCTTGCTGACCCTGAAAAAGACCCCAAAAGCTTATCCTGTCTTTTGCCAACTCTCAAAAATCTTCATGGAGAGTACAAAACTCTTGCCATGGACGATGAAGCGAAACAGGTCTTAAAAATTAAAAATATAATTAATGGCATATTAAAAGACCCATCCTTACCTCTGGATCAAAAAATGGAAAATATAGGCGATTTAATCTCCAGCCTCTCCTTTTCCATCAACCAGTCAAAGCGATCTGATCAAGACCCAGCCGATGAAGATCAAGTCAATCAAGAGACAGACACGACCAATCAAGATATAAGTCTGGCTGATGAACAATCGTTGGCAGAGCCTGAAATAGAATCAGACCTTTTTTCATTTTTGGAAGAAAAGCTTGACAACTTTGATCAATTAATTGGAACCTTCTGCCCTGATGATTTGCCTGACTTAGGGGCGATGATCATTAATTTACATGAAATGACGGATGTTTCAGAAAAGATAGACCCGCCGCTATTTCACCAGATTGCCATGGCATGCCTGAATTTTGTCGAAACAATACCATTAGAAGACATGCACAATACCAAGCCCATTGAAGAAGGGCTTGTCCTGCTTCGATCCATACTGACCCATTTAAGAAAAAATGAAGAATTTGTATTTGATTATTCAGATGTCTTAATACTGCTCAAGGCCCAATTTGAAAAACAAAAGGATAAACAAGACACAAAAACCATAAGTTCAGAAGAAACACCTGAACCTGAATTAATAAAAATATCCGTGCCAGAAGCGCCCAAAGAACGAGTAAAAATTTTAGACGATGATATGGCGATCTTGATTGATTTTGTGTCCGAGGCTCAAGAGAATTTAGATTCCATTGAAGTCAACCTTATTGATCTGGAACAGGATCCAACCAATCAGGAGATTATCAACGATATTTTCAGACCCTTCCATACTATTAAAGGGGTTTCAGGATTTTTATCTTTGACCAAAATCAACGTTCTTGCCCATACCACGGAAAACCTGCTGGACAGTGCCAGAAGCGGTGATTTTATTATCGATCAGACCGCAACAGACGCTATACTCAAGTCCGTGGACACGTTAAAAAAACTGATTGAAAACCTCAAACAGGGGACCATAAACGGGTACTATGAATCAGACCATGATATTGATGTAGATACATTAAGACAAAAATTAAAACAACTTCAAATCTCGCTTTCAAAAGGAGAAACCCAACCGCTGGGTCAAATCCTGGTCCGGAATAAAGCAATAGACCAGAATGATCTTGACCATGCCCTTGAAACACAAGCCATTGAGCCTGATAAAAAAATCGGTGAAATCCTTGTTGAACACAAAAGGGTTCAACCCAAACAGGTTGCCGCAGCTTTGATGGAACAGAACACGCCAAAAAAGAAACTGGATGCCCAGGTAAAAGTAAGTACACAGAAACTGGATGATCTTGTCGATTATGCCGGAGAGCTTGTCATAGCCCAGTCCATGCTCAGACAAAGAACATCTGACAATCCATCTTTGAGCCAAACCGTGTCCCAGCTGGGTCAGATTGTAAACAATATGCAAAATATCGCAATGTCCATGCGAATGATTCCCATCAAGGCAACCTTTATGAAAATGATCCGTCTTGTCCGGGATCTGTCCAACAAATCAGGCAAAGATGTGACCTTGAACATGTCTGGTGAAGATACTGAAATCGACCGGAATGTGGTGGATGCACTTTATGAACCCATGGTCCATATGATTCGAAATTCTGCCGACCATGGTATTGAACAAAAAGAAGACCGCCTGAAAGCCGGGAAACCAGAACAGGGCAGCATCAATTTAAGGGCCTATCATAAAGGCGGACATATCATTATTGAAATTGAAGACGATGGTCAAGGCCTTGATAAAGATAGAATCCTTGAAAAAGCTCAGGCTACCGGTTTGATTGACCACAATGTTCAGATGACTGATGCTCAGATTTATGATTTGATCCTTCAACCCGGCTTTTCCACAGCAAAAAAAATTACTGACGTTTCAGGCAGGGGTGTGGGCATGGATGTGGTCAAATCCGGTATTGAAAAATTCAGGGGGCAGTTGAGCATTCAATCTGAAAAAGGCAAAGGAACAAAATTCACGATCAGCCTGCCCCTCACCCTGGCCATCATCGACGGCATGCTGGTAAAGGTGGACAATGAAAAATACGTCATCCCCACCATTTCTATTCAAAAAGCATTTAAACCGGGCAAGGACGAATACTTTACTGTAGAAGGCAAAGGCGAGATGGTCAAGGACCGTGGCAAACTCATCCCTCTGATCCGGCTCAATGAAATCTACAAAACCGGTCAAAAAAACAAATCTGTCCTGGACTGCCTTGTAATCGTTGTGGAATCAAAAGATGAAAGACGAGCGCTTCTCATTGATGAACTGCTTGGTAAAGATGAATATGTCATTAAAAGTCTTGGTACTGACCTTGAAGATATTGAAGGCCTGGCCGGTGGTGCGATCCTGGCCGATGGCAGGGTGGGGCTTATTCTTGACATTCATGGTATTTTTTCTATTGTTTCCAAGGCTTAACTTTTCTGCTCACGCATTTGACTCTTGTCTTTGAAAAATAAACCCTTATCTTATGAATCAATTTTATGTATAATAACAAAGCAAAAAAAAATTGGAGGACAATAATGAAAATCGGCTTTCCCGTCAAAGAAGATAATGGACTGGACAGTATAATTGACGAACACTTTGGTACGGCTAAACATTTTTTAATCGTTGAGACAGAAACCAAAGAATTTAAACTCCAACCCAACCAGAAACTGGGTAGCGACAGTACAAAATGTAAAACCACTGCCATTGGAAAAGAAGAACAAATTGATGCCGTGGTCACAAAATGTATGGGTGACGGTTCCCATAGAAGCCTGGCATCGTCTAATATCAAAGTATATCAGGCCCAGAAAGAGACCATAAAAGAGAATCTGGAACTCATGGAAAAAGATGAACTCAAGCTCTTTCACATCTTTGACATCTGCCAGGATAAAAAGAACAAAAAAGAAGGCGGCTGCGGCCACCATCATTAGTCGGTTTCTTTTTTATTATTTTTTCCTATTGACCTTAAACCTTGGTTTCTGATTAATATATGAATACTATGGACAAACCGAACCCGACATATGACGGTTACATCAAAGCCTTAACTGATATCAGCGGTGCTATCACTTCAGATCTTTTTCTTGAAGATATTTTAAAGCTGATTGTCATGGTGACAGCAAATGTCACTGGTGTTGAAATCTGCTCTTTGTGGATTGTTGATGAAACCAGGAAAAAACCACAGATCCGCCTTAAGGCTACTCAGTCCATCTCTCCTGAATATATCAAAGATCGCGCTCTGGATACGACCGAAGGCGTTGTGGGATATGTGGTGACCCATAAAAAACCCTTGATCCTCAAAGATGTCCTGAAAAGTAAACGGTTCAAAGAAAAAGATATGGCCAAAAAACTGGGGCTGGTCTCCATGGTCAGCATCCCCTTAATCACCAAAGAAGAAAAGGTCATCGGCGTACTCAACTGCTTTACGGCCGAGCCCCATGACTTCTCTGATACAGAGGTCAACCTGCTCAGAGCAGTTGCCAATCAATCTGCGGTTGCCATTGTTAATACAGAATTGATGGTAAAAACCCGGGTTATTCAAGAAGAACTGGAAGCCCGAAAACTAATTGAACAGGCCAAGGAAATTCTGATGCAGAACCGCAAACTTTCCGGGGAAGATGCCTATATCTGGTTAAGGAACAGAAGCATGGACTCCAGAAAAACTATCCGCGAAGTGGCAGAAGCAATTATTCTTTCCAACGAGATTTTCAACAACGGGTGAGCCTGATCAGTTAAAACCAACAGATATGGGATAGAACTATTTTGTAATATTTGATCAGACCCTTTCTTACCAGAAGCCCCAGTGACCACTATAATAGACATACCCGGCCAGGGCCAGATTCGTTGTACCATGGGCCACCATGCAGGATAAAAGATCTTTTCGAATGATCCATAACACACAGATTAATATACTGTAAGCCACACAAGCCGGCCATTCGGAAGGAAGATGGCTGGCTGAAAAGGCAATGGTTGAAATCACAATGGCCATGACTGACCAGGCACCGGGCTGAACATCTTCAATATTGTTTTGCTCCAGCGTTTGGGTGAGTGCAGCGCCCATGGCCATTTTTTTCCTATTAATATCCCATTGTAAGGCTGCTCTTAAAAAATACCCCCTGATAAACAATTCTTCAAAAACCGGAACAATGAGTGACGCAGAAAAAAGGCGAAGGAAAAAACCTGTCCCTGTCCAGGGTTCACCGGCTATATCAACAAACGGAGCCATTAAAAGGCACCAGACAACCAGACCAATGAGCCCGAAAATAACGCCGTACAAAATTGATCCAAGCGGCTTTTGGGGACCCTGGATGGGCACATACCATTTCCATGTCCATAACAATAATACCGGAACTATAACGATTTTAAGAACATATACCCATTCTGGACTGAGCCACCTGCTGCCCAGAGAGGCGATCCCGACATAGGCAAAATAAGGCAACCCATAGGGAAGCAATAAGTCCCGATTAACAATTGGATTGGATATTTTTTCTTCTTTCATTTAAAATTATGCTCGCATTATTTAATCGTCTTTATAGCTTTTTTATCAATTTTATCCAAATGAAACATGGGTTTGATATTGATCCCCAATACTGGTAGCAAATTTTAAATCAGATGACAAGGCCTGCTTGGCTATCGAGATTTTTGTAAAAAATAACTTGACATTTTTGTAACTCTTATTTTATAATCCCTGCTATATTAATACAACGACGTATTAACAATAATTATGAAAACAAAGGCGTTTTCCCTTTATTAACTGGGCAGACGCCTTTTTTTATTTATTATTGGGAATATATAATGAAAAACATCAACAAGCCAAAAATCACACTGTTTCACTGTATCAATTCATTTAAAGAGATACCATCTCTGTTTAACAATTGCCAGGCCACAATCATCAAAATGGCCTGTTCATCCATGACAAAGGACATCCATCTGTTAAAGGCTTTTGAAGCCGGTGCTGATGCTGTCGTGGTCCTGGTCTGCCCTGAACATGCCTGTCGTTACGCAGAAGGCAGCATGCGGGCTAGAAAACGGGTTGAATATGTGAAAACCATTCTTGATGCTATTGGATTCAATGGCAATCGACTCAATCTATTCAATACAAAAGCAAGTGACTCTGAGTCGGTAAAAACGATTATCCAGGATACAATAACGGCCATTGAAAAAATGGGACCCAATCCTATTGTAAAAAAGAAGGGGGTTATTGAAGTGGGTGCCAATCGATTAAACATGTTTGACACAAAAGCAAGCGACAGAAACGCTGTAAAAAACATTGTCCAGAATACGCTGACGGCCACTAAGAAAACGGGTTCGACCCCTGCTGCCTGAAAAACAAACCAAAATTTACTGCAAGGTCCAGTGTTTTTGCTTCCGGATGTAAGACTTGACTATTCAACGTGAGCAACATCCAAAAAAGCAAAAACACGGCCTGTTTGAATAAGGTCTTTATATAAACCTTGTTATAGAAATGGAGTTAAAAAAAATGATAACCGGTGAACAAAAACCCATTAATGAAATAATTGAACTGATCAAACCTTTTGAAAAGGTTTTAATCCTTGGCTGCGGCACCTGTGTAAAAACGTGCTTTGCAGGCGGTGAAGATGAAGTAGCCGTCCTGGCATCTGCCTTAAAACTGAGCTTTAAAAAAATGGATAAAACCATCCAGATCGAAGAGCAGACCATTGAACGCCAGTGTGAAAACGAATTTATCCAGGAAGCGGCGGGTGCCATTGGCCGAAATGAGGTCATTCTTTCCCTGGCCTGTGGTGCCGGCGTACAGGCCATGGCCAAACGGTTTAAAAATGAAGTGGTTTTACCCGGAGTCAACACCACCTTTATCGGTATCCAGGAAAGCCCGGGTGTTTTTACTGAAGAATGTTCCGGCTGCGGCAACTGCGGTCTTGCCATTTTTGGTGGTGTCTGTGCTGTCACCCGATGTTCCAAAAAACTACTCAATGGCCCCTGCGGCGGATCACAGAACGGTATTTGCGAGATCTCACCAGACACGGAATGTGCCTGGCATCTCATTATTGAACGCCTGACCGCTATTGGTCAGATGGATAACCTGAAAACCTATATTCCTCCAAAAAACTGGAACACCAGTCTTTCAGGTGGACCAAGAAAATTGATCAGGGAGGACCACAAAATATGAAACCCATCAGCAAACTACATGAAAAACTGTTAAGTGGTGAATTCGCCGTAACCGGGGAATGCGGTCCCCCAAGAGGTGCAAATAAAGCTGTAATTGATACAAAGGCCAAACTGCTTAACGGTCATGTGACTGCGGTAAACGTAACCGACAATCAGACAGCCATTGTCAGAATGTCCAGTATTGCCGCATCCACTCATTTGGTCAATGCAGGCCTTGAGCCTGTAATGCAGATGGTGGTCAGAGACAGAAACCGTATTGCCATTCAATCTGATATCATGGGTGCTTACTCATTGGGTATCAGAAACATCTTGTGCCTTTCCGGTGACCACCAGTGTTTTGGTTCTCAACCCGATGCCAGGAATGTCTTTGATATTGACTCAGTCAACCTGATCAGAACAGTTCGTGATATGAGGGATATTGGCAAAGACATGAGCGGATTCGATCTGGATGTTGCTCCAAAAATGTTTATCGGTGCCGCTGCCAACCCATTTGCTGACCCGTTTGAGTACCGTGTACTCAGACTGGGCAAAAAGATTGATGCCGGCGCTGATTTTATCCAGACCCAGTGCATTTACAACATGGACCGGTTCAAAGAATGGATCAGACGGGCCAACGAAGAAGGACTGACTGAAAACGTGTATATCCTGGGTGGTGTTACCCCCATGAGAACGGCTGGAATGGCACGCTACATGAACAATAAAGTAGCAGGGATGGATGTGCCGGAAAGCTTGATCAAACGCATGGACGGCGTTGACAAAAAAGATCAGGCCAAAGAAGGTATTAAAATCTGTCTTGAAACCATTGAAGAGCTCAAATCAATGAAAGGCGTTCATGGTATTCACATCATGGCCATTGAATGGGAAGAAGTGGTTGGCCGGATCGTTGAACAGGCCGGTCTTAATAAATAAGGATATAAACAATGCCTAAAAAATATCATATAGACGCAAAGGCTGCACCACCACGGTTTTATCCGGTTGGCAAATATGCCACCATAGAATTTAAAGAAGACTGTGCCGGCTCCTGTAAAAAATGTGTCAAAAAACAATGTGTATATAATATCTTCAAAGATAATTATCTGCACCACTCCAAAATGGAAGAGCCCGAATATTTGTACACCTGTAACTCCTGCTTTCGATGCATCCAAGAATGCACCAAGGGAATCTTTTCCAGGGTGGTTAATCCGGAATACAGAGAAATCGGTGATGATTACTGGACACCGGACACGCTTAACCGAACCTGGTACCAGGCCCACACAGGGTCCATTCCCGTATCCGGCGCCGGATACAGGGGCCCGTTTGTAGGAAAAGGGTTTGATTCCATGTGGACGGATATGTCCGAGATTGTCCGGCCCACCCGGGACGGTATCCATGGAAGAGAATACATCAATACCTGTATTGAGCTTTCCAGACGACCGGAAAGGCTTGCCTTTAATGATGACGGGTCCCTTGCAATAAAAACCAAACCCATTCTTGAGATCCCACTGCCCATTATCTTCCTGCAGCCTGATTTTGGCGTGCTCAGCAAAGCGGTTCAAATCTCCATGTTGAAAGCAGCCAAAACCCTGGACACCAAGATGATGATCAATGTGGCAGATATTGACAAAGAGGCTGCTGCTTTTGGCAGCACGATTATTCCACAGCTTGGCATCCAAAATGTTGAAGATTACAAAGCCCTTATTGGCCAGGTGGATATTGTAGACATTGACTATTCAGATCATTTTCAGGACACCATTAGCACCCTAAAAGCCATCAACAAAGATATCTGTATCAGCGTCATGCTTCCACTCAGCGCAAAAATTGATTATGCTAAAACCTGTGTTGAAATATCAAAAGCTGATGTGGACACCATCCATGTGGTTGCGGACAGCAGCGGCCGGGAATTTGACTCTGACAAGCCCCGGTTTATCAAAGATATGTTAAGAGATATCCATACCTCCCTGATTGATGCTTCCATGCGGTCCCAGATCAATATTATTGCCACCGGCGGCATCAGTATGGCAGAGCATGTCAACAAAGCCATTATCTGCGGAGCTGACGGAGTCACTATTGATCGAACCCTGCTCATTGCCATGGAATGCCGACTGTGTGACCGGTGTAAAAACGGCCTGCCCTGCCCGGTTGAATTTGAAACCATTGATTCTGCATACGGCAGCAACCGAATCGTTAACCTGATGGCGGCCTGGCGGAACCAGATGCTTGAAATGCTGGGTGCCATGGGATTAAGAGAAGCCAGACGGCTGCGAGGTGAAGTGGGAAGATCCATGTGGTTTGAGGATCTTGAACGAGAGAATTTTGCACCGATTTTTGGTGAACGAAAAGTGTCTATAGACGTAGGATAAGATATGAGCCCCAAAACAACCAACCAAGAAACTATAAATCAGGCCAAACATAAATTGCCGGAAATCAAAGAGATACAGTCTCGATTTCGCAATACCATCGGCAAATATATCATTAAACGGAATCCTTCCAAATGCATCGCCTGTGGTAAATGTGCCCAACTGTGTCCCCACGGGGTTCATGTGATGCCGGAAAACCATCTTAAACCCTTTAGGCCCGTTGAACACAAATGCATGGGACTTTGCTGCAAAGAGACTGAGCATTATTGTGTTGAGCATTGTCCTGAAGATGCCATCACCATTAAACCCAATCCTTTGCTTGAAACTCTGGGAGATTATCGCTGGACACCTGAGATGCTGCTGGGTCACTTTTCCATGGCAGAAACAGGACAACTCCCTCACCAGGACCTTGAGTACAATCTGGGTAACTCTGGTGGCGGTTTTGACAAGATGCGGTTTATTAAACCTGACTCAAGCCTGGCCATTGACATGCCTGACCAGGACATTGACACCAGTATTGAATTGAACAAGACCGGGGATGAACGGCCCACAAGAACCATTTCCATACCCTGCTACGGCGGCGGCATGTCTTACGGATCAACTGCGCTTTCCGTTATTGTGGGACGCGCCCGGGCCGCCCAGAAACTCAATTCCCTGACCTGTACCGGAGAAGGGGGCTATCCGCCCAATTTCCTTCCCTACAAGGAACATGTCATTACCCAGGTTGCCACAGGACTTTTTGGTGTCAGAGAAGAAACTATTCAAAATTGTCCCATCATGGAATTTAAATATGCCCAGGGTGCAAAACCCGGGTTGGGCGGCCATCTTCTGGGCGAAAAAGTCACGGAAGCCGTTGCCAAAATGAGGGAAACGGTTGCGGGCCATTCATTGTTCTCACCCTTCCCCTTTCACTCTGTCTATTCAGTTGAAGATCATAAAAAACATGTGGACTGGATGAAAGAGATCAACACCAACGTATTGTGCTCCATCAAGGTGTCAACGCCAACTGATGTGGACATGGTTGCGGTTGGTATCTACTATGCCGGCGCCCACATCATCCATATTGACGGCAGCTACGGCGGAACCGGTGCAGCACCTGACATTGCCAAAAAGAATATTGCCATGCCCATTGAATATGCCATTCCAAAGGTTCACCGATTTCTTGAAGAAGAAGGTGCCAGAGATAAAATCACCCTCATCGCTTCAGGCGGTATCAGAAATGCTATGGATGTGGCAAAAGCCATTGCCCTGGGTGCGGACGGATGCGTTATCGGAACGGCTGACCTTGTGGCTGTGGAATGTGTCCGGTGCGGCAATTGCGAGAGTGGTCGCGGCTGTGCCAGAGGAATCGCCACAACTGACCCGGAACTGGGTAACATGATTGAAGAAAGCTATACAGAACAACGCCTGATCAATATGTACATGGCATGGCGCAAACAATGGTGCGATATTTTAAGATCCTATGGATTAAAAAGCATTAAAGAACTCAGGGGTCGTTCTGATCTTCTCGTGCATCTTGATTATCTGGATGAAGAAGAAAGAAAACAATACCAGCAAATCCCCAGTAACAAAATGGTTCTATAATATAGGAATTTAACAGTTAGGAATTAAGAATAATGAATAACGATAAAATTATACAAAACATTCTGGCTTCAAGAGGGAGACTTCCCCACTTTAAAACACCGGTGAACAAGTGTGATGAAGAAGGCGGTTGCGGTGTAACAGGCTTTATGGCCAATATCCCCATTGCTGGAAAACATATTTATGAACCCTCTGTTCAAATGCACAATCGAGGAAATGGTAAAGGCGGCGGTATTGCCGCTGTGGGATTAAGTGCCAGTGATCTGGGTGTGCCCCAGGATGTTTTAGAAGACCATTATCTTCTCCAGGTGGCCTATCTGAACAATGAAGCCATCCCCCGGATTGAAGCCTCAAATGTCACCCCTTTCTTTGATATTTACAAAGCCCAAAAAACCCCGACCATTGATGACTATACATCCATTGGCCTTGAGATCAAACCACCCGATGTGTGGCGGTATTTTGTCAGGGTTAAACCTGTGGTTCTCAACGCATTTATCCAGGAAAACAAACTTGAGGAAATGGATAAACGGAAAGCTGAAGATGAATTTGTTTTTCAAAATTCCAACCGCTTGAACCAGACCTATTATGCGTCGCTGGGAGACAAACAGGCGTTTGTCATGTCCCATGCCAGAAATGTCATGATCTTAAAGGTCGTGGGCTATGCTGAACAGGCCACCCAGTATTATTGCTTAGATGAGTTCCGTGCCCATGGCTGGATCGCCCATCAGCGATACCCCACCCGCGGACGTCTCTGGCATCCGGGCGGTGCGCATCCTTTTTCAGGCATGCACGAAGCCCTGGTTCACAATGGCGATTTTGCAAACTATCATGCGGTTTCAGAATATTTAAACCAATACAATATTTTCCCGCAATTTTTAACAGACACAGAAACATCTGTTCTTCTGCTGGATCTGTACAACAGAGTTTTTGGATACCCGCTTGAATATATTATTGAAGCATTGGCACCCACCACGGAATATGATTTTGACTGTCTGCCCCAGGCCAAACAGGATGTTTACAAATATATCCAGTCCCAGCATATGACCGGTTCTCCTGACGGCCCCTGGTTCTTCATCATTGCCAGAAATGACCCATACAATGATCTGATGCAATTGATTGGTATTACTGATACAGCCATGCTCAGACCCCAGGTCTTTGCTCTCCAGGAAAGAGATGAAGTCCAGATCGGTCTGGTCTGTTCAGAAAAACAGGCCATTGATGCAACCCTTGAAAGCATTGCCAAAGATGATCCAAGATTCTCTCCTGTTGCGGATAAATACTGGAATGCCAGGGGCGGCAGTGCAACCGATGGCGGTGCGTTTACCTTTACCATCAAAGATACCGGTAAAGGCTGTGGCACTAAAAAACTGATCACCCAGAACAAATTTGGTGAAAAGCTTTCAACCCCTGAAGGCCAGCTCCATTTTGATATTTCCACTTATATTTCCACTGGCCTGACCAACGAACCTGTTGATACAGCTTTGGTTGAAAAAATAACCAGCCTGTTTGATGCATCCGACCTGAACGGTCTTTGCAAATTTTGTATTGATCAATTTGCCACTCTTTCTTTTGTGCAGATCAACCAGGTCTGCCAGACCATTGAAACCTGCGCAAAAGAAAATGATGATAAAAAAGCCATGGCCATTGAACTGTTAACCCATCTTAATGACAGAATCTTTCCAACCGGAAACAAGAAAAGAAGTTCCATTCTCCAGATCATCCGTAAAAGCTTAACTAAAGTTTTTTCATCTTCACCAAAGATCAGTGATAACGCCGGCAGTCTTTATGCCTATATTGATTTTAAAACCAAAGATGATATCAGGGCGCCCATGGGTAATGAAAAAATCCTGGTGGTCAATGCCAAAGAATTTGAACCTGAAGGCCAGAACTGTGACTCTCGAATGATGAACAAAGCCTATCGCCTGGGATGGAAACAATATATCTGCTACGCCTATAAAGGCCAGAGATTTACCGGTTGCGGGTTCGGACCCAAAACAGATGATGTCAGATTTGATATCTATGATTCTTCAGGCGATTATATTGCCTCGGGTATTGACGGCATGCAGATCCATATTCACGGCAATGCCCAGGATCAATTGGGCCAGATTATGAAGCGGGGTAAATTTGTCATTCACGGTGATGTGGGCCAGACATTCATGTACGGCGCCAAAGGCGGTGAAGTCTATATCCAGGGTAATGCAGCCGGACGTCCCCTGATCAATGGTACCGGCAGTCCCAGGGTTGTCATCAACGGCACCTGCCTGGATTATCTGGCAGAATCATTCATGGCCGGTGACCCGCTCAATGGTGGCGGATTTGTCATTGTCAACGGCATCAGCTTTGATGATAACGGCAAGGTTATTGATCTGGATATGCCCTATCCCGGATCAAACCTGTTCTCACTTGCATCAGGGGGTGCCATCTATCTGAGAGACCCTGAAAGCAAAACTATTGATGAGCATCTAAACGGCGGTGTTTTTGCTGAAGTGAAACAAGAGGACTGGGATCTTATTCTGCCTTATCTTGAAGAGAACGAACGCCAATTCGGTATCAATATTGAAAATGACCTGTTAACCATTAATGGCAAGAAACTGCCATTCAATAAAGTGTATCGAAAAGTTATGCCAAAAGCTGCAGTAAAAATGGACGGAACCAAAAAAGACGGATAGGTTGTTCGTTTTTTTAAGATTATATTATCAAACAGGCCGACCCGGATTTTACTTTTTAAAATATGGTGTCGGCCTTGTTTTTATTTGACAACCATTTTTATTTGACAATTGGGAACAAACACTTAAAGTGTCACCATATTAATTTTTAACTATTTTTTAACTATAGGAGAAACCATGTCTGATTTAACCGCTATAATGAACACCAGCAAAGGACCAATCAATATCACATTATTTGCTGATAAAACCCCTTTGACCTGTGCCAATTTTGCAAACCTTGCCAAAAGAGAATACTACAACGGCCTTAAATTTCACCGCGTGATTGCCGACTTCATGATCCAGGGCGGATGCCCCTGGGGAAATGGAATGGGCGGTCCAGGCTATGAATTTAAGGATGAATGCAAAAAAGACTTACAACATGACAAACCAGGCATTCTTTCCATGGCCAATGCAGGTCCGGGCACCAATGGCAGCCAGTTTTTCATCACCCATGGCCCCACCCCCCATCTGAACGGGATGCACACTGTTTTTGGTGCTGTAAAATCAGATGAAGACCAGAAAATAGTAGACAGCATTGAACAGGGTGACACCATTGAATCCATTACAATTTCCGGCAACACCGGTTCTTTGTTTAAAAAAATGAAATCTGATGTGGATGCCTGGAACAAAGTAATCAACAAACAATTTCCAAAACTGCCTAAAGCATAAAAATATTTTGTAAATTCCAACCCAAAACACCCCCAAAGAGCCGGAGCTTTCAGCTCTTTTGGGGTGTTCTATTTTTCAAGTTTTAAATTTTTTTTCTTATTTTTTCTTGATTCAAATTTCTTCTTTATTGACATAGCATAGGTATCATTTATACTGATACCTGATCTTTTTTGATTTTTGAGGCTTGCTTTTTTTCACATTCGTTTTTTAAGCAGTTAAGTTCTTTCTATAGCTATCTTTTCATAGGCACGCTGGACTTCATCTCCAAGATTTTAACCCTATCAGATGAAATAGTTCACAATGGAAGGGAACTGGTAAATAATCTTTATTAATGACAGAGAAAGATATGATGAAAATAATTTTTCACAAGCGTTATTACAATTCACATTACTCAACTGATCCTGCCGCGGCTGAAGGGCGGCTGGAATATATAATGGAAACAATCGCTCAAAAGAAAAAAGAATATGAGATTGTGATACCGAATCCAGCCAGCGATCAGGATATACTCAGAGCCCACAGCCTAAGACAATTGAATTGGCTTAAAGATGATCCGTTATTATTCGAATTATCCGCATTGTCCGCCGGAGGCGCTATTAAAGCAGCAAAAGAGGCTTATAAAGGGAATCCTTCGTTCGCAATCATTCGTCCTCCCGGGCATCATGCTTCCACTGACTCATGCTGGGGGTTTTGCTTTATAAATAACATGAGTGTTTGTCTGCTTAAACTGTTTGCTGAAAAGAAAATAAAATCCGCTTTTGTTTTGGATTTCGACCTCCACACAGGCGACGGCAATATAAACATTCTGGAAAGCAGGGACGATGGGTTCGAGGTAAAAATACTCAATCCCAATGCCGGAAATCGGGCTGCCTATATTATTGAAGTCGATTCCTATATGAAAAATCTGAAAAATATAGATATCTTTGCCGCTTCAGCCGGATTTGATCAGGGAATTAATGACTGGGGAGGTTTATTGACAGCAGATGATTACACCAATCTTGGCCTGTTAATGAAAAAATATGCTGAGAAAAACTGCCAGGGAAGACGTTTTGCCATATTGGAAGGCGGATATTATCACCCCGACCTGGGTAAACACGTTGACGCCTTCTGTCAGGGATTTCGTTAGTTGCAACAGTGAAAAAAACTTAAAAACACCAAACCAATCACTCCGATCATACCTGATTTTCATCCATTTATCAGCTTTGTTTCGCATTCCATTCTTTGATCATTTATCAAATTATTCAGAAAACCCGATAAGATCATCAATAGATTCCCCTGCAAGCTTTCTTGCAATAACTCGAAGGGGAATATCAGAGATATCACCAGGCTCATAACCCATGTCTTTCACTATCTGGCTGAACCTGACTATTACCTCATCTCTATTTAGAACGTTTGATTCGATAAGCATATTAATAATTGTTTCTTGGGCCAGTATAATTCCTGCTATCAGTTGTGAATTCGGGACTGTATCTTTGCTCATGATCCGTTCTCCTTCTTTAGAGAATAGGTTGCTTGCTTGGACTATGAATGTTATTGATATTGCCTAAAAGTTGTCAAGGGTTATTTTAAATCCTTGCCTCCGTTCCCTGATCATCTTTAATGCTCACTCCTTAAAAACCCGAACCCACCTGGCAAAGCCGTGGGGGTATATTCTATCAGGTATTGCTTTAACAAGAAGCATCAAGATATGTTACATCAAGTCTCCAAATATAATTAAATGATCCACTCATGCCGGGATTAAATGTAAGTGTATAAAGTTGAACAAAACCCACCTCGTTTTCTAATATTTTTTTACACTATCGGAAAAAAATATGATGTAATAATTGAATGCTGGGTGATAAACAATATCAGTAATATATTACATAAAATTCATATTTTTATAACCTTTTTTACATATTTATGTTGTTATCGAAATGACAACTTTGATATTTTTAAATAAATTCCTTTTGAATCAAAGTGGTTCCATGCTTTTTATTTGTGATAGTTCCATTAGGCACGTTAGCTGCATCTATCCCTGATCTTAATGATATAATAACAGATAAAGCCAAACCTGTTGTGAGTCAGGGACGGAAAGCCAAAGGATCTCATGGGAAGATAGCCAGGCTACCAAAGAATTTTAGGAGTTTAAAAAATGAAAAAAGTTTTTGGATTTTTACTTGGTTTCTTCTTATTATTTCAGGGAAATGCCTTTGCTTCAATGATTAGCGATGGTGCGGGTTTGGGATATGACCAAGCATCTCACAGTACAGCAAGATGGCAACGACTTGGAGAAAGTTCAGCCGTTGACGATGGTGTCACCTGGTCAGCCAATGGGGGAATCTTCGGGAATGAAAGCCTGTCTGTAGGTGATACAGTAACGTTTAAATTCAGTTTTTGGCATCAAGGATGGGGGTTGCATAATTATGATCAACTTAAAGTTTGGTTTGATACTGATGTAAGTGACCAATTCACAGGCAGTACCGTTTATGCTTTCCAACATTTCAAAAACGCTGAGGCCTGGGGGTCTAACCCGACAGGCGATGCTTTGGCCTATGCAGAAGCCAACTATGCATACTATTCTTACGAACAGATTGAGAATTTCATCATTACTGAAGATATGTTGGGTGGTTTGTTTTTGCGGGCAAGAGTTCATTGCAATCATGAGCCATGGGATACTATTAAGCCCACAGGTGGTATAAGTCAGGGTGAAGTAGAGGACTATTCCATTGCTGTAAATCCGATTCCTGAACCAGCGACAATGTCTCTGTTCGGTCTTGGCCTTTTAGGTCTTGCAGGAGTCAGCAGAAGAAAAAATAACACGAACATTTAAATCCGCACAAAGGCAGGACTATTGAATTAGTGCCTGCCTGCCTTTCTTCTTGCTTGACTGTAAATTATAAATTTATTATTCGCTGATATATGAAGCAAATCATTGAAAATATTTATCATTTGGGCGACAGTGGATGCTCTGTTTATCTGGTAGACACACAAAGCAACAATGGACTGGTTCTGATTGATGCTGGTATGGATTTGGACATGATTAAACAGATCGATTCTCAGGGAATGCGATTTGAAGACATCCGGCATTGCATTCTGACCCATTGCCACATCGATCATATTGGCATCTGTGCTGAATTGACCCGAAAATTGCCGGATATCAAATTTTATGCTCATGAATTTGATGCTGCTCCCATTGAAGAACCCGGTCATGACGGACGGACAGCCGCATCCTGGTACGGAGTAAGGTTTGAACCGATTAAATTGCATCAGAAATTTCGTTCAGACACCATCCTCAGGCTTGGCAGCTATAATTTCAATTGTCTCCACACTCCCGGCCATACACCTGGATCAATATCAGTTCTTGTTGAATCAGAAAATAAAAAGGTATTGTTTGGCCAGGATCTGCACGGCCCCTTTAATGAAAGCTTTTTATCGGATCTGCAGGACTATCAATTGTCCATGCAAAAACTTCTGGATTTAGAAGCAGATATTCTATGTGAGGGGCATTTTGGTATTTTCCGGCCAGGAAATCAGGTCAGGCAATACATTGAGACACATAAAATCCAGAATCAACCTTGAACGAATCTTTTCAAAGTGACGACAACAAAAGAATAGTATTTTCTTGTTTCCGTAGAAGGAACACTATAGTCCAAACAAATTTCACCTTAAAAAGGCCACCAGATTAGACAATGACCATTCAAATTTTGATTTTAGTTGAAAGAGTTTTATAGCCGCATGACAATTAATGCTGTCTAATAAGCATACAGGCTGTAATCCGTATACTCTTTATCCATGGTAACGATTGATCCAGGCGCTAAAGGGAACTTTCTGGCAAATCGTGATTCGTGTTTTTTACCGCCAGATAGGTATGATTTATATTTTTTTAATTGAGACGAAAAAGACAAACAAACTGGCTTGACAATGCGAATAACCTATGTAATAGAAATAAAGCCGATCTAATTATAGTGAGTATTGTTTTAACTTTTTCCACCATGGAGGTTTCATATGACGGATACCACGCTGAAAGATATTTATCCAGTACCTGAAAATTTCAAAAAAAATGCCTACATCCAGAGCTACGATGAGTACAAGGCTCTTTGGAAGGAATCGATCGCCGATCCAGATGCATTTTGGGGCAAAATTGCCGAAGAGCAAGTGACATGGTTTAAGAAATGGGACAAGGTCTCAGATTGTAATTATGGAACAAGTGCAAAAAATCATAAAATCGCTTGGTTTCCCGGTGGCAAGCTAAACATTTCCTATAACTGTCTTGACCGTCATCTTGAGACCCGTGGGAATCAGGTGGCATTGATCTGGGAAGGAAATGATCCCAGTGAGAGCAAAAAATTTACCTACAAAGAACTCCATGCGGAAGTCTGCAAGTTTGCCAATGTATTAAAAGCCAACGGCATAAAAAAAGGCGATGTGGTTACCTTTTACCTGCCCATGATTCCTGAACTTGCCATCGGCATTCTTGCCATTTCAAGAATCGGTGCCATCCATGCGGTTGTTTTCGGCGGTTTCTCTGCTGACGCCCTGGCCAACAGAATCAACAATTGTGAAAGTGTCATGGTCGTTTCCTGCGACGGTACCTTCAGGGGTGCCAAAGCCGTTCCCCAGAAAGCCAATGCCGATATAGCCATTAAAGCCTGCCCCACCATTAAAAAACATTTGGTTGTTGAGCGCGTAGGCGCTGACAAGGTTGCTGTAGACTGGAACGCAGACACGGATGTCTGGTACCATGAAGAGGTTGCCAAAGTTTCTGCCGACTGTCCCCCCGAAGAAATGGATGCCACTGATCCCCTGTTCATTCTCTATACATCAGGTTCAACCGGTACCCCCAAAGGTGTGATGCACTCCACAGGCGGTTACTTAGTCTATACCTCCTATACCCACAAGATGATCTTTGATTACCATGATGGAGATGTCTACTGGTGCACGGCTGATATCGGATGGGTAACCGGTCACTCCTATATTGTTTACGGTCCGCTTTGTAACGGTGCCACCACCATGATGTTTGAAGGCGTACCCAATTATCCGGACTGGGGCCGTTTCTGGCAAGTAGTAGAAAAACATAAAGTCAATATTTTCTACACAGCACCCACAGCCATCAGGGCCATTGCCAAAGAGGGCAACTCCTGGGTTGAAAAACATGATATCTCCTCCCTCAAACTCCTGGGTTCCGTTGGTGAGCCTTTGAATCCTGAAGCATGGAACTGGTATTACAATGTTATCGGCCGGGGTGAATGTCCTATTGTTGACACCTGGTGGCAGACGGAAACCGGCGGCATTCTCATTACCCCGCTCCCGGGTGCCATTGATATCAAACCTGCCATGGCAACGGTTCCCTTCTTTGGTGTTGAGCCTGCACTCATGGACGAGAAAGGCAATGAAATTGAAGGCGTTGGTTCCGGCGAACTGGTCATTAAGCAATCCTGGCCCGGCCAGATGATGGGCGTTTACAAGAACCAGGAACGGTTTTTTACCACTTATTTTGAAGAAAACATTGGCTACTACACTGCCGGTGACGGCTGTAGAAGGGACAAGGACGGTTATTACCAGATTACAGGCCGTTCAGATGATGTTATCAATGTCTCCGGTCACAGGATGGGTACTGCAGAAGTTGAGTCTGCACTGGTGGGCCATCCCAGTGTTGCAGAGGCTGCTGTTGTGGGTTATCCCCATAACATCAAAGGCCAGTCCATCTATGCCTATGTAACCCTGAATTCCGGTGTTGAAAAGACCGAGGAACTCAAGAAAGAGCTGGTAGCGCATGTCAGAAAGGACATTGGTCCAATTGCCACACCTGAAGTTATTCAGTGGTCTGACTTTTTACCCAAGACCCGTTCAGGTAAGATCATGAGAAGGATTCTGAAAAAAGTTGCCGCCGGCGACTTTGCACCTGAATCCTTTGGTGACACCTCAACGCTGGCAGATCCAGCAACCGTTGATATGGCTGTTGATGGCGCCAAAAAACTGTTGAAAAAATAATGAAACAAACGGGTGACGGTTTATTAAAATAAGTATTAACTAAAAACCAGTTGAAAAATAAAAGGGGGGGAGATCATTTTTGAATCTTCAACCCTTTTTTTTATTATGGCAACCTTCATTGGTTCCATCATGAAAAATCGTTGCTATAGCGTTTGCAATTGACTATCTTGATTCCGATGGGATGCATAATATTAAATAAACAGGTATTGGATGGGCCGATGACCTTTTTTTTGAATCAAACCGAACACTATCATAAAAATGATATGTACGATCTCATGTGGGAGGTCACTGTATGTAACAGTATGGAGCCGGAAAACTCTCCTGTAAGACAGATACTTGCGCAAAACCGCACCTATGGAGAGCATCTGGCAGCCTATCTGTTTCATCTTATCCCCAAAAAGTGCTGTAATACCGTAATGGAAGTCGGAGGGGGCTACGGTTATCTGATGCGTGATCTGTTGGCCAGTTTTCCAGGGTTCAAAGCAACCATGGTGGATATCTCTCCTGCCATGATGACCCGCCAGCGTCAGACTCTTAATGGCTTTCATATCAGATATATCCAATCGGATTTTTTTGATATTGATCCCCGTCTAATCCAAGACCAGGATCTGGTGGTCATGAATGAAATCGTGGGCGATTTTCCTACCGCATGCCAAATGACCCATGATATGGTGATTAGTGGAAATCATGACAATGTGTCCATTGACAAGATCCGTGAGTATATAGCTCAAGGCATAATCCAGGTTCCTGAAGATGGGCTGTTCAACCTGAATATCGGTGCCATGCTGGCCCTTGACAGGTTGTGTTCCTGTAACGTCCCCTATATTTTCTTAAGTGAACACAGCTGTGAAGCAACGGTCAATGATCATATGGCACCCTATATCAAACTTGAGCCTTCAGGAAATCCAAAAGAGATCCGGCTCATCGGCCATAGCGAATACACCATTCGATTTTCCCACCTTGAAAGCATTGCCCGCTTTTTTGGTTATACGGTTGTGCGGGGCAACTATACGGATTTTATCAAAGTTGACTTTTCCAATAGGATTCATCGAATTTTTAAATCCAATTCTCAAAAGGATGCCCACGAGATCATTCGACACTTTATTGAGGACCTGTACATCTATGAGTACCTGCTGATCATACGGAAACCGTTAATGGCAGGTTGATCGCCCATAATACTATTTGATGGCGGAGGTCCGGCCATTTTTCATATTTTTTAAAATGCCTATTCTAACTCCAGATAAAAAGGAATCACATGAAGGGATGAAGAATTTTCTTCAGTTTCGCCCAGCCGCCAACTTTTAACGGCCACGCCCTTTTTCTTTATTTTTTCAACCATACCTTTGATATTGATCAAAGGATGACGGGAAAATACATTGGGAAGACCATAAGTCAGGCTGCAGACCAGGCATTTACCTGCTCTTTTGGTAAGGCAAAACGCCAGTACGATCTTCTTTTCATTAACTGAAAGATACTCAAGCCTTATATCATAGGCTCCTTCCGAGGCTTCCCCATAAAGAGCTTCAAAAAATTGATCACTTGTATTTTGTGGAAGCAGGGTGTCAAGATAATCCTGAGTGAACAACTGGGTAACAAAAGCGTGATCCATGATACAATTAATCCTTTATTAAAAAAATAACCATGATTTAAATCATCATGGTTATTTTTAATAAACCTGCAATGGAAAAGCAAGATCAAATCACGCGATACAACCGATTTATTCGTCACTTTCTACATCGAATTGGGCTCCTTTCCAGGCATAAATTCCACCTGGAAACCGAAACACATTTTTATATCCCAAATTTTTAGCCCACACCGCACCATTATGACTTCTGGTACATTTGACAAAGCCGCAATAAATAACAATGACTTTTTCCTTGTCAGGGCCCAACAATTTTTCAAAATCTTCAGGGCCTTTACCAGCCGTTTCTTTATCATCCCATTGAGGCATATCTGGAATGGGAAACAAAAACTGAACCGCACCGGGAACATGGGCTTTTTTATAGCTTGCTTCATAGGGCATGGTATCGACAATGACCATCTGTTTTTTTTCTTGTATCCATTTTTTCAACCCAGTTGCCGTGACCACATCATATCCGCCTTGTTGAACTTCTCTGACCAGCTTGACCGCCCCTATTTCTTTTTCCATCTCTTTTTCAAATTTGCCTTCTCCCATACCTAATAGCGCGTAGGCCGGAGAAAAAAAGAAAAGAGAGCAGAAAAAGATAGCGATGAGTGACAAATAGAATTTAGTTGATTTCATTTTTAGTTTTCTCCTTTAAGATTTGTATTAATGAACGAGGGGTATGGTCATGCTTAACCCGTAAGATATAAAGATAAATGACTGAAAAAATCATCCCGATATCCCTCACAAGAGCGGTCTTAAGCGATGCAAACAGTTTTGCTTCAGGATCATTGGGACCAAAGCATCCACAGTCAATATCATACCCCATATAAATAGCATGACCGATCACTGCAAGAAAGACCATGAGCATGCCTAAGATGATGGCAAGGCTTGCCTTAATATCCCAGACAAGTCCCAGTCCGAAAATGATTTCAAACACGCAGATCCCAATGGCGGCAAACGGACAAAGTGGGTCCGGCAGAATGGCAAACGTCTCGATCACTTTTGAAAACGAATACAGATCAAAGGCTTTGATCGTTCCGGAAAGGACAAAAACACCCCCCAAACACATTCTCAACAAATGGTATATTTGTTTATTAAAAAGGATATGAACCATTCTCTATTGCCTTTGATTTCCACTTTCTCAGCCTGGTAATTTTTTAAGAAAACCCTAATAAAACCATAGAAAATAAGCAAATTGATTAAAATGATAAGTTTATCTTATCCAGATAGAAATTTTCAATACTGCCTGCCGGATAGAAGATTTCATCAACTTTGAAAATACAAGACATAAATCCTTAATATCTCCTTATTTAGTATTGAAAAAACATGTTTTCCTGATATGATTAGGCTGTTTTAAGTTTCTAATCCGCTATCTTGTTTACCAAATAGTTAAAACAAACAATCGGGATACTTTTTGTGTAAACATAAAAAAAAAGGAGAACGATAATGGAAAAAAGGCTGATCCTCTATTCTTTTTTAATCTTATTTTTTACGATAACTGCAAATGCCGAGCAACCTGAGAAACCATTTAATGTCAACGTCGGATTTACGACCTATCACCATGAATATGAAGAACCGGGCATCATGCAAAACAAAGGTTTTTTTTACGGCATTGCCTATTCTGCCATGTATGAAAAATCGATTCTTCTGGGGGTGGAAGGATTAATATCCTATGGACAGGTTGACTATTCGAGTAATTCCAGCGGCGAATCAGACGATATTGATGATATCTGCCTGGAAACACGCGCTCTGGTGGGATATGCTGTTTTAAATGACACTCGAGTAAAAATCACCCCTTTCACTGGAATTGCCTATCGTTTTTTACAAGATGATTCATCCAACGAATTAACCACAACCAATAATATAGGATATCTGAGAGAATCCAATTATGTTTACAGCCCCTTTGGAATCAAAATAGACATGCCCCTGAATGATGGCTGGCACCTGAAACCCGCATTTGAGTATGATCTTTTCTGGTTTGGAGAACAAGAGAGCTATCTGGGGTATGTGGCAGGGTATGAAGATATTACCAATGACCAGGAGAGCGGTTATGGCTGGCGAGCCTCCCTGGCTCTGACCAAAAAAACCCGGGCTGTCGGCTATGGGGTTGAACTTTTTTACCGGTATTGGGACATTGACGATTCAGAGATCACCCGGGACCGTTTTGGTCGATCCTGGATTGAACCGGACAATGAAACATCAGAGATTGGACTCAATCTTTCCATATTGTTTTGATTGTCACCCAGGATTTGGAAACATTATCTTGGAAACATTGATACCGCTCAAAAAAACTATGATATTTATGGATCAAGCTTATGAAAAAACTTAATATTTCAAAAGGATTTAAAACCACACTTGCCGGATTACCGGACTTGAGCTTAATCCACCTGCCTGAGCCAGAAACCGTAGCTGTATCAGCTATGGATATCCCCTATATCCGTCCCAAACTTCTGGTTAAGGAACAGGATCGGGTAAAAACCGGAACCCCGCTGTTTTGTGATAAACGCAATCCGCGTATCTGTTATGTCAGCCCGGGAAGCGGCATAGTAAAACAGATTGTCTATGGTCCAAGGCGTAAGCTGTTGGAAGTTGTGATTACTTTAAACGGGAAAAAAGAAGCCATTCGATTTGATCCTATTGATCCAGATAAAACTGATGAAACATCCAGGCCTGATTTAATCGGGCGTCTTCAAGATGGCGGCCTCTGGCAATGTTTCAGGGAATTTCCAAGCAAAGATACAGCAGATGAAAATCATACCCCCCCAATGATTATTGTCTCTCTAAATGGCAATGATCCTTTTTCTCCTCATCCCGGACTGGTCCTTGAAAATGAGGTCTTCTTTTTTGAGTTTGGTCTTAAGGTATTAAACCAGTTGACAGACAAAGTGATTGTCAGCTCCCGCCAAGGCAGCCAGGAAAGACTTGGTGCTGTTAAAAACAGCATCACCCATGTTGTTCCTGACTTTTTTCCTTCCTGGAACCCTGGTGTTGTCCTTTTTCATCTCAAAACCTGTGTTGAAGAAAACCGGTCCTGGTGCATCAGTGCAGAACATCTGGTAATGGTGGCCAAATTCCTTTTAACCGGCATATACCCGGTAAAAAGAGTGATCACCGTGACCCGGCCCAATGATAAAAAACCCCATATTATTACCCGGCAGGGCGCACCGGTCAAAAACCTTGTGGGGCAGATTAATTCAGAGAGCATCATCACCACGGGCCGGTTCAATGGCAGGACAGTGGACCTGGAATCCCATATGGGATTTTTTGAATCCTGCCTCAACATTATCAATCAAGCCCCTCAAGAAGAACTGTTTGGCTTTCTTAAGCCTGGATTTAAAAAACCTTCTGTTTCCCATACCTTTGCATCAGGCCTGATGGGCAGCCCGCAGGAGCTTGACTGCAACCTTCATGGTGAAGAACGGGCCTGCATCAATTGCGGATATTGCACAAAAATCTGTCCTGTGGATTTAATGCCCAGCTTTATCATGAAAGCCTTGCATTCAGACGACATTGAAGAGGCATTGAATTATGGTTTGTTAGATTGCTGTGGATGCGGCCTGTGTTCCTATACCTGCCCGTCTAAAATCGAACTCACTCATATTTTGTCCCAGGGTATGGACGCTCATTACAAGGATAAAGAATAGGCTATGAATCCGATTAAAAAATTATTTGATGCCAGCGAACCCCATTTTACCGGCCAGGGGAAACTGGCCGCGTTAGAACCCTTGTTTGACGCAACAAAAACGGTTTTCTTCCTGCCGAATCCAATAGTCACGTTCATGCCTTTTGTCAGGGACTGTCTGGATTTAAAACGATACATGAGCTTTGTTCTCATCTCCTTAATGCCGGTTCTGTTTTTTGGTATTTACAATACAGGGTTGCAGGCAGGTATTGCCACGGGTGTTTCCCGTTCTTTTATCCCCACTTTTTTACTAGGCGCCCGTTATGTGGTTCCCATCATTCTTGTCACCTATGCAGTGGGTTTTTTCTGGGAAACGCTGTTCGCCTCTATTCGAAAACATAAGATCAGTGAAGGACTTTTGGTCACAGGCCTTTTATTTCCATTGACCCTTCCGGCCACCATCCCGCTATGGCAGGTGGCTATCGGGATCTCGTTTGGTGTGGTGATCGGCAAAGAGGTGTTTGGCGGAACCGGTAGAAATATCTTGAACCCGGCTCTCACCGGCCGTGCCTTTTTATATTTTTCCTACCCTGTATCCATGTCCGGCGATATCTGGGTGGTTGGTGCAAATTCTGTGGATGGTATCAGTGGTGCCACTGCCCTGTCTGTCATCGCAGAAGATGGTGAAACCATTACTGCTGCGCTTTCCAGCTCAGGGTTTTCTCTTTCCAGTCTTTTTTTCGGATTTGTTCCGGGAAGCATCGGGGAGACCTCTGCCCTTTGCTGCCTGCTGGGTGCCGGATTTTTAATGGTCACTCGAATTGCCGATTTCAGAATTATTATCGGCGGTATTTTAGGATTAGTCGTCACATCCATTCTTTTTTATCTGATACCCGGCGGCAATAACTCATGGAGCAATGCCGGCCCACTTTATCACTTGTGTGCGGGTGGTTTTTTATTCGGCATCTCTTTCATGGCCACCGATCCGGTCAGTGCACCCGGCACCAACCCTGCCCGGTGGGTATATGGTTTTTTAATCGGATTTTTAGCCATTACCATCCGGGTGGTCAACCCGGCCTTTGTGGAAGGAATTATGCTGGCCATTCTGTTTATGAACGTATTTGCTCCAATGCTGGATCATATGGTGTTAAAATATACGGCATCAAAGAGGATACCCAATGTCTGATCGAACCGGTAAAAACAGCAAAATAAATGTCATCTTATTTTCTCTTTTGCTCTCAATCATCTGCAGCCTGATGATTACGCTTGCTGCCGGCGGTTTAAAAGACCGTCAAATGGTCAATATGGCCCTGGATAAAAAAATTAATATCCTGAAAGCTGCTGACCTGAAAGCTTTTAAACTGATCACACCTGAAAAACCATCCAAAAATCAAATTGATGCACTTTACAATACCCATATCCAAGAAGTGATGGTCGATGACCAGGGCAAAATAATCAATTCCCATGTCCCCAATGCATTGACCCTTTTTCTCATTAAAGCCGATGACATTTTAAAAGGATATATTCTTCCCATAACGACCCAGGGGCTGTGGGGGAAAATACAAGGATACCTGGCGTTTGAAAATGACGGCCAGACTGTTTCGGGATTTTCGGTTTTCAGCCATTCAGAAACACCCGGGCTGGGCGGTGAAATCGAAAGCGCCTGGTTTCAAAAAAATTTTAAGGGTAAAAAAATAATCAATTCCCAGAACCAGTTTGTCTCTGTGGGCATTGCAAAAGGAAAAGCAGCAAACCTTTCAAAAGATATACAGTCCAATTATGTCGATGGTATTTCCGGTGCCACACTCACGGGTAAATACCTGTCTCAAGGTATAAAGGAGACATTGATGAAAACCAATCCGATTACGATTAAACTCTTACAGCGGCAATTAAAAACCCAGGCTTCAACAGCCCCCAAAAGCCATAACCCGGACCAGATCATTCAAAAAGCAAGGGTCGGGGACGAGGAGAATAAAACAAAGCCATGATCTTATTTTCAGAAAAAACAAACAAATATATTCAAATCGCCACCAAAGGGGTATGGAAAGAAAACCCGGTGGCTTACCAGGTATTGGGAATCTGTTCTGCTCTGGCCGTTACGGTCAAAATGTCCACGGCTATTGTCATGGGTATTGCCCTGACAACGGTGACGGCTTTTTCAAGCCTGCTCATCTCCTCTTTGAGAAAAAAGATCCCATCAAATATCAGAATTATTGCAGAGCTGGCCATTATAGCATCGCTTGTTATTGTAACGGACCAGATTTTAAAAGCGTTCTTTTATGATATTTCAAAACAGCTGTCCATCTTTGTGGGCCTGATCATCACCAATTGTATTGTCCTTGGAAGAGCTGAAGCCTTTGCCATGGCAAATAAACCGCTGGACTCATTTTTAGATGGTATTGGCAATGGCCTGGGGTACAGCCTGATCCTGGTATTTGTGGCCTTTGTGCGAGAGCTGCTGGGCTCGGGCAAATTATTGGGATTCAATATTATTCCGCAATTTATAGTGGATGCCGGATACCAGAACATGGGACTGATGGTATTGGCACCTGGAGCATTCTTTATTATCGGGTTACTGGTCTGGCTAAAAAACAGCCTGCCGGGAATTTCAAAGGAAGAAAGGTAGATATCAGCTATGGTTGACCTTATAAGCCTGTTTATCAATTCGGTATTTATCGGAAATATTCTTCTGGCCTATTTTTTAGGCATGTGTTCCTTTATTGCCGTATCCAAAAATGTAGAAACGGCAACCGGATTAGGATTTGCTGTTATCTTTGTTTTGACTGTAACAAGCCCGGTCAACTGGATGATTTATCACGGGCTGTTGGCCCCGGGTGCACTTTCGTGGGCAGGATTTCCCGATCTTGATTTAAGTTTTTTAAAATTTATTACTTTTATCGCCGTGATTGCCGCCATTGTCCAGGCAGTTGAAATGGTTATTGACCGATATTCCCCCTTGCTCTATGCGGCTCTTGGCGTATTTTTACCCTTGATAGCCGTCAATTGTGCCATCCTTGGAACCAGTCTTTTCATGGTGGAGCGCAATTATACCTTTATTGAATCCATTATCTTTGGGGCAGGCTCGGGCACCGGCTGGATGCTGGCCATTGTTTCCATGGCAGCCTTAAGAAACAAAACCAGATATTCCAATGTCCCCAAAGGATTGGAAGGCTTTGGCATTACCATGATTATTGCCGGTCTGATGGCCATGACATTTATGATGTTTTCCGGTATCACCCTCTAATGGAAAACCTATCAGGAATCCAAGGAATTAAGGAGCGGCTATCGTGTTATATCTGTTGAGCACATTAATTTTTTCAGGCGTCATCTTCATCCTTGTCATAGTCCTGCTCTTTGTGGAATCAAAGGTGACGGGGAATGATGAATTTGATATCACCATCAATGGAAATGACGAGACAAAATTAAAAATTCTGGGCCATCCATCCCTTTTATCGGCTTTATCCGGAAAAGAAATCTACCTGCCGTCAGCCTGTGGCGGCTCTGGTTCCTGCGGCATGTGCAAGTGCATTGTCACTAAAGGCGGCGGTCCTGTCATGCCCACGGAAATCGCTCATCTGAGCCGGAAAGATAAGCTTTCCAATATACGATTATCCTGCCAGCTCAAAGTAAAAAATGACCTTGAGATAAAGGTCCCTGAATCCATATTCGGCATTAAAAAGATTGGCGCAACGGTCATCTCCAATCAAAATGTATCTACGTTTATCAAGGAACTGGTTCTAAAACCGGAAATCCCCATTGATTTTAAAGCTGGTGCTTACCTGCAGATTGATGTGCCTGAGTATGACCTGGCCTTTAAGGATTTTCATATTGAAAGCAAGTATGTCAGTGAATGGAAAAAATATAACCTTCTGGAGCTGGCAGCAAAAGGGATTAAACCGGGGTTCAGGGCATATTCCCTTGCCAACCCGCCCCAGGATAATGACATCATGATGATGAATGTCAGGATTGCAACACCGCCACCGGGAACCTCGGGTATCCCTCCTGGATTTGGATCATCTTATATCTTTGGTCTTAAACCCGGAGATGAAGTGACCGTCAGCGGTCCTTATGGTGATTTCATGGCCAAAGACACAAATAGAGAAATGTGTTTTGTGGGTGGCGGCGCCGGGATGGCCCCCTTGAGAAGCCATATCCTGTGGCAATTGGAAGGCCTTAAGTCCGGCAGAAAAATATCTTTCTGGTATGGTGCCCGATCATTACGAGAAATGTTTTATGATTATTTATTCAAGGATCTAGCCAAACGACATGAAAACTTCACATATTATGAGTCATTATCAAGTCCTGAGAAAAGTGACAATTGGGAAGGGCTTACCGGCTTTATCCATGAACATCTCTGCAATTCCTATCTTTGCAAACATGAAGATCCCACTGAAATCGAATATTATCTGTGTGGACCACCGCCCATGATTGATGCCGTCATTAATGCCTTATATGATATCGGCGTAGAAGACGATATGATTTATTTTGATAAGTTTTAAACCGGGTAAAGAATCACCTATCCTTCTGGACCATTTTTATAAAAAGGCTCTTTTTTGAAAAAATCGATATCACTCCAAAAAAAATTCCAGTATATTGAAGATCTATCAACTGCTTACTGGTCTTCTGAAATTTTGTTTGCTGCACTCAACATGGATCTGTTTACAAAAATTGATCAAGGCTTAAACACAACGAAAATGCTTGCCAAATCCTTTGCCTGCAATCAAAAAGAGTTATTCCGGTTTCTTAACGTTCTTGACAGCTTTGAATTGATCAAAAATGAGGACAACACGTGGCATAATTCAAAGACGGCTTCCACTTATCTTGTGTCAGGCAAGCCGTCCTGCATGAAAGATTTTTTTTTGTACCGTCAGTATATGCAGCCGGAATGGATGAAGCTGATTCATAAAATTTCTCCCAAACAACACATTAAAAAACCAACAAAAGAAGATGATTATAAAGAACGGACACTTCGCTATGTCCAGGCCATGGATACTCTCGTAAAGGAAAAAATCACCCAAATAGTTGAGATTATCTCAAAATCGTATCAATGGAATTTTCCTGTTTTAGATATTGGTGGCGGTGCAGGAAGCTTTGGAAGAGCTTTCATCAATTCAAAACAAACCGATCCTTATCAAGGGCATCTCGGCATTTTATTTGACCTTTTAGAAGTCATTGAAGCGGCAAAAACCATTTATCCCGATAACAAGGATTGGAAATCTATTAAAACCATTGGGGATGATTTTCGAACCTATGAGTTCACCCATCAATTCGGGCTTGTCATTATGAGCAATTTTCTTCATGTGTACAGCCCTGCGGAGGCTGAACAATTTGTTGTTAAAGCGGTACATCTTCTTAAAGAACACGGTGTCATCATTGTTCACGATTACTTTCCGGACAGGAAAGGAACTTCACCTCACAAAGGTGGTTTGTATGATATTAACATGATGCTTAACACATTTAATGGTGAGTGTCATAAAGCGAGTGTAATTAAAAAATGGCTGTCTGATGCAGGTATTCAAACAATAATGGTCGAAGATCTTTCCACAGATTCTTCAATTATAATTGCTCAATAATCAATATTGAAAATATTTGATCTCCTGTTAATTATAAAATATGTTTTCATTTTTGTAACCTTTTGTTGACAAAAACCAGCTTACTATCATAAATTTGAAAACAAGTTTTACTCTTCTTCATATATGCTGTGTTAGAACTGATTATGAAAACTAAAACTAGTGCTAAAAGCACTACTTAGTAATAGATAGCTTTAATCATTTTTATTTTTAAAATATAGTTTTTGTCATTTTTTCAGGAGGTAATAAATGTCCAATTTGTATACTGACGCTTATGAACAATCTATTAATGCTCCTGATGAATTCTGGGGAAAAGTAGCGCAGGATTGTCACTGGTATAAGAAATGGGATAAGGTTTTAGACGATTCAAACAAACCATTCTATCGATGGTTCACAGGTGGAGAGACAAACACCTGTTACAATGCTGTTGATCTTCATGTGGACAACGGCATGGGGGATCAGGATGCCATTATCTATGACAGTCCTGTAACTGATACCATTAAAAAATATACCTATTCTCAGTTAAAGGATCAGGTTTCAAAGTTTGCCGGGGTTCTGTCCGCCAAAGGCGTGACAAAGGGAGACCGGGTTCTTATCTACATGCCCATGATTCCGCAAGCTGTTTTTGCAATGCTCGCGTGTGCCAGGCTTGGTGCAGTCCATTCCGTCGTATTTGGCGGTTTTGCTGCCAATGAACTTGCCACCCGGATCAATGATGCCAAGCCCAAAGTCATCGTTTCCGCATCCTGCGGTATCGAAGGTAAAAAAGTGATTAAATATAAACCACTTTTGGACCAGGCCATTGAATTGTCTAAAAGTAAACCTGACTCCTGCCTTATTTTCCAGCGTCCCATGTGCCAGGCAGATATGGTTCAGGGAATGGATTATGACTGGGATGAAGCCATGAAAACGGCTAGGCCCCATGATTGTGTTCCTGTAAAAGCAACCGATCCATTGTATATCCTTTACACTTCCGGCACCACGGGACAACCCAAGGGAGTGGTCAGGGATAATGGTGGCCACATGGTTGCTCTTAAATGGACAATGAGTACCATCTATGACGTTGATAAAGGTGATGTATTCTGGGCAGCCTCTGACATTGGATGGGTCGTAGGCCATTCCTATATTGTTTACGGCCCCCTTTTAAAAGGATGTACCACTATCGTTTTTGAAGGAAAACCGGTTGGCACACCAGATGCTTCTGTGTTCTGGCGAATTATTTCCCAGCACAAGGTGAAATCACTGTTTACAGCGCCAACCGCTTTCAGGGCAATAAAACGGGAAGACCCCACAGCTCAGCTGATGAAAAATTTTGATCTGTCTGAATACAAATATTTATTTCTGGCCGGCGAACGACTGGATCCAGATACCCTTTCCTGGGCTGAAAATTGCTTGAAAGTTCCAGTAATTGATCACTGGTGGCAAACAGAGACAGGTTGGGCCATTGCAGCCAATTGTGAAGGACTTCACCATTTTGATATCAAACCGGGATCTCCTACAAAAGCTGTTCCGGGTTGGAATATGGCTGTGTTGGGAGATGACGGGCACCCGGTTGAGCCGGGAAAAATGGGCTCAATTGTTGCCAAACTGCCATTACCTCCAGGCACCCTGCCAACGCTGTGGCAGAATGACCAGCGGTTTAAGGATGCCTACCTGAGTGAATTCCCTGGATATTTTGAGACCTCTGATGCCGGATTTATTGACGAAGACGGTTATATCTATGTCATGGCAAGAACCGATGACATCATCAATGTTGCCGGGCACAGGTTATCCACCGGTGCCATGGAAGAAGCCATTGCCGGACATGTCGATGTGGCTGAATGTGCGGTCATGGGTGTAGCGGATCAGCTTAAAGGGCAGATTCCTTTAGGAATGATGGTTCTCAATGCAGGCTGCACAAAATCCCACGAAGAGATTGTCAAGGAAGTCATACAACGGGTTAGAAATCTAATCGGACCAGTGGCTGCGTTTAAAACAGCCATTGTAGTTAAACGACTTCCCAAAACCAGGTCAGGAAAAATCCTGAGAGGAACAATGCGCTCCATTGCAGATAAAACAGAGTATAAGGTTCCAGCAACTATTGATGATTATTCCATATTAGATGAGATCGAAGATTCTTTAGGAACAATCGGATATGGAAAAAAGGCATAACGCCCTGCAAAAAAAATACATTAGTTTAACTGAATGAAACATTCAAATGAATTTTTAAAAGGACTCGGGTTTGTCCTGACGGGTACATGTTTGATGGTTTGCATCCTTGGGGTTTATATCTGGTTCAACCTTGATATCGATCAGGTGCAAACCATTGAACGTATTTGTCAGGAAAACCTGTTTCCACTTTTAGGCATTGGGTTAATTATTATTGCGGTGACCTGGTTCGGCCTTGAATACATCTATTTGAATTATATCTATCCGCTTAAAGAAATAGCTGCCGAAACATCAGTGGTATACGCTTCAAATCCTTCTCATCGCCTCAACATTACAGGAGGCAGTGAAATCACTGCTCTGACAATAGTTTTAAATCACTGCGCAGATGTCTATGAAAATCTTTGCAAGAATATTACTGAGAAGATTATATCCACCAGAAAAGAAACCGAAAAAGAACGCAACCTTTTGGCCGCCATCATGACGGAACTTCCCTATGCCGTCATTATCTGTAATCGGAACGGACGGATACTGCTGTTTAATTCATTGGCTAAAAAAATGTTCACAGGCGAAACTTATCCCAATCGGGTTGAACATTTTATCGGCCTGGGAAGATCCATTTTCCATTTCTTTAACAAGGAGCGTATTGCCCATGCTATTGATGAAATTGAAGAACGACTGAACAATCATAGAAACAATCTTGCCTCGTATTTTATCACTCCCATGTATTCCGATCTTTTGCTCAGTGTCGAAACCATGCCTGTACTCGATCATAACAACCAGATGACCGGTTTTATCCTCAATATCCAGGATATCTCCAATCATATGAATAAATATGAAATAATCGATTCCCAGCTCTTATCCTTCCAGCAGACAATGGCCACAGATTTCAGCCAGACAAAGCTTCTCATTAATGATCTGGTGGATACTTATGAAAAGCCGGATCCAACCAGCAAATTATTTACAAAAAAGATATCAAACACTTTTGAACAGCTTGAGCATCAATTTCAAAAAATATCACGAACCATTCTTGACCATAACTTGACCAAATTACCTTTGACACGACTACCTTTGTCTATATTTCTCTCAAGGCTGCAAAAAAAAACAGGGAAAGAAAATGACCTGAGGATTAATATTACCAATGATTGTAAAAACCAAAGTATTCTGGCAGATTCATATTCCCTGACCGCTGCCTTTGTTTTCATCATTGCCAATTTATCACAAATAACCGGCCAAAAAGAATTTGATCTGATTGTTCATACCTTCAAGGGTAAAATGACCTTTGATATCCTCTGGGAGAATAACCCTGCCAGTCAGATCCAGGTAGAAAATATCATTACCAAGAAAATACCGACACTGCCGTCACTTGGGTATGTGCTCAGACAAAACCGATCAGATTTCAGGGTATTATCGAAAAACAAACAAACCTGTTCCCAGGTCAGAATTTTTACCCAGGCTGAGCTCAAATCCACTCCCATCAAGGAAAAAAGAGGGGCTGTCCTGACCACCAGTCGACCTGAATTTTATGATTTTGATCTATTTAGGATGGATGATGACAAAAAAGATCTTCTTAACCGGAATCTCAAAGAGATTATCTTCTCTGTTTTTGATACAGAGACCACCGGCCTGGATCCGGACGGCGGAGATGAAATTCTTTCCATTGCCGCTGTCAGGATTGTAAACAACCAGATCACGCACCATGATATTTTTGAGGAATTCGTAGATCCAAAACGGGATATCCCAATAGAATCATACAAAATTCATGGTATAAATTATGATATGGTTGAGGGAAAACCAGATATTAAAACCATTCTTCCCTTGTTTAAAATTTACTCTCACGACACTGTGCTTGTGGGCCATAATATTGCCTTTGATATGAAAATGCTCAAGATCAAAGAAAATTTAACCAATACCAGTTTTCCCAATCCTGTTATCGATACCCTTTTGTTATCGGCCATATTGCATCCGTTAAGTGAGCACCACGATATGGAGAGTATTGCCAAACGACTTGGCGTTAATATCATGGGAAGACACACAGCCCTGGGAGATGCCATTGCAACAGCAGAGATTTTTTTAAAACTGATTCCTATTTTAAATGCCAATGGGATCTTCACACTGAAAAATGCTCTTGAAGCATCTAAAAAAACCTACTATGCTAGACTCAAATATTAATTTATGAAAATATAGGTGAATAATTGAAAAAAACCAATAGTATCCCTCCATTTTCGCTGCTCTCCAAAGAGAGCCAGAAAGAACTTTATCCTCATTTTTCCATTGAAGAGCATAAGAAAGGAACCATCTTACTGGTTCAGGAAATTTCAAACGTGGATAAATTATATATCCTGTCAAAAGGATCTGCCAGGTATTACTATGAAGAAAACTTTGCTAAGATTTTAAAAAAAGATATGGACGAGAACGACAATTTTGGCGGAATATCCATTCTGATGAATGATGGGGTAAGCACGCGAACACTGGAAGTGCTTGAAGATTCAAAATTTATGACTCTGGATGCCAATATCTTTCTTGACATCTGTAAGCGCTTTGATGAGTTTCAAGACTATTTTACATCTGAATTCGGCAAATGCATGCTCAACAAATCTTATGCCGGAATCATATTACGTCATATCAGAGACAAAGAGATTAACCTCCCATTCTTCAATCAACCGATTTCCGCCATGTTCAGACCCAATATTGCAACATGTTCAGGAGATACCAGCATCCGAGATGCTTCCATTAAAATGAGCAAAAACGGTTCCAGTGCTATTCTGATAAAAGGAGAGCAACGGAAAATAGAAGGACTGGTTACAGATGCTGACCTTAAGTCCAAGGTCCTTGCAGTCGGCCTTGACCCGGATACCCCCGTGGCAGCCATCATGTCCCATCCAATTGTTTCAATTCCAGCGGATAGCCAGGTTTTTGAAGCATTTTTAAAAATGGCCCATGAAGATAAACGGCACCTGGTTGTCATGAGTAAAACAGCAGATATTATTGGTATTATCAATCAGAAAAATCTAATTACCGCCCAGGCAAACTCCACATATCTGTTGATAAAAACCGTCCATTCAGCCCAGAGAATAGAGGACCTTGAGGGAATTCATTCACGGCTTTCCGAACTATTGCTGGATCCCATTAAAAACGGGACCAACCCTGAACATATCACCATGTTGATCACTTCCTTTTCTGAAGCCATCCTGAACAAAATCATCGAATTTACCATTGATCAGCTTGGCCCACCGCCGTGTAAATTTGTCTTCATGATCATGGGATCGGAAGGCAGGGACGAGCAAACCCTTATCTCAGACCAGGATAATGCCCTTATTTTCGAAGATTTAGACAATCCGGACGACATGACAACGGCCAAGGCGTATTTTACAAAATTTTCAGATTTAACCTGTGATCAGCTCGCTCTTGCCGGATATAAATACTGTGACGGTGACAATATGGCAAAAAATCCAAAATGGTGCCAGCCCCTGTCTGTATGGAAAGACTATTTTAAAAACTGGATCCGCAGCCTTGATCCTGAAAAAATACTATATTCAAGCATTTTTTTTGATTTCAGGGGAGCCTGGGGAGATCTGACGCTGACAGACGAGCTCAAATCATATCTGCACGAATCAATCAAGGAATGGCCCGGCATCTTAAGAAATCTGACTGCAAACTCCTTAAGTTTCAAACCGCCATTGAGTTTTTTCGGCAACTTTATTGTTGAAGAAAACACAAGCCATGAAGGTTCTTTTGACATTAAAAAGGCCCTGATGCCAATTACGGATTTTGCTCGAATTTATGCATTAAAAGAAGGGCTTTCCAGCACAAATACATTAACCCGGCTATTTCGGCTCTATACCAAGCATACCATTGACAACCGAGAATACCTGAACCTGATCCGATCCTATAACTACATGATGAATCTAAGATTTATAAGACAGATCACCACTATCATGGATGAAAATGAAAAACCGGATAATTATATTAATCCTGCCAATCTATCTGCCCTGGATCAGTCCATGCTCAAAGAAATATTTAAAATAGTCGAACGGCTGCAACAAAAAATCAAAAGTGAGTTTATGGGAGCATCTTAAGCCCGAATATTTCTTTTTATTTTACAAACAAGTTAGCCGAATATGAATAGATCGTAATTTGAAACAAAAAAGCTGGCCCAAAAAATCTTGGACCAGCTTTTTTATTTATTTATTGAATTACTTGTTTATTAATGATCTTGAGCTTCAGCAGCACCAATCGGTACACGGATATCTTCAATAAGTTGTTGAATTCTCTCAGGTGGCTCTTCAGTCATGAGAGAGACAACGTACGCCACGATAAAGTTAAGAGTCGCACCGACAGTACCAAAAGACTGTGTATTGATTCCAAACAACCAGTTGTCGACGTTGTCGGGTAACATTGCTGTTGATTTAATGAAGAACCATCCTTTATATATAAAGATATAAACAAGGGTTGATCCCAAACCGGTCATCATACCGGCGATGGCACCTTTATCATTAATGCGTTTAGAAAAAATACCCATCATGATGGCCGGGAATATGGATGCTGCTGCAAGACCAAAGGCCAGGGCAACAACCTGTGCGGCAAAACCAGGAGGATTCATTCCAAGGTAACCTGCGACGATGATAGCACCACCAATGGCCATACGGGAGAACTTCAATTCCTGCTGATCAGTAATATTAGGCATTAACCAGCCTTTTAAAACGTCATGGGAAATTGCAGTTGCAATTGCAAGTAAAAGTCCGGCAGCAGTTGAAAGAGCGGCTGCAATACCACCGGCAGTAACCAGTGCGATGATCCAGTTAGGCAGTCCGGCGATTTCAGGATTGGCAAGAACCATGATGTCCCTGTCAACCTTTACCATTTCACTACCTTTCCAACCAAAGGATTCAGCAGTTTTAAGACCTTTTTCATCGTAGTACTGGATTCTACCGTCACCATTTTTGTCTTCAAACTTTAAAAGACCTGTTTTTTCCCAGCTCTTGAACCAGGCCGGTACTTTTGCATATTCAATGTTTCCGTCAATACTTCCAACCGGACCTGTTTGAATAGTCTGCATCAGGTTCATACGGGCCATGGCACCAACTGCCGGAGCTGTGGTGTAAAGAATGGCGATAAAAACAAGAGCCCAGCCAGCAGAAGCACGAGCATCTGCTACCTTAGGTACAGTAAAAAACCTCATGATAACATGGGGGAGCCCGGCAGTACCGATCATCAACGACATGGTCAAAAAGAGCATATTAACCGTTGACATCTTCTGGGCCGTGTAGGCCGCAAAGCCTAGATCCGTCAAAATAAGATCAAGTTTATCTAATAGATAAACCCCGCTTCCGTCTGCCATTGTACTTCCCAGACCCAATTGCGGAATAGGCATTCCGGTAAGCTGAAGAGAAATAAATATTGCAGGAACAGAGTAAGCAAAAATAAGAACACAATACTGGGCAATCTGAGTATTAGTAACCCCTTTCATGCCGCCGAAAACCGCATAAATGAAAACAATGACCATACCGATCAAAATCCCAACCTCAAAGGAAACACCAAGAGAACGGGAAAAAACAACACCAATACCTTTCATCTGACCAATAACATAGGTAACGGATGCAGTAATAAGGCAGGCCACTGCAACCATTCTTGCGGTGTTGGAATAGTATCTTTCACCGATAAAAGATGAAACTGTATATGCTCCAAATTTTCTAAGATACGGTGCGAGAAGCATGGCAAGAAGGCAATAACCGCCTGTCCAGCCCATTAAATAGACAGATGCATCATATCCTAAATATGCAATCAGACCTGCCATGGAAATAAACGATGCGGCAGACATCCAATCTGCGCCTGTTGCCATACCGTTGAGAATCGGGTGAACGCCTTTACCGGCAACATAAAAGTCACTGGTGTCTTTGGCTTTCGACCGGATTGCAATATAAATGTAGAGAATGAAAGTTGCTCCAACAACTAAAATCGTTAATGCTTGTAAGCTCATAGTTTATCTCCTTTTATTCTTCTTCAACGCCGAATTCTTTATCCAATTTTCCCATCCGATTGGAATAAAAAAAGATTAAAAACACAAAGATGTACAACGATCCTTGCTGGGCGAACCAGAATCCTAATTTATACCCTCCAAGACTGATGGCATTTAAAGGGTGTACTAAAAGAATTCCGAAACCAAATGAGACGACAAACCACACGATTAAACAACCGGTCACTAACTTGACATTTCGCGACCAATACTCCGCTCTTGACTTTCCACTCATGGACGATACCTCCTTGGTAATGAAGTTAAAAAACACTTTTCACTATAAAATTAGATCGGCTGTATTTTTATTACATTAGTTTTTTGCATTGTCAAGCCAGTTTTTTTGTGTTTTTTCGTTTCCAAATAAATAATTTGTCTGGACAGATTGGCCTAAAAACCATAATCCTATAATAACTATTTTTTCTATAATTTTAGATAGATACCATTTTTTGCGCCCTTGCCTTCTTATGCAAAACAGTATTGCTAATATGCCAAATGGGCCAATGATAATATTCTTCGACGATTTTGCGATGATATTTCGCACATTTTTTTAATAGGCAATGTATTAAAAATATTTGACTGATCATCTACTATATTGTTTTTTTAAATGACTTGGATCAGAAATCACTATATTCCTTAGATCAGACAATACAAAATTTTAAATAAAAAAAAGGGTTTGTTTATAATTATTCACTGCTAAAATATATATCTCCATAAAAAGCTGTAACATTTTTTTTTGTATTGTCAGTATCACTCATTAACACCACAGCATCAATATATTGAATGTCCCTGCCAAAAAGATTTTTCATGTCCTTTTTAATGTTTCTTTTTTCAGTCATCCAGGTTGAAATGGGAGTCTCCCAAGAGCGTAAGGCAATAATCATAGCATTTTTCCCGGCAAAGGCGTTGGGCCATATGTCTCCTTTTCGGGCATGTCTGGCCCAGACATAATTCACTGCACGGGTATTCCAAAAGGCCAAACCACCGGACACGACCACATAGATTCTGGCAGCATAATCATCTCCTGATTTTAAAGTTTCATCAAAGGTTCCATCAATACGGTTTTCAATCCGCCAGGACCAGTTCAGGTAAGGGTATTTTTCAATATCCACCCTGATTTTTCGAATCAATCCAGATGCACTATTTATGCTGACCGCTTTTAAGGCTTTTTTCCCCTCAGCCACAGAAAGCGAATATTGAGTTTCACCTTCAAACTTTTTGCTTTCCCAGTTATCCAGGTTGGATTGAGAAAATTGACCCACCAATAAAACAGGGCTGTCTGCATACAACAATGGCAATATAAAAAAAGAACTCCATACCATAAAAATAAAAACCCGAAATAATAATTTTCTATTCATCTTATTCACCTCTGGCCCACCTTAGGCCCACTTCTGGCACCCCTCTGGATTTTATCCTGATATATTGTTAAATCATATTGTTTCAAATTGCCATAATATGTTAATAATTGCCAGCCTTGATAACTTTTAACAAATTGATAACTTTTAACAAACGGATGAAACCAATGACAATCCAATTCTTAGGGAAACCCTTAAAAAACCCCATGGTTCTTGCATCAGGAATTTTAGGCAATTCCCGGGATATTCTTGAAAGGGTCTATCAAAACGGTTGTGGCCTTGTGACGATGAAATCCATTGGCCCTGAACCCAGAGACGGGCATAACAACCCCACAGTCCTGGATCTGGGACATGGCATGATCAATGCGGTGGGCCTTCCCTCACCCGGCTATTTGAACATGGAAAATGAGTGGAACGATCTTGAAGACAGGGACTTTCCAATCATTGCCAGTATCTATGGAGGATCTGTAAAAGAATACCAGGATGTGGCCCGGTTTGTATCAAAAAAGGCACCTAACTTTATTGAGATCAATATTTCCTGCCCAAACTCTGAAAAACACGGCATGATTTTCGGGGTCAATGCCCAGTCCTCCCACGAGGTCGTCTCTGCGGTTAAAAAAGTCATCAATGTCCCCTTGATTGTAAAGCTTACTCCCCAGGCGCTGGATATTGCAGGCATTGCAAAAGCCTGCGAAGATGCTGGTGCCGATGCCATCTGTGCCATCAATACTGTCGGACCCGGCATGGTCATAGATATTGAATCTCAAATGCCGGTGTTGGCTTTTAAAAAAGGCGGACTTTCCGGTCCCATGATCAAACCCATTGCTATCCGGTGTGTCTTTGATATTTACAAAGCCGTAAACATTCCCATCATCGGTCTGGGTGGTGTAACCACGGGCCTTGACGCCATTGAAATGGTCATGGCCGGTGCCAGCCTTGTGGGGATTGGCAGTGCAGTAAAATACCGGGGAATAGATGTTTTCAGCAAGGTTGCATCAGAGATGGAGATCTGGCTTAAGGATCATGATACAACCTTATCGGCCATCAAGGGAGCGGCCCACCAAAAAAAGTAATACAATAAGGATGACCATGAATAAAATCAATGATCAAAACCATGTCATGCTCCGGGTGGATGCAAAAAGAAAAGAAAACAACAACTTTGCCACCTTGTTTTTTAACCATGCCCTTTTGTTTAAACCCGGCCAGTTTGTTATGGTATGGATTCCGGGCATTGATGAAAAACCCTATACCATTTCCTATCATTCGCAAGATCAGTTTGCGATTACCATTGAAGCAAAAGGAATTTTCTCACAAAAAGCCGTCTCCCTTACAAAGGGTGATTTAATCGGCATACGGGGCCCTTTTGGAAATGGGTTTGACATACGAAAGGGGCAAAGAACCGCTGTGGTTGCCGGTGGTTGCGGCATGGCCCCTCTGGCCGCCTTAGTGGAAAAACTGGATCCTGACACCCTTTTTATCCATGGAGCCCGATCAAAAGAATATATTCTTTATCCGGACCGGTTTGATCAAGACAGAAAATTCTGCACAGATGACGGCAGTTTTGGCCACAAAGGCTTTGTCACCCAATTGCTGGAAAATGAAATTGACACTGGAAAACAAATTGATATGCTTTATACCTGCGGACCTGAAATCATGATGTACAATGTCTTTCAAATTTGTGAAAAACATGATATTCCCTGCCAGGTTTCAATGGAACGATATATGAGATGCGGATTTGGGGTGTGTGGTGCCTGCGTCTGCGGGAATCAGGTGGTTTGCAAGGACGGCCCGGTATTTGGTTCGGATAAAATCAGGAAAATGAAAGATTTTAACACCAAGGCCCTGTTAAAATCAGGGAAAGATGTTCCCCTTAACCAGTATTTTTCCTGGCGGTGTAAATAACAAACAACCTTTGGGTGTAAATTACAAATAATTGGACAGGTTTTTAAATGACATATAAAGACGAGTTTATTGAGTTTCTGGTAGAGTGTGATGCATTGCGGTTTGGTAATTTTGAATTAAAAAGCGGCAGGATCGCTCCCTATTTTATTAATACAGGAATGTTTGACACCGGGCGTAAAATAAAAAAACTGGGCACCTTTTATGCCAAAGCCATTCAAGAACACTTTCCAAATGACTTTCACGGCTTATACGGACCGGCCTACAAAGGCATCCCCTTGTGTATTTCAGCTGCCCAGGCACTTTCTGACATGGGCATGGACACAGGGTATGTCTTTAACCGCAAAGAAGCCAAAACCTATGCTGACAAAAGCGTGGTTGTGGGTATGCCTCTGACAGCCGATTCCAGGCTGATCCTGGTAGACGACGTCATCACATCCGGCAAAGCCATCAGAGAATCTTTAGACGTACTCAAAGCCTGTGGCAACCCGGAAGTTAAGGGTATCATCATCAGTGTTAATCGCCAGGAACGAGGAAATACAGATAAGAATGCCTTAAAAGAAGTTGAAGAAATTTTAAACATTCCCATTCATGCCATTGTCACCATTACAGAGATCAAAACCTATCTTCACAATCGAAAAATAAAAGGGGAAATTGTACTGGACGATACCATGATGGCAAACATTGATGCCTACCTTGAAGAATATGGGGCATCATAACCAGTAAAAGATCAGATAGAGTGGCAGGCCCACAAAAGCTGTTCAATCAAAGACATATCTTTATTCAAAGTATCCTTCAATAACAATTTTGAATTGATTGGATAGTCGATCCTTTGTCTCTCGAAACTTTACCCCATAAATAGTTTTATCAATAATCAGTTTTGAATTATTGCCCACCACAACCGTACCCTGGGAAATCTGATTTTTTATTCTTATCTCAGCTGTTTTGCCAATACCCCGCATAGTATGTTGTAAATGCAGATAATGCTTTTGGAGAATCAGTTCATTGAGTTTTTTTTCTTTTTCATCAATAAGTGATTGTTTTTCTTTAATCTTTTGATTGATCAAATCGGTCTTGATGGCAAATTCTTTTTCCATTCGTTCCGTGGCACTGGCAGCCGCTTTATACAAACCAAGGTTTTCTTCATTGAGTTTATGAACCCTTTTCAACTGGATCTTGGGTGGATCATTTTCTATTTTATCCTGTACGATTTGTAAATATTCATATGCCTTTGTTTTTTGGGGAATGCCATATGAAATTGTGCCGTCTTCAGTAATTTCTTCAGGGGTTTCCATAAAATCAAATCCAGGCCCCAGTGTATCAACGTTATCCATATCAAGATTGCCCATGATTTTGATCAAGTAGGCCAGTGCATTTTGCCGTTCCCGGTATTCATCCTGCACCTGAATCTGTTGATAAAATTTTTGTTCCATCTCTTTTATATGGGATCTTTGTCTTAACTCATCCAATTGGGATATTGTTTCATCAATAAGCATTTGCACCGCACCCAATTCTGTATTCATGACATGGCCTATTTTCAGCACGGTTGGCCGTGTCGGGTTTGAATAAACATTATTTGCATATATCCCGTGTCGGGCACTGATTTCAGAATCAATGACATCTGCATTGGGGGCCTGAAAAAATTGGCCGCACTCAACCCTTGCATTGGCCACAGCTTTACTGACTTTAACACTGCCCTGGGTTTGGATGAACGGTTGGATCTCCATGGGAGTTCCATTCCCACTGGCCACACCGACTGCCCCTTGGATCGTTATATCTCCTGCAGCCTGAATATCACCGATCACATCCCCCACAAGGTCTAATTTTTGACATCTGAGAATAGTATTTTTTTCAATTTTCCCATCAATTTTAAGATCATGCATCTGATACGCATTTCCCAATTGTGCGGTGACAGGACCGGATAAATTCACGTATTCTTTTTTGAAGGCTAATGGTGTCACAAATAGCGAATGGTTGTCATAGAGTGCGGGATGCCCTTCTATGCTGGCTGTATAGAGGCCATTATCCTGCAACACAACCCCTTTCCCGCATTTAAATTCAAACGTTTTTACCTTTGGTGGTGCAATGGTCTGGTTAAACACATTTTTACCCGGGATTCCGGCTGTGTGGGGTGTTCTTTTTGCCAGCTTATCGCCCGTTCGTACTATTTGACGAGATTTTTTCGGATTGCCATCATTTTTTCCCTGCTGAGTCAAATCTTCATTATGATTAAAATAAAATTCAACCCTGGCATCCTCTCCTGTTTGAGGCGGATTTCCCTGGGCAATTTTCAATTCCGATCCAGGCTTACCTTCAGATAAAAACGCTTCAATGGCCTGGTTGTCTATAAACCCGTATCGGATTCCCATCAATTTTATCCAGTTGATGAGGCTGTGGGCACGGATCTCTTCAGTATACGCATGTGCAATTCTGACATAGGCTTCAAGTTTATCCTTGGACACCCGGTATTCAAAAATTTTTGACAATGTCTGATTGGTTTTTATTTCAGAATTATACTTGAACAAGGCTTGTTCGAGATTGAGCCGTCTTTTTTCAAATATTTTTTGTTCTTTTAAAATTTCAATGGTTGTCTGGGCAGAGAGTCCAAAGGATTCCTCTAATATCCGGCCAATAAATTTGGGCTTTCCATGCTTGTCTTTTTGAGTTTTTTGTAATTTTAAAGCTTGATTGATATCCTGGATGGATAAATATCCCTTGCTCACCGCAATAGAGCCAAATCGCTTGTTTGTTGATAATTTATCCAGTTCATCAGCCGCAAGTGTATTCATGGCCTGGGCAAGAAAATCATCTGCAATCCGATCCTGGGTCAACAATATCGCGGTTTTATCCTTTTCACAAATATGCTTGTTTTTAACAAGCATATCACCCAGGGGGATGTGCTGGCGTGTTTTTCTAAAATGACTTGTTTGCTGCTTTAATGCCTTGTCAATGACATCTGTGGTTGTAAAACTATTAACCACTGCCAGTTTGCCAAATTTTATATCAAGCAGCTTGTTTGCCAGATGATTTTTTATGGACAATAAAAAAGCCATTTCATCTTCAGCAAATAACTTTAAGTCTCTGAATGCTTGTTCAACACTATAATCAGGTTTTTTTTGCAGGCAAGACAAAAAATGGGTTAATAATTTGTTTTCCTGTTCTGAGGTGATAAATTTGCATTTAATCGCAAGTGTGATTAAATCCTGGTCATCTTTACAGATGGGCTGGTCTGCTATTTGTTTGTTCATAACCCTCGCTCATTTGATATACAAGAGCAAATAAAAATCATTATACCTTTTTAGTATAATCAATGAAAGTCATCTTTCATGCAAGTGTTTTTATTTAAAAATTGTTGCTTTTTTTACAACAATGCCGCCTATGGGTCCAGGATAAAATCCGTGATATAAATATTGTCTTTCATCTCCTGTTCAATAGTTGACCATACTTCTGTCCCGGTATGGTGATGGCCGGGATGGATAATGGTTCTTTTGTCCATCGGCAGGATCCTGTTCTTGATGGACTCAATGAGCTGTTCTAAATTTCCACCGGGAAGATCGGTGCGTCCGGCTTCTCCCACAAAGATCGCATCTCCTGTAAACAAATGATCTTCACACAAAAAACAGATTGATCCAGGCGTGTGACCCGGTGTATGAACAACAATCAATTGGCTTTCACCGAATACAATTTTGTCACCATCCTTTAATTGAATATCAGCAGGATATGGGGGTGGCAAGCCCACTGCTTTACGGGTTTTTTCTTGAACTTTCGGATCACTGAAAAAAAGGTCATCTGCCTTGTGAAGACAGGATGGTATTGAATACTCTTTTTTAAATATTGGGGTGGAAAATGTCTGGTCTGCATGGCCATGGGTATTTAAAATTCTGACTGGCTCTATATTTTCTTTTTCAAGAAAAAATAATATATCTTTTGTTGACCCGCCCGGATCAATAATGACGGACTGACGAGTCTGGTTGCAGATCAAAAAATATGTATTTAAATGATAAGGTCCCGACATTTTCCGGACTATTGTTATGCGTCGGGTTGTGTGTTGCATCAAGGGCCTTTCGGAAATTATCTATTTAGTATATCCATTTATATGGAATATTCATTAAATATGGCAGTATTGATTTCAAGCATTTTTCCGGTCAAAAGATCTTCTAATGCTGCAATATAATCGTTTTTACACACCCCCGGAACAATATTGTGTTTAGCAAGCGCTCCCAAAAGGGCCATGTTCTGCATGCGTGAATCTGTCATGGACTGGGTATCCACCTGTATCGCCCTTGCGCCCACACACTGACAGGCTTTTTGAATATCATCTGCCGTTATTTCACGGTTCTCTCCCAGCCGGACCGAAAGTGGCTGCCATGAAACGTTCAAATACATAAGAGTACCACCCTTTTGTAATGCATCCTTAAGCCCTCGCATGGCTTCATGAACTTCCATTCCCAGAACCAAATCTGCGTGCTTTGCCATGATCAAAGGAGAATGGATCTTATCTCCACACCGGATCCGGGAAACCACAACGCCCCCTCTCTGGGCAAGGCCATGGGTATCCACGGCTATGGCATGAATCCCGGCATGATCAATTCCCCGAAGCAGCGCCTGGCTTAACAAACCAATCCCCTGCCCGCCAACCCCTGTGATATGGATATTAAATGGTTTCATTTTTCTCCTTTATCAAGACCAATGGCCTGTTCAGGACAGGTCGCCCGGCAGGAACCATCCCCAATGCACAAATCAAGATTGATGCCCACACTATTGTCCGGCCTGCGAACAAATGTGGGACAGCCGAATCGCTCCACACAGTCATGAATCCGGGTACAGCTATTTTGATCAATGGAGACATGCTGCTGAACATAACCTGATTTTTTACGCCTCAACCGTGTGAATTTGAGCATGCACGGATGGCTGGCAATAACAACGCTGATTCCCTGTATGGCCATGGATTCTTTGACAAGCTGTGTCAATTTGGCCTGGTTGTAAGTATCACAGGAAAAAATATTTTCAATGCCAAGCCCTTTTAAAACCCCTTGAATGGGAATTTTCCCTCCGGCATGATCCTGATGACCCGTCATGGCTGTGGTACCGTTTTCCATTAAGATCAGGGTAATATCATGGTTATTAAAAATGGTATTAATCAACCCGGGCAGGCCGGCATGAAAAAAGGTTGAATCTCCTAAAAACGCCACCACCCTTTTTTTATCATTGAACTTATCATTAAACAGCGACAGACCCGAGGCGATACCAGTGGATGATCCCATACAGACCATGACTTCCCCAAGGTTATAGGGCGGCATATAACCCAGAGTATGACAGCCGATATCAGCCACAGTGATATCCTGGTCCTTAAGTGCTTTTTTAATGGCAAAAAATGCACTTCGATGGCCGCACCCCGGACACATCTGGGCAGGCCTTGGCGGAACCTGGAATGGAATAACAAGATGGTCCTCATCCCTGGGTAAGATATCAGGCCAGACACTGGATATTTTAGCCTTTACCTTATCTGGTGTCAATTCTCCTATATAGTCGGCAATATGAGTTTTCCCGATGATTTTACAATTAAGGCCAGCATCATAGGCAAGTGCTTTTATCTCAAGCTCAAGAATATTATCCAGCTCCTCTAAAACCAAAACCTGATCATGGGTCTTTAAAAAGGAAAGAAGACCGGTTTCTTCCAGAGGATGGATAACTCCCAGCTTATAAATATCCGGCCGGTAAATGGCTTTTTCAAGGACATCCAGCAAAGACAGGTAGGTTAACCCTGAAGTAATAACCCCTTTTTTCCGGCTGGTATCAGAGTTAAATGTTTGGTTCAGTTGATGTTTTTTCGTATATTCTTTTGCCCGATCCAACTTATAAAGGGCTTGTTGTTTCATCTCCAATGCCATGGTGGTCAAAGCGATATAAGGACCATTTTCCCGGTTAAAATCTGTTCGACAATCCAGTATCTTTTTTAAGGGCCCAAAAGATATCTTCTGTCGGGCATGACAGACATGGGTGGTCAGACGAAGGACAACAACAGTCTGCTCCTTTTTCGCAAGATCAGCAGCAATTTTATAATATTCATAGGCCTCAAAAGGAGAGCAAGGTTCTAACACGGTCACCTTTGACATCTGATACACATTTCGATTATCCTGTTCATTCTGGGATGAGTTAGCCCCGGGATCATCACCCACAACAACCACCATCCCTCCAATAATATTCATTAGCGGCAGCTGAACAAAGCTGTCCAGGGCAACATTGAGCCCGACACTTTTAAAAAAGACACAGGACAGATTACCATTTAAGGCCGCACCGAAAGCGACCTCGGTGGCCACTTTTTCATTGACTGAAAATTCAAAATAAAACGGCCTTTTATCTTCTGTAATCGTATAAATGGCTGTGGCGATTTCAGGTGTCGGTGATCCGGGATATGAAGTAATCACCCGTGTTCCGCTTTCTATCATTGCACGTACAATGGCTTGGTTCCCCATCAGGATCTCTTCAAAGGGTTCCTGGTTTAAAAGAAGTTCGCATAGTTTTTTCATAACCATTTCCTCAAAGAAATTAAGGGTAATATTCAACGAAATTAACCGTCGCTGATACCAATTATTCAGTAATTTGAATATGATGTCAAGCCATGACAATTGGTTTATACGGTTCAAGCCTATCATTATTGGTTTTGGATTAACTTATCTATATCATGTTTAATAATTTTGTTTTTATTCTATGGTCAATCCATTATACTGTAACTTATGACTCCCCCTTTGGAAATAACATCAGACATGATGATTGTGTTCGGATTTCTAGCCTTTGTTTTCATTCTTTTTATTTTTGAAATCGTACGGGTGGATATGGTTGGTCTGTTAATGATGGTCCTTCTGCCCTTATCCGGTGTGATTGATGCCGCAGATGCCATCAGCGGATTAAGCTCCAATGCCGTGATCTCTATTATTGCCGTTATCATCATTGGAGAAGGACTGGACAAAACCGGTGTAATGAACCTTTTTGCCCGACAGATTATCAAGCTGGCCGGCAAAAGTCAGGTTCGGATCATGACCCTGATTTCAGGAACTGTGGCATTTATTTCCAGTTTTATGCAGAATATCGGGGCTGCAGCACTATTTTTACCAGCAACCATTCGAATCTGTCACCAGTTGAATGTCCCCATATCAAGAATTCTCATGCCCATGGGATTTTGTGCAGTGATTGGCGGGTGCATTACTCTGGTGGGTTCCAGCCCGCTCATCCTTTTAAATGACCTGATGGCTGCATGGTGGGCCAATAACCCGACCGCTCTTGATAATCAATCGTTTCAGGCCTTCAGCCTTTTCAGCGTTACCCCCATCGGGATTACCCTGGTCATGGTCGCCATGCTGTATTTTATTTTTCTAGGAAAATGGATATTGCCTAAAATCACCATAAAAGATGATAACTATTGCCTGCTGGACCATGATCTTGAATGCACCTATGGACAAGAAATTCATAATGCTTATGAGCTGAATGTCCCGTCAAGCTTTATCACTCAAAGATTAGACGAACTGAAAATCCGGCCCCGGTTCCACTCCACCGTAATTTGTATATGTAAAAAAAACCCTGAAGGGCGATGGTATAAAGTAACTGTGCCATCGCGGGCAGACATCATTGAACCCGGTGATGTGGTCGGCATTATCAGCAACAAGGAGCATATTCATCATCTTGCTGACAGTCTAGGGTGGGTGCTCTGTGACGAACTCAACCTTATGAGCGAAATATTATCTCCGGACAACACCCGTATGACTGAAGCCATTGTGACCCCGAGGTCTGAACTTGTGGGAAAAACACTTCACCAGATTTATTTTAGAAAACGTTACATGGTCAATCCGGTTGCGCTCTACCAAAAAAATCAGGTTCTTTTAGAAGACATATCTGAAACCAAAATTCAACCCGGAGATGCATTTTTATTGTTTGGAGAACTGGAAAAATTTCATCTGCTCCAGCACAAAAAAGACCTGGCATTTACAGAACATCTTCATATAGAACAGATGCACCCTGAAAAGGCAGGACTGGCCATCGCCTGCCTTGCACTGGCTCTTTTCCTGGCCCTGGGGCTTAACATCCAGTTGTCCATATCTCTTTTAACCGGGGCCATTGGCATGATTCTAACCCGTGTACTTTCTATTGACGAAGCCTATCGCGGAGTGGACTGGATGACTGTATTCCTTTTGGCAGGCCTGATTCCTTTAGGCCTTGCATTTGAAAAAACCGGTGCTGCCCTCTATGTGTCAACATCCATTGCCAATATTATGCAAGAGTCTTTAACCCCGCTTGTTCTTTTCATCCTCATAGGGATCATGACCTCTTTTTTTACCCTGTTCACCTCCAATGTCGGGGCCACTGTTCTGATGATACCCCTTGCCATGAATATGGCTGTCCAGTGTGGCGCTGATCCGAGAATGGCGGCATTGCTTGTTGCTATTGCAGCATCCAATACCTTCATGCTGCCCACCCACCAGGTGAATGCGTTAATTATGAGACCCGGAGGATATAAAGTGTTTGACTATGTTAAGGCGGGAACCGGCATGACCTTTTTATTCATTGGCGTGGTGATCTTTATCCTTTATTTTTTCTATGGAATTTCAGCCTGATCTTTTAAGTCTTTGGACGTGTATAACAAAATCACTTTCAGCGGCATAGCTTTGACGGAAAACGGGCAATTACAGATGTCGAGCAGTATTATCCATATGAGTGAGGGATTTCAGGATAAGCAGATGGTTGTTCAGATTGAATTTAAAAATGCCTCTACCCCAGATCCTATCGGTGTTATAAATGTAACAGGCACAGCTCTGGGCCTGCGCGGGATTCATTCGGCGGCAAATGCAATTATTGAAAAAACAACCTTTTTCCTTTCAGGTCATAATTTCGCAGACCACCGCACCTGAGATCTGTTACATGGCTGATTGAACTATGGACATGTTGTGTCCATACATAGTCGGGGCAAAAGGTTAATGATTTGTTGTTTTGATGATAAGAAAATTCATCATTCTTTTATGGATTAATGAGTTTCATTTCCCTTTAACACAGGCAGACAAATTTCAATCTGCAGACCGGTTTTAGCTCCATCAATGTTCCAAGCTTTGATTTGACCGCCGTGGTGTATAACAGCCTGTCGGGCAATAGCCAGGCCGATACCCGCCCCTCCGTCATCCCGTTTCCTTGACTCGTCCACCCTGAAAAACGGTTTAAATATCTGTTCCAAATACTTGTCCGGCACCCCCGGGCCATAATCTTGCACAAGAATAATCACAGACTCATTTTTAACCGTCAGCTCGATCGTGATGCCCTTTTTCGGGGCTGTATAATACAAAGCATTGCGGATCACATTTTCCAAAGCTCTCTTCAGCATTTCAGCAGAACCAAGAATATAAATATTATCAAACTTGTTAAGTTTAACTTTCCCTTTTTTGTTGCCCAGTTCAAAGTCGACATCAATAATAATTTCATCTATCAATTGCTTGAGATCAACAGGTTCTTTGGCTTGCTCTAAATTGCTTTCCAGCCTGGTGAGAGTGAGAAGCTGATCAATCAATGCATTGATCTTTTTAGACTCCAGAGCAATTCTGCTCAGTTGCGCCTCCCCTCCTTTTGATTGTTTTCGGGCCAATTCCAAAGCAACATTTTGCCTTGTCAGCGGGGATCTGAGTTCATGGGAGATATCACGCAGCAATCGTTTCTGAGAATGAATAAGGGATTGGGTTTTTTCTGCCATTATGTTAAAGTCATGAGCCAGATCAACAATTTCATCCCCCCTTTTACCCGGCAATTTAACCCTGGTGGAGTAATCACCCATGGCAATTATCTGGGTTGCCTTTCGTAATTTTTTAATCGGTCTGGTAAGTGAACGTGCCAGAATAAAACATCCGATACCTGTAATTATGAACATCACCAATGCCGGCAAAGCCAAAGGGTGATGCAAAAGGGTGATGCAAAAGACCAAATCGGTTTTCCAGTTTCTTTTGTATCTCGTCAACAGAAGGACGCCGCATCAATTTAGGGGTAGTGCCGATAAGGACCATTGTTTGTCCGTTTCCATCATTAAATGGCATGGCTGCTGAAATCACTGTTCTTGAAACCAGAAATTGTATGCTGCCGGACTCCCGTGCTTTTAAAATTAAATTATTGAAAGTATCAGGTATGGGACGGTCCAAAAAAAAGTTGTTTCCATCTTTTATTAAAAATAATTGTCCGTCACTTTGTTGAGAAACTTTATTAATATAATCTGCCGGATCTATTGGATTGGACGTTTGCAGCATCTGTTTAACAGCAAGGCTTGTTAAGGTAAGGGAGTGGGCTAATGCGTTTTGTTGGAAATCCTCCATACGTTTTTTTAATTTACCATAAGGACCAACTTGAGCCAGAAGTGAAATAGCAATGGTTGTAATACTTGTGAAAAGAACAATAATAATAAAACTGATAAATAATTTAATGAAAAGGCTGCGCATATTTACAGATCAAGGGCATAAAGCCGGCCAGTGTTTGAGTTAAAATCGGGCGTAATATTCTTCAAACGAATTTCTCCTAAAATCAGGGTCTCATATACCCTACAGCAATCTTTATTTTTTTTGCAACTACTTTACACAAACTTTACAAAACTTAACCATGCCTTAACTGCAATCAGGAGATGAATACTTTATACTCATTTTCAAACAGAGGTAATTACACCTTTGTCAACAAAATAAGGAGATTAATATGAATATCAACGGGATAGGAGGAGCAGGATTTAGCCCCTATCAGGCCCAGGCAATGCAGGGAAGCGGACGCGGCAGGCCTGGCGGCAGACCCTCAGACATGGATGTCAGCGAGATGATTAAAACAAATGACACAAACGCTGACGGCGTCCTGGCAGCCGATGAAACTGGAATGCCCGACAAGATTTTTGCAAAGGCTGATGCAGATTCTGATGGTCTTCTTACACAGCAGGAACTTGAAGATATGCTTGCCAAAGGTACAGGTCGTCCGGGAGGAATGGGCAGACCTGAAGGTATAAGCGGTCGTCCGGGAGGAATGGGCGGTATGGGTGAAATTGATGCCCAGGCACTGCTTGATGACAAAGACAGTGATGAAGATGGTACGATCAGTGCTGAAGAATCCGGGCTTACAGAAGAACTCTTTTCAAATCTTGATACCAATCAGGATGGCAGAATCTCTACAGATGAAATTGAACAGGGTTTAACGAGTAGAAGTGAGGGAGCTTTTATGGGTTCCGGTATGGGCATAATGCAGGCAAAAGCAATGTCCGCCTACCAGGAAGCAGTTAATCATTATATGTCAAACTTTTCAGCTGACTCCAATATGAATATCAGCAGCTTTCTTGGAACAATAGCCTGATTACCTGGTGTGACTCGGGGGACTGTTTTTTTTCGGTATTAAAAGACAGTCCCTTTACACTATTGTTCGTGCTCATCAAGGGTATAAATATATCCGATACTCCGAATGGTTTTGATACGTTCCCTGCTGTCAATCCGGTTTCCAAATTTTTTTCGAAGGCTGCTGATATGAACATCAATACTTCTATCAAAGCTCTCAAGCTCGCGGTTTAAAACGTTTCTGGTCAGCTCTTCACGGGTTTTTACCTGACCTGCATGGATTAACAATTCATAGAGAAGATCAAACTCAACCGCTGTAATGTTAACATTACGGTTATTCTGTTTTACAACCCGTGATTTTAAGTCCAAAATAATATCATCCAGTACAATAGGTTCCAGCCGATCCGTCTGTTGAACGGTTTCAGAGCTGATCCTGCGGCAGACAGCACGAATTCTGGCCAGAAGCTCTCTGGGATTAAACGGTTTGGCAAGATAATCATCTGCACCCATCTCAAGACCGAGAATGCGGTCAATATCTTCTCCCCTTGCAGTCAGCATTAAAACAGGAACCTTTGATGTTTTCCGCAGCTCCTGAAGGAGTTCAAAGCCTGTCATTCCCGGCAGCATGACATCAAGAATTACAAGCGTGTGATCCAGGGACTTGGCACGCTTAAGACCAGTCTCTGGTTCATTGACTGCCTCCACAGCAAACCCTTCTGGATGTAAATACTCATCAAGCAGCTGACAAAGCTCCTTATCATCATCAATAATAAGAATCGATTGTGTTTTATCCAAATGAACGTCTCCTTTAATCCCATATTCTCATCAATTATAACATGGTGCACATTGGAATCAAAGAATACTTTCAAAAGCCGATTCAGGGCAATACCCTTTTGCTTTCCATTCAAAGCATTTTAAATCAACGTCGTTCTAAATAATGGCTTAAACAATAAGAACTCAAAACCGTCACAATTTTTGAATCACATTATTTTTATTTTATCCTTAAAAAACTGCAGCATGGGATCAGAACTGATGACATAATAAACCATTCCCTGAACCGGTTCCTTGGATTTGGTCATGATTTTCACATCACTGATACATTTAACCGTGGCAATAAAATCCAGTGTTTTTTTGTCTTTTTTAGCTGTATCATATGCTTGAACACTGATTTTCCCTGTTTTTGAATAGGCCCAGTAAACCACTTTTTCATGGGCTATAATCGTGGGTTCTTCAAAATTAATATAAAGGTCTCCGATTAAATCCTGAACCTGTTTCTGGGAGGCTTGTTCAAATTGTTCATAGATCACCAGTACTCGATGGGTGGTCTCCTGGACCACAACGAACAGATTATTATCCTGAAACTTATAGGTTCCGGGAACACTTGCCTGCACTGGATTTGCCATAGCTGTTCTGATCTGATCCTGATTCAGAGCCGCCCCCAGAACATAGCCATTGCGTTCAAGTTTCAACCTTGCCACCTGACGGGATAATCGATCCAGGTCAGCCGCGTGGAGTGTTGTGACCAAAAAAGATAACACCAATAGACAAACCCCAATCCCGAAAACACTTTTTTTAACCATATCTGATTCCTAATTCTAATAAACCGGCCTGTATGGCAGGTGGGTGGTGATCACCGCCCACCTGCCGATTACAGGTTTTTTATTGATTATATCTCATTTTATTTTCTTCCTGGATGAGCTTCATTGTCTCAGCACTTCCACCCGTCTTGATCCATAAATGCTCTGACTTGGCAAGCAGCTCTTTAATGTGCTTACGGTATTTCTCACCTTTGCCTGCATGATCTGCCAGTTCCTGAACTTCAGGTAAAAATTCATGGTAAAAATTTCTGGCAATTTCATACATACCGTGCCAATGGGTATAGTCCGGTGCAAACATGGCGGCTGCCATTCTGGCTCTTCGACCTTCATGGTGCCATATTTCAAACCATGTATATCCCAATTTATGCTGAAATCCGGTATAGCCTCTGGCACTCTTGCTCATGAGCTGACCGCCGATCACGACATTCCACCGCATGATCAGGACCTGCAACAATAATATTGCCGACACCACGCCGGCCATCCGTTGATAAATTTTTTCTTTTAAAACCATAAACCCCATAATACCCAGCATAATCAAAGGCAAATGCCATAATAAAGAAAAGCGTGAGTGTTTTTATACAGGTCTTAATGCAGTCATGATCAATTGATCGCCCCCTGATTTTTCGAATAACAATATATGCCAGGATAACATCAAACAAATAATAAGAGGGCAGCAATCATAAAGGCCCCGTCTACAAGCCCTGTGATATATGGATAAAGAACGATCATCATGGACCAGTGGACATGAAGATCATTGGGGAAAACAAAATTTGAAACCAGCATAGCCGTACCGCGAGCTGCATCCATTAGATCACCTCCCTTCTGATGCCTTTATAGTAGAGGGCCGGCCAGGTTCCCATCTCTTTTTTAAGAACCGTCAACACACCCGGACCTTTTAAAATCTGATACACCTCAGAAGATTCATCTGTCATGGAGCCAAACGTTCTGGCATGTGTGGGGCACACCTGGACACAGGCGGGCAGCAACCCTTTCCTGATCCTAAGGACAAATCCGTCCGGGGTGTTTGATATCCATCCAAACCGCCATTGGGACTGTCAACATAAATCTGATCGCTGAATCCTTTGACATACCGTTCCACCCATGTCCGATAATGGCCATCCGGTACATTATATTCGTTTTATCGGTCACCCAATCATTTGCTGGATCAGCATCCCATATGCCAATGGATACAAAGACAATATGGGGATAAAACCTTGAGTCGTATTCTAACTTATTGTTTATAGTAAAATTTTGTGTTCAGATTCAAGAAACGGTTGAGTAGCAATTGCAGCAACATCATTACAAAACAGTTTGAGGCAAGTTATTTTTTAATATTACCACATTTACATTTGCCTTTTATCCAACCTGTGTTTACTATTTAAAGCATGCTCATCAGGATACAAATTACATTTATATATAAGGATACGCATCATGACTCCCCTATTTTCTGATCCTAAAAAATTTATCATTACCATTGAAGTCGTGCCGCCGTCCGGCAATGATCCTCAACCCCTGTTAAAAAAATTATCTGATCTGTCAAGTCTGAATTTTCAGGCCTTCAGCGTAGCGTCCAATCCAGTGGCAAAGTCAAAAATGTCAGCCATGGTCTTTACCCACCTGCTCCAGGAAAGGTGTAAAAAACCAGCTATCCTCCATTGCACCATCCGTGATCATAACCGGCTGGGGTTACAAAGCGAACTCTGGGGCGCCAAAGCTTTGGGCATTGACACAGTGATTGCGGTCACAGGTGATCCATCGCCGCCCAAAGCAGATGAACCCACATCAACAGTGGGCGATCTAAATGTGTTTGAACTGATTTCAATGGCCAGAACATCTGGTCTGAATACGGGTGCTGTCCTGGATTATCGACCTGAAGTCGATGGGCTGGATCATGAAGCCAAACGACTTACAAAAAAGGTTGCCTCTGGATGTCAGTTTATTGTAACCCAGCCCATTTATGATGAAAAAACAGCTCAAAAAATTCATGAAGCCACAAAGGGTCTTAATGTGCCCGTGATCATGGGAATATTACCCTTGCTTTCATCCCGCCATGCTATTTTTTTACACGATAAAGTGGCAGGAATTGCAGTACCCGAAGATTTAAGAAAAAAAATGGCGACAAGCAAAGAGCCGATAAAAACAGGGATCGCTCAATCCAGACAGATGCTGGATCTGGGCAGAAAAATGTTTTCAGGGGCCTGTGTAATGCCGCCCTTTGATCGATTTGATATTATAGAAGAAATTTTATAGTAAAGAATCGTAATCATTGCCCCGGGACTGGATCACCCGGAACATCTCATGCATGAAAACTTTTTCCGTAACGGGTTTTACAATATAAGAATCAACATTTAAGGCAATGGCTCTGTTCATGGTTTTCTGAATAGCTTCCACGGTCAATATAATAAAAGGGATGTCTTTTGTGGCTGGATTTTTTTTGACTTTCCCAAGAAAAGTTAACCCATCCATGATGGGCATATTCAAATCAGAGATAATCAAATCAATGGATTCATTTTGAAGAATGATAAGAGCCTGTTCACCATCACCGGCTTCAAAAAAATTAGAGAATTCATTGTTAATTAAAAATTTTTTAATCACCCGCCGCATGGTAGGGCTGTCATCCACAATTAAAATTGCCATCATATTATTGATTTCTTCCATGCTCTTTCCTTTCGCCGGATTTTGGATGGTACGCAATAATCCCTTTTCCTGCCTTTAAAAATTGAATACATTTTTTGCCCTGCCATTGAAATTACCAGAGTATACAACACGCCCTGATAAACATCTATAAAAAACATTTTATATCATTCATGATAGTTTATGATGAATAGCATCCGTATTTCATCATAACGCTTACAGAGCAAACATATGTAGATGTAAAAAATACAAGTGTTCCAGCAGAGGCAAAAATCAATCTAATTAACTCAACTTTCTGAGGAGTGAATTTATCTTCATTCGCCCACCAATTGCGGCACGTGGCTATTATTAAGGCCGAAATATGCAATTGCTTGCCCCATTATCAGGTCGAGAATGTAATTTATAACCCTCTCCGATAAATTAT
>JBDRQO010000027.1:0-37160 GCA_043826275.1 Pseudomonadota bacterium
GAAAAAGGTCACTATCCTCCAGAGCTACAACGAATTGACGTACATGAATATCGCGAAATTCATGTGAAAGTCTACCGCATTATCTACCAGATCATCGAATCAGATGTTTTTATCCATTGTATCCTTGACGGCAGGCGGAATATCCCGGAAATACTTCAACAACGAAATTTGAGATAAGAGGCATCGATGGACAGAGTCAGAAAAGTATCTTTGGTGTAAATCCAACAATCAACAGGCACCGGATTTCACCGGTGATTTTCGTGTTGAACATACGGATTATGACAAAAACAGATCGAAAAAAAGCACCAGCAATTCACACAAATTTGATTGCACCATGCGGGATGAACTGCCGCCTTTGTAGGGGGTACATTCGAGAAAAAAATGCATGTCCGGGTTGCCTCAGTATTGGAGGGAATGAAAGCCAAAAATCAAAAACTGTGAAGAAATCACCAAAGGTAAAACAAAATATTGCTCCGATCGTTGTGACCGTTTTCCATGCGCCAGGTTGAAACAATTGGATAAGCGATACAGGACAAAGTATGGAATGAGCATGATCGACAATCTAAAAATAATAAATGAAGTGGGAGTAAGACACTTTATTCGAAATGAAAAAGTGAAGTGGCTTTGTACTGAATGTGGTGAAATGCTTTGTTTTCATAGGCCTGTGTCCCGTTTTTCGCTTTGCTCAAGCCCTATTGAATATGGAGGTTTATTGAAAAATATACTTTTAATTAATTTTTAATAAAAGGAGATAAAACAATGGCAAATATCATTATCTGCGCAGATGGCACATGGAACCGCCCGGAAGAAGATATTGAAAAGGATTTTCCGACCAATGTGCTCAAACTTGCCCGGGCTATCAAACCTTCTGCCAACGGTGTCAAACAGCATGTCTTTTATGACTGGGGATTGGGTTCATATCATAACAGTGTCAGTGCCGGCGCAACCGGTCGCGGCATCCATAAAAATATCCTGGACGGATACCGCTATATTGTTCAGAACTATGACCCGGATGACCATATTTACCTGTTTGGTTTCAGTAGAGGGGCATACACTGTAAGGGCGTTGAGTGGCTTGATAAACAACTGCGGTATATTAAAAAGACCTGATGCCAATCTTATTTCCCAGGCTTGGAAAATATACAAAAGTCCTTCTGCGAAAAACAAACCCGATGCAGATGCTGCAACATTCTTTCGACAGAACCACTGCCACCTTTCCAGAAAGGTTCATTTTGTAGGTGTCTGGGATACAGTCGGGGCTCTGGGAATCCCATTCAGCCTGATGGGGCTATTTGATCGCCGTGACGAATTTTATGACACCAAAATGGGTTCAAATGTATCAATTGCCCGCCATGCGCTGGCAATTGATGAAGAACGAGAGGATTTCGAACCCACGGTCTGGACGTCCAGGCCGGATGTGGATCTGAAACAAGTCTGGTTTGCGGGAGTTCATTCTGATGTCGGAGGCTCATATCCTCCTGACAAACAAACCGGGATCAGGGCATCAGATACCCCGCTGGCATGGATGCTGGACGAAGCGACATTTGCAGGACTGGAAATCGAGCCTCATATAAGAACCTCCTTAACAGACGGGGCAAAAGGCGATCTTCATCAATCACGTAATCATGTGTACCGTTTTAAATCACCATTGCAACGGCCGCTGATTATTGATGACAAGCCCACCAGGATTCATCCCAGTGTTAAAACCCGCTATCTGGCCGACAGCAGCTACCGCCCGCCACAATTAAAAAAACTGGTTGATCAATCAGGTTGGGACAACATAGATGTGGGGGAATAATTTTTGGCTCGCATTTTCCAATATGATTATATTGGCAGAAATTTTTTACGATATTCATTCGGGGTTAAATTGGTGTGCTTCTTAAAAATTTTTCTGAAAAAACTGCTCTCATTGTAACCCACATCGTACGAAATTTCCTCAAAGGTTTTTGTGTTTGATTCCAATAATTTTTTGGCAGCTTCAACCCTTATGCGCTGCAAATAGAGCAATGGAGTGTCACCTGGTGCAGACTTGAATCTTCGCTCAAAAGTACGACGGTTGATAATGTTTGACTAACCAGGGGATCACCTTTCCCTCATATTTCAACGTTTTTTCTATATCCAAAATTGAAGAGATTAGTATCAAGTCTGTATCACCCACATCATCAATCGCCAGGTGAGGTGTTATCAACAAACGATTCAGACAGTTTACCGGCCCGCCATCAATACTGACTATTTTTACATTAAATAATTGTTTTCTTTTAGTCATGGAAATCAGGATGGAAGATCGCATGGATATTTAAAACCTGTTTTTATCATATGCCCAGAATATTTCCATTGATAATGCAAATTTTAAATCACAGCAAAGCCCCGCGGATTTGATTCAAAAACAAACAAGTTCTTTTCAAGTTCTCTAATATGGGTTAAAACTATAGAAATTGTTGATCTGAAAAATATTTACAAAGAAGGAGCAAGGTGTTGAATCCAACTGATATTAATGATCCTGAATATTTTCATAGAGTGATTGACTGCCAGTTTGCATGTCCGGCACACACCCCTGTACCCGAGTACATACGGCTGATTGCTGAAAAAAAGTATGCTGATGCCTATATGATCAACTGGGAATCAAATGTTTTCCCGGGTATCCTGGGCAGGGTATGCGACAGGCCCTGTGAGCCGGCCTGCCGGAGAGGCCGTGTGGAGAAAAAGGCGGTTGCCATCTGCCGTCTGAAACGGGTTTGTGCCGACAATAAAGGAGATGTCACCGACCGGATGCCTGCTGGCCGCATGCCTGATAGTTCAAAGAAAAAAAATGGAAAGAAAATAGCCCTGATCGGCGGCGGACCAGCTTCTCTTACCGTAGCCCGTGACCTTTTGTTGATTGGGTACGAAATTGATCTTTATGATGATCAAGTCTTGGCAGGCGGTTTTGTCAGAAGTCAGGTACCCTCTTTTCGGCTACCGGAAAAGGTACTTAATGAAGAGGTCAACGCTATTTTGAATATGGGCGTGACCACTCATTTAAATAGTTATATCGCAAGCCTGAAGGAATTTCTAACCAAAGGTTATGATGCCATTTTCATAGGTACGGGTGCTCCACGGGGCAGAGATCTTGATCTGCCGGGCAGGCAGGCAGGGAAAAAGTTTATACATATTGGTATCCAATGGCTTGCCAGTGTTCAGTATGGGCACATTAAAAAATCAAAAAAGACCACAATAGTTATTGGTGGCGGTAATACCGCCATGGATTGCTGCAGGACTGCCCGGCGGCTTGGCGGCGAAGATGTAAAGGTTGTTATCCGGGGAACTCGTGAAAAAATGAAAGCCTCCCCCTGGGAGATTGAAGATGCCATAATGGAGGATATCCCGATTCTCGAAAATCTGAGTCCCATTGAATTTGTCATGGAAAATGACCGCTTGAAAGGAATAATGTGTAAGCGCCTTCAACCGGATAGTGATGAAGACCAGGAACCGGTTTTTATCCCCTGTGATGAGATATTGCTCGCAGTGGGTCAGCAAAATGCTTTTCCCTGGATAGAAAAAGACATCGGCCTTGTTTTTGATAAAGCAGGTCGGCCCAGGGTAAATAAAATCACCTTTCAGTCAGACTTGCCCCATGTTTTTTTTGGCGGCGATGCTGCCTTCGGCCCCGCAAACGTTATTACAGCAGTGGCGCACGGCCATGAGGCTGCTATCTCCATAGACCTTTTTTGCAAAGGCAAGGATCTGGCTCAAAGGCCTTTTCCGTTTACAACCCTTGCCGGCCAGAACATGGGGATGAAAGACTGGATGTATAATAGCGCCGTGTCAAGTGAAGAACGACAGAATGTTCCCATGGTGCCAAAGGCGAAGTCCATTAAGGACCGGCTCATGGAAGTTGAACTCGGGTTCAACCCCCAAATTGGTCTTACGGAATCTTTGCGCTGTCTTAACTGTGATGTTCAAACCGTTTTTAATTTCAGTTTATGTATTGAATGCGATGCATGTGTGGATATATGTCCCACAACCTGTATTAATTTTATTAAAAACGGTGAAGAAAAGGATCTGAGGCTGCGCCTGTCAGTGCCTGCAGAAAACGAATCCCAGCCCCTTTATGTGTCGGACGTGCTTCCCACAGGAAGGGTAATGGCCAAGGATGAGGATATCTGCCTTCATTGCGGACTTTGTGCAGAAAAATGCCCGACAGCTGCCTGGGATATGCAAAAATTTACCTATAACCCGTCAAAAGCAGGGCAAAGATGAATAAATTGAACTCTATAAATGATTTTGTGATCCGGTTTGCCAATGTGAATGGTTCCGGCTCTGCCAGTGCTAACAACATGTTTGCCAAAGCTGTTTTTCGCATGGGCATTCCGGTCAGTCCTAAAAATATATTCCCATCCAATATACAGGGCCTGCCAACCTGGTACGAAGTCAGGGTCTGCGAAAAAGGATACCTGGGTCGCAGGGGTGGGTATGATTTTATTGTTGCAGTTAATGGACAGACCAAGAAAAAAGATTATCAAGGCCTGCAATCCGGGGGATACTTTTTTTATGATTCCACCAAATCTTTGACTGAAGATTACACGCGTAATGATATTACTTTAATTGGTATGCCATTAACCAAAATCTGCAATCAAGAAATTGAAAATCCCAAGCTGAGACCTTTGCTTAAAAATATTATTTATGTCGGTGCTCTGGCATATCTGTTGAATATGGATTTTTCTGTGCTTACCGATTCCATCACAAAACAGTTCAGTAAAAAGCCCAAACTGGCAGAGCCGAATATAAATGCGCTTGAACTTGGGTATGGATACGCTTCTGAGCATTTTACCGACACATGCGAGCTTTCGTTGAAACGAATTGATGCACTGTCTGACCATATTCTCATTGACGGCAATAGTGCAACCGCCCTGGGGGCTTTGTATGGTGGTGCAACCGTTGCCGGATGGTACCCTATCACCCCGTCCACTTCCGTGATCGAGTCTTTTGAAAAGTTTACCCGTCAATACCGGACAGATGAATCAGGGAAAAGAAAGGCTGCCATTATTCAGGCTGAAGATGAATTGTCTGCCATGGGAATTGCTGTGGGAGCTGGCTGGAACGGTGCCCGTTCCTTTACTGCCACATCCGGCCCTGGTGTATCCCTTATGAGCGAACTGCTGGGTCTTGCGTATTTTTCAGAGATACCTGTTGTACTGATTAATGTCCAGAGGGCAGGACCCAGTACAGGAATGCCCACCCGCACACAGCAGTCGGATGTCCTGTCCTGTGCCTATGCGTCTCATGGTGACACCAAACATGTCCTGCTTTTCCCCTGTGACCCAAAGGAATGTTTTGAGATGGCAGCAAAAAGCTTTGACCTTGCAGACAGACTCCAGACACCAGTAATTGTCATGAGCGATCTTGACCTTGGCATGAATGACCATGTCAGCATGCCTTTGGAATGGGATGATACCCGTAAATATGACAGGGGAAAAGTCCTTGACAAGGCTGCTCTTGATGCATTGGATCAGGACTGGGGACGGTATCTTGACTCGGATAATGACGGCATCTGTTATCGAACCTACCCGGGAACTCATCCAAAGAAAGGTGCCTATTTTACAAGAGGATCATCCCATGACGAATATGCCGCTTATACAGAAGACACTGACGCATATAAAAGATGTATGGAGCGGCTGACCAAAAAATTCAAGACAGCCATAGATCTAATGCCGGCACCCCATATTCAAATCAATGCAAAGACAGGCAAGCTGGGTGCGATCTTTTACGGCACCACCACTAATGCGGCCAATGAAGCCGTTGAGCAGCTCAATGCAAAGGGCATTGTCCTGAACAGCCTGCGGGTCAGGAGCTTTCCATTCAAAGATGAGGTCTCTGAATTTATTAATCAGCACGATCAGGTTTTTGTTATTGAACAGAACAGGGATGGTCAGATGCGAACCCTGCTGATCAATGAACTGGATCTTCTTCCGAACAAGCTGATTTCAATCGCCCATGTTGACGGCACACCCATTGATGCCATGTCCATAACCCGGTCCATTGAAATTTTGTTGATACCAGAGCCCAAACCAAAGACTCCCAAAGGAGGTGCTGCATGAGTTCCCGCCGCCCTGTTTTCCGCCACCCCCATCTTCCGAAAAATGATCTCGGGTTTACTCGACGCGATTATGAAGGATTGGATTCCACCCTCTGCGCCGGATGCGGCCATGATTCCATTACCAATGCCATTATCCAGGCCTGTTTTGAACTGTGCATCGAACCACACAGAGTGGCCAAACTGTCCGGCATTGGCTGTTCTTCCAAATCACCGGCATATTTTCTTGGAAAAGCCCATGGATTCAATGCTGTCCATGGCCGGATGCCTTCTGTTGTCACCGGAGCCAATATGGCCAACAAAGATTTGCTGTATATCGGCGTTTCCGGAGATGGCGACACCGCCTCCATCGGCATGGGCCAATTCGTCCACATTGTCCGTCGAAATGTAAATATGATTTATATCGTTATGAACAATGGTTGTTACGGCCTCACCAAGGGTCAGGATTCAGCAACCGCGGACAAGGGTTCGTCCAGCAGGAAAGGAAGTCCAAGCCCATTTGAAGCCATTGATCTGTGCGAAACTGCAGTTCAGCTTGGGGCCGGCTTTGTTGCCAGAGGTTTTTCCGGTGACAAGGATCAGCTTGTACCTTTGCTAAAAGCGGCCATCAGGCATAAAGGCTTTGCCCTTGTTGATGTAATCTCCCCTTGTGTAACCTTTAACAATACGCCTGCATCCACTAAAAGTTATCACTGGGTCCGTGACCATATGGAGGCAACCGCAACCTTTGATTTTGTCCCATTCAGGCAGGAGATCACCACAGACTATGAAGAAGGTACAACCCAGAACGTCTCTCTCCATGACGGTAGTGTTATCTGTCTGCATAAAACTGACAATTCCTTTGATGTGACCCAAAGAAAGTCTTCCATTGAAGCCATGGAGCATCACCGGGAAAAGGGACAGATTCTCACGGGAATCCTTCATTTCAACGAAGCTCTCCAGGATACCCATGATATCCTTGAGATCACAGACACCCCCCTGAACGCTTTGACGGAAAAGGATCTGTGCCCGGGAAATCAAATATTGACAAAAATCTGTGAAAAATACAGATAGATTCTACAGAGGAATAAGGTTGTCACAAAATCACAAGTATAAATGCCACATTTCAGCAACAAAAATACTGACAGATAAACCACAGATTTTTAAAGTTCTCCAAAATAAACCACCCGGAAAGGCTGCCCTGGCAGGCCATTTCCGGGTGGTAAATAACTAATGATTAGACCTTAGCTTTTTTTATTTCTTTGAACTCAGTTCTTCGATGAGCGCACTTTCTACCTCAAAGGGCCCCACACGGTAGTCCGAAGATTTGATGACGTCATCTGAACGTCCTACAAACCACCAGTATCCGTCCTTGTCAAACATGGCCTTGTCACCGGTGAAATACAGACCATGCTTGAATGCTTCTGCGGTTTTTTTCGGGTTGTCAAGATATTCCTGGAACAGGCCGATGGCGCGCCAGTTGCTGAGACGAACCACAATGTGACCTGTGATGTCCGGCTGAGTAATTTCATTACCATCATCATCGGCCAGGATGACATCGTACATGTGTGAAGGATAACCAAAGGAGCCCAGACGCATCTTATTTTCCATCCAGGGCGGGTTCCCGATCATACAGGTGGATTCGGTCTGGCCGTAGAAATCACGAATTTCAGTTCCAGTGGCTTCTTTCCACTGGTCGATGACTTCCGGATTCAGGGGCTCGCCGGCACTCAGGGAATATTTCATGGCGCTAAGGTCATATTTTGACAGGTCAAGACCGACAAAAGCACGCCAGGCTGTGGGGGGAGCACAAAAAGAATTGACTTTATATTTGGCCACACAGGCAATATATTTTTCAATATTGAGTATTGTGAAATTGAACCCTGTGGCTGTCGCCCCCATATTAAACGGAGAAAAGAAGCTGCTCCATGCCCATTTGGCCCATCCGGGCGCACTCGGGTTATGGTGGACGTCCCCTGTGTAAGGATAGATAATGAAACTTGTTAAGTCTTTAATTTCTTGCATAATAAACGATACGAGGCTATTCTTGGCAAGTAATTTTCAAAAATAAAAAAACAACAAATCAGATGCCGACTGATATAAAAGCAAAAGGAGATCCTATGGAAGAAAAATCATTTTTCCGTTTATGGATGATATTTATCATTCTGTTTTTTTTAACAGGATGCAATGATAAAATAGAACCCGGGACCAACAAGATAAGCCCGCCGGCAACTATCAAAACGATAACGGCTATCGCTGCCATCAGTCATCAGCCCTTGGTTTATGAAGCCCTGGGGACCATCACTGCTCAAAATTCCACAATCCTGTCCAGCAAAATTATGGGAGCGGTTTTGATAGTAAATGTCAAAGAAGGAGACCTGGTAAAAAAAGGTGATGTCCTGATTGTCCTGGATGAACGGCAGGTTAGTTCCGGTCTCCGCCAGAGTCAAGCCGGGCTGGAGGAAGCCAGAAAAGCTTATATGGCTGCTGTCTCTGCCAAGGATGCTGCCCGGGCCGGGGCGCAACTTGCCCAGGCCACTTACAGACGGTATCAGAAACTGTATAAAGAAGAATCCGCAACCCGCCAGGAATTTGAAGAGGTGGAGGCCCGTTATCGACAGGCCACTGCAGCCCTGGCCCAGGCAGATGCCATGGTGGCTGCGGCCCAGTCAAAAATCAAACAGGCCCAGGCAGGTGTTTCCGGAGCCAATATTTCTAAAAAAGATGCAACCATCCTTGCCCCATATGATGGAATCGTCACCGCCAAATTAATCAATGTCGGCGATCTGGCTTCGCCGGGAACACTTTTACTCACAATAGAAAAAACAGGGGGATTTCAGGCAGAGATGGTTCTTCCAGAACAGCATATCCAGGCCATCCAAATCGGTCAGACCATGGATATCCGCATCCCGGATCAAAAGGGCATCCCACAGATTACCGGGACTGTTCAGACCATTGTTCCGGCAGCAGACTCTAAAAGCCGCTCATTCTTAGTCAAAGTCAGTCTTCCTGAAACTGCCATTCTCCGCTCAGGCATGTTTGCCAGGGTCAGTATCCCAATGGGTGAAGGCGGGATACTGCTGATTCCTGAATCTGCACAGATTCTGGAAGGACAGCTGACCGGGTATTTCATGATCGATGACACTGGTGTCGCAAGATTTCGTCTCATGAGAACTGGTCGTCATTTCAATGATCAAGTTGAAATCATATCCGGATTGAAACCCGGTACCCGGTATGTGGTATCTCCTCCGGCCCAATTAAAAGACGGAATGAAAATCATAGGTGTATTATGAGCATTAAACAGGGTCCGGCCGGAAAAATTGCGGCATTTTTTATTGATTCAAAACTGACCCCGTTGATCATTATTGCTTCCATTCTCATGGGCGTTGCGGCGGTCATGTTCCTGCCCAGGGAAGAAGAGCCACAGATCATTGTTCCCATGATCGATGTATTTGTTAAAATGCCCGGGGCCAGTGCCAAAGAAGTCGAACAACGGGTCACCAAACCCATGGAAAAACTGCTCTGGGAGATTCCCGGCGTGGAATATATTTACTCTACCTCCATGCCGGGCATGTCCATGGCGGTTGTCCGTTTTCTGGTGGGCCAGGATGAGGAAGCATCCATCGTCCGCCTTCAGTCCAAATTAATGGCCAATTATGACAGAATTCCATCGGGAGTGAGCCCGCCGCTCATCCGGCCCAGATATATTGATGATGTGCCCATTCTGGCATTAACCTTCTGGAGTGAAGAACTTGATCATTATATGCTTCGTCGAATGACTGCGGAAATAGAGGACATCGTCAAGCGCGAGCCCAATGTTTCCATCACGAAAATTATCGGGGGTGAACAGCGCAAGGTCAATGTGCGTCTGGACCCCACCCGCATGGAATCCTACGGTCTGGATGCCCTGCAGACGGCCCGGATTATATCTGTTGCCAATCAGGCATCAGATTCCGGCAGTTATCCATCCCAGAAGGGCCAGATTGTTATTCACACCGGCGGTCTGCTCAAAAACGCAGAAGACGTTGGCCGGGTAGTGATTAATGTCTCCAATGATCGACCCGTGTATTTAAGGGATGTGGCAATAATTGAAGACGGACCTGCAGACCAGCAGCAGTATGTTTTTTTTGGTACCGGCCCTGCTGCCGGTGAAAAACAGATCCCCAAAGTTACGGCATTGGGCGGGGTCACCCCTTGTGTGACATTGACAGTGGCCAAACGCAAGGGAACCAATGCCATTGGTGTGGCCGAAAAAGTACTGGAACGGGTCAATGACGTCAAAGGACGGATTATCCCGGACAATGTACATCTGACCATTACCCGTCATTATGGTGAAACTGCCAAGGAAAAATCTGATGAACTGCTTCTCCATATGCTCATCGCTGTGATATCCGTGATTATTCTCATCTGGTTCACTCTGGGTCGGCGGGAATCCGGAGTCGTCGCATTTGCCATCCCTGTCACTCTGGCCTTAACATTGACAACATTTTATCTGTATGGATATACACTGAACCGTATCACCTTGTTTGCCCTGATTTTTTCCATTGGTATTCTAGTGGATGACGCCATCGTGGTGGTGGAAAATGTGGTTCGCCACTATCGCTTAAAGGAAAATGAGAACCGATCCGGATTTGATGTGGCCATAGAAGCTGTGGATGAAGTGGGTAACCCCACTATCCTGGCCACCCTGGCGGTAATTGCCGCCATTCTGCCCATGGCCTTTGTGGGAGGACTGATGGGGCCTTATATGCGGCCTATCCCCATCGGGGCATCTGCTGCCATGTTTTTTTCTTTACTCGTGGCCTTTATTGTCACGCCCTGGGCGTCTGTTCGAATGATCAAGCTTAAGAAAAATCCAGATAAGAAAAAATCTGTTCAAACAGATTCTGTTCAAACAGACCCTGATGGAGAAGACTGGTCCACCCGGCTGTACCGGAAAATCATGGGGCCGTTACTTCACCATAAAGCCTGGCAATGGGGGTTTCTTGCTTCTGTGGCAGGTCTTTTGCTTCTGGCCTGTGCCATGGTCGGTGTGGGACTGGTCAAGGTCAAGATACTGCCCTTTGATAATAAAAGTGAATTCCAGGTCATCCTGGACATGCCGGAAAGCGCCACCCTGGAAGAAACCACATCCGCTGCCATGGACATGGGAGATTATCTTAAGACCGTTAATGAAGTCGTAGATTTCCAGATTTATTCGGGCACGGCCGGCCCTTTCAATTTTAATGGCCTGGTCCGTCATTATGATTTAAGACAGGGTCCTGGAATGGCAGATATCCAGGTCAACCTGGCCGGAAAAAGCAAACGAAAACAACAAAGCCATGAAATTGCCAAACGGGTGAGGCCCCCCTTAAAAGCCATTGCTGACCGGTATGGTGCACGGGTTAAAATCGCTGAAGTTCCTCCCGGACCTCCGGTACTTTCCACGCTGGTGGCTGAAATCTATGGCCCAGACTATGAACAGCAAAAGGACCTGGCCCTTAAAGTTAGAAACATATTTGAAACCACGGATGGCGTGGTAGATGTGGACTGGTATATGGAAGAGGAGCAAACCCGGTATCAACTGGACATTGACCAGGAAAAAGCCGCGCTTCACGGTATCAGTGTTGATAAAATTGCCCAGACACTCAAACTTGTCCTGGAAGGTCAACAGTCTGGTCTTCTCCACCAGCCCCTTGAAAAAGAAGATGTCCCCATTATATTCCAACCGTCCCTGGCAGACCGGGCCGGCCTGAATCGACTGGGCGCGATAAAAATTTCAACAGCCGACGGCAACCTGGTGGCTTTGTCTTCATTGCTCAAAACCCGGAAAACCGAACCGGACCGCAGTATTTATCATAAAAATCTCATGCCCGTGGTCTATGTAACCGCTGATGTGGCCGGTGCCAAAGAAAGTCCGGTGTATGCCATCCTGGAGATGTGGAAAAAGATAGATGCCATTACCACCGTCGACGGGTACAAGATTGTTCAACACACTGCATCCCTTCCGGAAACCGACCGCCATCTGGCCATGAAATGGGATGGTGAATGGCACATTACCTATGAAGTGTTCCGGGATCTGGGCCTGGCTTTTGCCGTGGTCCTGATTTTGATTTTTGTTCTGGTGGTGGGATGGTTCCAGTCTTTTTCAACACCCCTTGTGATCATGGTGGCCATTCCCTTTTCCCTGATCGGAATTCTGCCGGCGCACTGGGCCATGAATGCCTTTTTTACAGCCACCTCCATGATCGGTTTTATTGCCGGGGCCGGAATTGTGGTCCGGAACTCCATCATCCTGGTGGATTTCATTGAACTGAGAATTGCCCAGGGTATGCCCCTGGACGAGGCGGTTATTGATGCAGGTGCGGTCAGGTTCCGCCCCATGATGCTGACAGCCGCTGCCGTGGTTGTCGGTGCCTCGGTGATCCTGTTTGATCCGATTTTCCAGGGTCTTGCCATCTCTTTAATGGCCGGAGAAGTGGCATCCCTGCTCTTTTCCAGAATGACGGTACCGGTGCTCTACTTCATGGACAAACGCTGGGAAAAGGCGCATAACCTGCCGGCAAAAAACCTTGCTGAATGAGGAAAAAAAATGACAGAACAATTAAAAAAATTGATATTGCTTTTATGTATACTGGTTTCTCCTTGTCTGGGTCTGGCAGAAAATCTGACCCTTTCCAATGCCGTGGATTTAACGCTTTCCAATAATCCTAAGCTTCAGGTCGCCCAATACGGCGTTCTATCCAGCAATGAGAAAATCACCCAGGCACGTTCCGGGGCGATTCCCCAGGTCCGGATATCCGAACAGCTCAGTCACACCACAAACCCCATGTGGGCATTTGGAACCCGGCTCAACCAGCAATCCATTACAACCCTGGATTTTGATCCCAACCAGCTCAATAATCCGGATGGCCTCACAAACTATGCCACTGTTCTTTCTATTAACTGGCCTGTATATGACAGCGGACAGACCTGGTACGGTCTTCAGCAGGCACAACTGAACCAAAAAGCTGCCAATGTGTCTGAGGACCGGACCCGACAACAGGCAATAGCAGGAACAATAACAGCTTATATCCAGGTTCTGCTTGTCCTGGAAAATCAGCAGGTCCTGCGCAAGATTCACGAAACCGCCAAGTCCCATCTGAATTTGATCCAGTCCAGGTATAACGGCGGATTCGTGGCAAAAAGCGACCTGCTTCGCGCCCAGGTTCGCATTGCTGATTTAGAACAGCAGATGATGGAAATTCAAAGCCAGGCAGACATTGCCAGATGCAGCCTGAATATCGCCATGGGAATGGATCCTGATTTGCATTACACCTTGATATCCCCGCTGGAACCCGGCAGCCCTGTTACCGGGAATCTGGATTCCTGGATCAATACCGCCCTTTCAAACCGGCCGGACTTAAAACAGCTGGCACTTCAAAAACAGATCGCCCAAAAGGAAATAGACAAATCAAAAGCATTGCGGTATCCGTCTGTCAACCTTGCCGGAAACTATGAAATTAATTCTGAAGCTCTTGACCAGACCGGTTCTAACTATACTGTTGGCGGCATTGTTTCCATACCATTGTTCAGTGGCGGACGCGTATCAGCAAAAATACGGGAAGCCAGGATCAATCTCAAACAGATACAAACACTTCTCAAATCAATGAAACAACAGGTTTGTGCACAAACCCGACAGGCATTTTTTAACACTCAGAGCGCCTGGAGCCGCATATCGGTTGCCCAGGCTGCCATTGGTCAATCAGAAGAATCCCTTCGGATTGTAAAAAACAGATATGAAAACGGCCTGTTTACCATTACCGATCTTCTGGATGCACAAGTCATGGTTCAACAAAGCCTGACCCATCATCTCAAAGCGATCTATGATTACAAAGCAGCTGTTACCCGTCTTGATCTTGCTGCCGGAACCATTGAAACCTCCCCCCAAAAAAACAACCAGGAAAGACACCCATGAAAAACAGGATATGGGACTGGAACTTTTCGCCCAAACACGGGTTTTCGGTCAGGAACTATATACTATTTATCAGAATCTTCCATATATGAAATCAATGTCTCAAAATAACGAGACTTGACTTGCTGGCTGGCCATGATTTGTTTGATTGGTGGCAGTTTTAAAATAACGCCTAAAACCGCTGCAAGAGCCCGATGACTGAACAGCACTCGATTGTCAAAAAGCAAATGCTGCAGTTTCCCTCGTTCAATGGCCATGACCACCGCTTTATGGGTCCCGTTCAGCGGAGTGATCACTCTTTGGGGCAATGGCACCAGAGAAAGACTATCTTCTGTGCAGGCCCTGACACAAAGCCCACAGCCAAGACATGTTTGTTTGTTAAGCCGAGCCTTTTTTCTTTTCAGGTTTTTTGGATCATTTGCTGATACAAGGGTCATGGCCTCCACCGGGCAAATGTTGACACACTTAGCGCAACCCGTGCAGGAATGTTCATCAATTAGAGGGATAAAATTTGAGGTGTGTACAGGATCTAATATCGCAAATCTGCGGGCAGCAATCATGGCCTCACAACAACATCCACAGCAATTGCAGATAAAATTGACCCTGTTCCTTACATTTTCTCCAAACTGAACCAGATTGGATTCATAGGCCCGGTCCAAGAGGTCTAATCCCTCGACCACATCCACTTGTCTGGCATACCCATGTTTGATCAGGGATGCGCCAGTCGTGTTAAATGTCATGCAAATATCCAATGGATTGTCACAGGCCTTGTCAACATGAAGCATTTTATGCCGGCAATAACATGTGCCGACCCCCATGTGAGAAGCTGTTTTAATCACTTCAGATGCCCGCTCATAATCCAAAACATGAATTGCATTGTCATTGGACAAAACCGGTTCATGAACAAACACCCGTCCCAGTTGAGTCTCGCCCAAGGTGAACAGATCTTTAATAAAATCTTCTTCCACATTCAAATACTGATAAAAAAGCTGGCCCAATATTTTTTGATCAACATCATCGCGCACCCGCATCATGGAAAATTCAAAAAAACCAGCCATGGGCGGCGGCAGGACATATTGGGTTTCACCATTTTGATATATGTCCACTAAAATCGCCCGGGAAGCGAGCCGGTCCAAAATAGTTTGGGCCTTTGACACACTCATTTTCCAGATTCTGGCGGCTTTTTTTGCTGTGAACGGCTTTATGGGTAGCAAAGATACCAGGTTGGCCTCTTTTTGTGAGAACAACATGGCCAGAATTTTATCCAACAGTTTTGAAGGCGGAGCACCCTGTGGAAATCGGTTCAACCGATCAACCAGGCCAGTGTAACCGGATTTAACTATATGATGCGCCATTTTATGGCTTTCCTAAATATTAAATTTAAAAAAAACCTAATATACCGAAAATATGCATTATTTATTTATAGGCATCACCTGACAATGAATGCAACACATATCCACAAATTATAGTTTTCAAATGATGTCAAAGGAAGGGATCTGGCTATAGAACCCGGATCAGCCTTAATGCATCCATTCTGAGCCGGGCAGACGAAAGATGGTCTATAAGGGCGGCCATCCTGTCATGGGCAAGATTTATTTCTGTTTCCTTGATATCAGAGTTTATTTTTTTTAATTCCTTCAGGCGGATGATCTCTTGTCCATGGATTTTTTTAATCCTGATTTTTGCTTTTTTTACATTTTTTCCACAATGGTTTTGAGCAATTGAAAAGCTGTTCTCGATCATTAAAGGAATGATTGCCTGCCTCACCTGCTTGATGTCTTTAAACCATGCGCCATGATCTTGTGTCAGATTTTTTAATAAAATTTTAATTTCATTTTCTTTGGTAACATCATTGCCATCGTGATCCACAACAATGCGAATGGGATGAGTTAATAAATATCTTTCAATGTTCAAGTATTTTGGAGCAATGCATTCTAAAATAAAAACAACTTCCAGCAAAAGTCCTGGCTGCCCTTTTTTATTTAACACTGCAGTTGTGCAGGACCCCGTACCATTTGTTAAAAAAAAGTCAAACGTCTGTTGGACAAAAGGATGATCCCATGAGAAAAAATCAACATCATCCCTGATAATGGCTGTGCCTCTGTTAAATGTCATGGCATTGGCCAGTTTTGTCAATGCAGGAAATTTTTCATCTGTCATGGTGGTTGAATCCAGCTTGAACATGGTTTTATCAAAAAAGTCTGTTTCAATACCATAATGATCCAGAACGTGTATCAAAAGGTTCTCAAGATGTTTATCCTTCTCTGTGCGGGCGATCTGCGAAATGATTTTTTTGGCCAGTGCGGGTTTAAAGGAATTCATTTCAAGCAGGATGTTTTTACCCTGACTAAGCTTTTTATCCACTTTGATGCAAAAGGCTTTTGTTTGATCAATCAATTCTTTTAAAAAAACGTCATCAAATCCATCATTTTCTTGGGACTGATTAAAAAGTTCACTAAGGTCTGATTCAAAATTTTTATAAATCAAATGAACCCCATTAATGTTTTTTTCAAACAGACCCAATCCGTTCATATACCATTTGGCAAGGATCTCATTCACACTTCCAAGAACAAAGGGAACATGGATCTGGATATCTTTTTTCTGACCGATCCTGTCCACCCGACCGATTCGCTGTTCCAACAGTTCCGGATTTTGGGGCAGATCAAATAAAAACAGATGATGCACAAATTGGAAATTTCTTCCCTCGCTGCCGATTTCAGAGCAGATAAGAATTCTTGCCCCATCTTTTCTTGAAAACCAGGCAGCATTCCTGTCTCGTTGCAAAAGGCTCATGGTCTCATCAAATCTTGCGGCATCTATTGACGTATGATTTGCAATTGCCTTATCAATGGCATCCACTTTTTCTTTTGAACTGCAAATAACAAGCAGTTTCTTTGTGCGTTTCATCAACTCGACCAGGTATAAAATCCTGGAATCTTTACTGAAATCAGCGTCTTTCATTTGTTCAGGATTAAAAAACTCCTGATTTATTGCCATAACTTGAGAACGGGTTGCCGCAAGAGCAATTAAATGTGCCGTCCGTTTGGGAAACCCCTTAACCACATTCCTTTTGTTTCTGAAAATCACCCGCCCGGGGCCATAAGAATCAATAATGTGATCAACCTTTTTGTTTTGTTTTAATAAGCCTGTAACGATTGTGACGGTCTGTTTATAGTACTTGGTCTCTTCCAAGTAAGTGGGATAATCAAAATATCGTTCCGGATCAAGAAGCTGAAGAAGGAGAAAATGATTTTTTACTCCCATCTGCTCAGGAGTCGCTGTCAAAAGCATCATTCCGAATGTTTTTTGGGCAAGAATTTTAACAAACCCATAAGCTTTTGTATCGTCGGTAATATGATGGGCCTCATCAATAACCACCATGTCCCATCCAGCATCAATTATCTGAATCTGGCGTTTCTTATTTTTAAACAAATCCATACTGACAATCCCCAGTTGATGTTCCAGAAAGGGATTGATCTGTAAGCTCTTTTGTTCCAGGCTTTGGCAATATTCCTCAGTAAAGATCATAAAAGACAGATTGAATTTACGGTATAATTCGATAAACCACTGATGTACCAGAGATTCCGGGACAGCGACCAGTACCCGTTTTGCCCGAAAAGTCATGAGCAGTTTGTGAAGGATCAGGCATGCTTCTATGGTTTTTCCCAGACCGGTTTCATCGGAAAGCAGAACCCGTGGAATATATCGTGATGTCACAGTGTCGGCAATGAAAAACTGGTGGGGAATCAGTTCCACCTGCCCACCTAAAAATCCTTTTACCGGTGAAGCGTCATAATCTGATTTGGCACTTAATAGCTGATACCGCAGATCAAACAGCTTGTTGGAATCAATAAGCCCTGCAAACAAACGGTCCTTGGGCATGGAAAAACAAATCGTATCACACAGGTCTGTTTCGCAGACAACCCTGTTTTTTTCACAATAATAAACCAGCCCGTCTGATTCTGACAGGCGTTCAATTGTCAATTGTTTATTGTCTTTTACTTGAACCTGATCCCCGGGCTTGAAGATGATGCGTTTGAGCGGAGCAAACTTTCGGGCGTATTGCCGGATGCAGTCGCTGGCATCAAACCGGACAGACAAGGTTCTGTCATCAATACCAATCAGCATTCCCAAACCAAGTTCGGGTTCTGTTTCACTGACCCATCGCTGTCCTAAAACAAGTTGATGCATTAAATTATCTCTTTTAAGGTCTATTTTTCCCAGAAACAATGACTGCTTAAAGCCAGTGCAAAGGCGATTGAAAGTTCCAATACAGCCAATGCAATAAGCGCCATATTCTCTCCATATGCAACGCCAGCAAAATACTTTCCCAATGCAATCATAAAAAATAAAAAGACAAAAAATCGTTTCCTGTAGAACTGCCACAGTCTGGGGTTTGTCAATGAATTGATTCGATCTATATTTTTCTTACCTATATTATAAAATAGATATTTCGCCTTAATCTTTCCGATCGCCATTCCACATAAAACAGCCATCATAATGAATAATTGATCTGCCCCACCCTTCATCGCCTCAAGGAGTAAGCTAACACTTTTTGCGATTAAAACAACAATGCCTGTATACCAGACCAGTGCTGCCAGTTTTATTAAAGTGCTTGAGGTTGCATTTAACATAGAGATTCATATCAAACTCTTATAAAAGAATAAACTTTTCAATCAAAATTTTGTTTCTCTTTCATAAACATTTATAAATTACTTTACCCATCTTGTTGATCTATAGTAAAATCTTAAACATATATTTGAGATTTATTTAGCTTCTCTTGACTAAAAACAAGTTCTTGTTTAAACTATTTGACATTCTGAATAGGTCAATTATGAGAATTTTATAAATAAAGTATTCCATAAAAAAGATATAAGAGGGGTAGGAAAAATAATTGACTCCAGCCCAAAACTATCGCTGTCCTTAACAAAAAAAGCAAAAAAACTTTTTGGATTTTTTAATCAATGTGTCATCTCATCGAAACTGAGACAACCACTGCTTTTAATCTTTGTTGTTTTTATTTTGTTTCCCCCCAATGTTGCTTCACAGCCGAAAAAATCGGCATTATTATCTCCTGCTGAAGAGACCTGGCTCGAACAGCATGGCCAAAATTTACGATATGCCCCGCTTCCCAATTACCCGCCCATAGAATTTGTTGATGAAAACGGCATTCATAAAGGGGTAACAGCAGATTATATATCTATTATAGAAGAAAAAATCGGCGTTCGATTTAAAAAAGTGTATCTGAACACCTGGGAAGAAATTTTTGAAGCGACCAGACAAGGAAATATTGATATTTTGGGTAATCTTCAAAACACTGCAAAGCGATCCGAATTCATATATTTTACCCAACCCTATATCAAAATCCCTAATGTAATTATCGTTCAAACAAAAGCACAAGACAAGCTGTCTCTTCTAAAGATGGGGGGAATGCGTATTGCTGTTGTTAGGGGGTATTCGACGATTCCATTTATCAAATCAATGCAACCCGATATTATTATTCATCCGGTCGACAGTGATGAACAAGGCCTTGAAATGGTTTCCTTTGGACAAGTGGATGCCATGATAACGGACCTTTCAGTGGCCTCATTCATTATCAATAAACTTGGCATCAACAACTTAAAGGTAGCTGGCAACATAAAATTTGATTGGAATATGTGCATAGGTTCAAATAAAGAATATCCCATCTTACATAAGATTTTAGAAAAAGCTCTGGCATCCATTGATCAACCAAATCGGCAGGGAATTTATAAAAAATGGATTCATCATAATATCAACCCTGAATTTAACTGGACGCTAATTATTACCATTATTTCAGCGATTTTTATATCCATTGTCTTGGTGCTGGCATGGAATTTTTCCTTGAAACGTCAGGTCAAAAAACAAACCATGATTATGAAACATGAGCTTGATGAACGAAAACGCATTACAGCAGATTTAGGGGTTAGCGAAGAAAAATTTAGGCTGATCTTTGAACATTCTCCCTTCGCCCTTGTTCATCTGGACAAACAGGGCATTGTTACGGCCTGTAATAACAGCTTATGTAAAATTCTTGGCAGCTCTCACAGCCAGATAATCGGTTTTAACTCCCTTCAATCTTTGGTAGATAAAAAGATGCTCAAAGCAATAACCCATGCATTGGAAGGTAAGAAAAGCAGGTATGAGGGGGTTTATTTGTCAATAACGGGGAATGTCAAAACTCCAATAAGAGCAGTTTTTGCGCCGATTACATCTTCTGATGGAATCGTGAACAGTGTAATAGGAATTTTGGAGGATATCTCGGAGCGCTTGGACGCCGAGAATAAGAAGAAAAAGCTTGAGGCTCAGTTACGGCAATCGCAAAAAATGGAGGCTGTAGGAACTTTGTCAAGCGGGATCGCCCATGACTTTAATAATATATTAGGAATTATTCTCGGCAATACTGATTTGGCAATAGCCCGATTGCCTGACTCGCAAAAAGCGATGACGGAACTGCAGAGAATAAAGACCGCCTGCTTGCGAGCAGCGGATATCACCAGGCAACTATTGATATTCAGTCGTAAAACAGATCCAATTCAAAAAACAGTCCACTTAAACGAGTTGGTTAAAGAATCAATAAATCTTATACGCGCATCTATTCCAGCTATCATTGAAATCCAATCAACTCTTCCGGACAAGATTAAACCAATCTGTGCAGATCCAACCCAAATACATCAAATAGTACTTAATTTGTGTACAAATGCCGCCCATTCAATGGAAAAATCCGGAGGTGTTTTAAAAATAATGTTGAGTGAAATTGAAATAGCCCGGTCAACCTTGGCTTTTTCTCAAAAAGTTGATCCAGGAAAATATATAGAACTCACTGTCAGTGACAGCGGAGATGGCATTGATCCCAAAATACTCAACAAAATATTCGATCCCTATTTTACGACTAAGCCGGTTGGAAAAGGGACTGGCATTGGCCTATCCATTGTTCAAGGTATCGTAAAGATCACGGTGGCGCTATTTTTGTTAACAGCGAACCTGGAAATGGCACTACTTTTCGTATCTTTTTTCCAGTGAGCACTGAAACATTAGAAAAAAAAAGGACTCCCTCACAAAATTTGATTACTGGCAAGGAAAGAATTCTTGTGGTTGATGATGAAGAATATTTGGTAGAAACTATGGATCGAATGCTTAAAAAGCTTGGCTATGAAGTTGAATACCACGTATACCCTGAAAAAGCACTTGATAGTTTCCAATCCGATCCATCTCGATTTGATTTGGTGATTACAGATATGACCATGCCCAAAATGCAGGGTGACAATTTGGCAAAACGCATATTAGATATTCGTCCAGATATCCCAATTATTTTGTGTACCGGATTTATGGGAAAAATAGATAAGCAGCAAATTGAAGAAATCGGAATTTGTAAATGTCTGGAAAAACCGTTTGATTACAAACAGCTATCCAGCGCTGTAATAGAGTCTCTTGGTAATTCCAGTGAACAGGATATCAAAAACATCCTTTTATAGTCGCGAATGTTTTGCATTCTCTTTAATTTATTTTGTTCTGAAAAGATCAGCCTGAAACTGCGGCAGCCGTTTTAACTCATAAGATAAAACCCAAGGTTTTTGGCATATGGCGGTGGGTTGTAAAAATCGGCGTTCACATAATTACCTTTAATTTCCCTGACCAGTGCCCGTCTTTTCACAACATCTTTTTTTAAATTATCCAGTGTAAAATAGATGTCTAAAAAATCATTCACCCGGATTCGATGTGACCGTGAAATCCTGAACCCTATTGATACGAGAGCCACCTGCTCCACCCGCATATGGCCGGACTCACCGGTTTTAAGCCGGACAAACCGACCAGCCAGGGATACTGTTTTCCCATAGGTCTTTGTTTTACCATCGCCATCCTGATCAGCCAGCCGTTTTTTTTGTTTTTCAAGAAGGTCCTGGAGGCTGTATTCAAAATCCGTTACCGTGTCTTCTTTTGCCGGGTCAATAGATTTTGAAAGGGAATCTGCTATCATCTGTCTTAACTGGATCGTATCTTCAGCACTGACCGTATAAGGAAATATATTAATTTTTAAAGGCAGGTCACCATTTTCAGAGATTGCCAGGGAAAACTGTGTGGATAACCTGTTCTTTGCACGGTCGGCACCATCAGAATACGCCTGGGGCAAAATAATGATAAAAGTATTTTCACCGTACCGGAAAAGGTCATCTTCCCGCCGCTTTGTTTTGACCATCACCTGGGACAATTTTTTCAAATTGCTGTCACTGTTTTGGCCCGTCTGCCTGAGGCCTTGTATATCAACAATCAATATGGAGAAAATGCTGCCATAATTTTTAAGCACATCTTCTTTATTGCTGACCGCACGCTCAAAGCTCCACCGGTTTTTCAGACCCGTTAATCCATCTTTTGTGGCAAGGGTTGTCAATGCCTGGTCATAATAGGCTCGTTCAATTGCAATGGCGGCATACTCTGCAATAGAAGCCAGCAGGTTTAAATCTTCTTTAGTAAACACACCATCATCAATCCGGTTGACCAGCTCGATCACACCAAAAATCTTGTTATTGGTTTTAAGCGGCGTGCCGATAATGGACCGTGTTTCATAGCCGGTATATTTGTCAACCCGGGTACTGAAACGATCATCTTTAGTCACATCTTCAATCACCAGGGACTCCCCGGTTTCCAGGATATAACCGGCAATGCCTTCCCCCTTCTTAAGCTTTGCACCCTGGAGCTTTTCCTTATTTGCTCCCACGACAACAGTGAAAACCATATCAGACGTTTTTTGTTCCTTCAACAATATGGACCAGTTCTGGGGCTGGAAGACACGCCCGATCTGGTACATGACAATGTCCAGGACTTCTTTAATGCTTTTTGCCCGTACAAGAGATTTGTTTAATTCAAGATCCATATCAACAGACATCTGCTTGTGGTCTGTATCTTTTATCCGGGCCAGGGGATCTTCCTTATAATAATACCGGGTGTTCACCCGGGACAGTTTAAGGTTAGCCTCAAATATATTTTCTCTGAGCTGATCTGCAGAGGGGAAAACAAATTGGTAAAATGCTGAGATTTTTTCAATTTCAATGTTCATCTGGTTGATACAGCCCGAGACATTGAATGTGCTCAGATTGATGGTTTCTTCCACCTCCGGAGGCAGAATTGGCGGACGGATAAAATCAAAAGACCCGATTCCCTGGGTCCAGCACAAAAAATTGGCCAAAGAAACAATGGATATTAAATGTTTATCTTCTTTTTTTAGATCGAGATGACCAAAGGACTGGTGGTGATATTTCACTACTCTTACCAGTTTTTCAGGCAATTTCCACATAGAACACAGATAAGCACCAACATCATCGTGCCCCATTCCAATAAAACTGCGTTCTTTTTCAATCACCTGATCAGTGGAAGTAGTTAATTGCAGTATAAATTCACCATAATTTTTTCGTCCTCTGATATCTAAAAAAATCTTGCCTAAATCGTGGATAAGACCTGCAATATAGGCTTCTTCAGGTTCAGGATAATTGGTTTCCTTTGCAATGAGTGAACTTAGAACAGCCACACTCAGACAATGCCGCCAAAAAAGCAGCCTGTCAAATTCACCTGACCTGCCGGATTTAAACAGCTTGTCAAATACCGTCATCTCAATGGCCAGTTTTTTAATCTCATTCAGGCCTAAATATACCATGGCCTCGGACAAAGCAGTAATCTTTCGCCCCAATCCGTACATGGCTGAATTAACGATTTCCAATATCCTGATAGAAAGACCCGGATCGGTCTCAACAATTTTTGACAGATCTTCCAACGAGGCCGTATCATCCCTGAAGGCTTCCATCAGCTTGGCCGCAACCTGGGGGAAGCTTGGTAATTTTTTATCTTCAAGATCCAGCACCTTGCTGATATCTGATTTAGAAGGAAGATATAAGTTGTTTTTCATTGTCTTTCCTTTAAGGCCGCATGTTGTATAAAAGTATCATCTTATATCTTATTGTCAATTCCAAATTTATAGTCCATCACTATTCTTTGCAATAATCATACCCGAAATGCTGCCTTCAGACAAAGCAAGGCATTCTCCGGTACAAGCTTTCTGGCCGGTATCATCCAATTTTGATAATTGCCGGCACATATTTTGTAAAATTCAGGGTATGATATAAAATTCATCCATAGATGGATTTCGTCACCAACTTTTATTTCATCACCAGAGATGGATTGAACACATTCATTTTTATTTTCTCCCTCTTCTCCTACTTTAGTACATAATTTATAATCAAACAGGAGGGCGCCGTTCCCTTTGCCACTATTATAGTATTCCATTACTTTTTTTGTTTCTTTTGAGCTGGGTTTATCAAAAGCCAGGGTCAGAGCAGGTATCAACGCAATTATTGCTGCCAGAATAATAATTTTTTTCATTTTTCCTCCTGATATCATTAAAAATGTATTGAAAACAGGGTTTAAGGTGCCATAGAAAAAACAAACTGATTTGAAATAAGTGTATGAAATTGTCTACATGGGTGATAGGCATTTCTAAAAGATAATCTTTTGATTTACTGGAGAATAAACGCTATTTATAGCCTTTAAAACCAGCGAAGTCTTTTTCATACACTATTTACACAAGACAGGGTATTCCCTGAACAATATATTTCTTAATCAAGCTTGCCCTTTAATAAATCCCCCAGCCCTGCAAATGGATTGGTAGTCCCCCCTTTCTGAGATGACCTGTCAGACGGCCCTTCTGAATAGGCATCAGCAACCTGATCCCGGGAATGTTCATTGTCATGGCAGTAAATACATAACAGCTCCCAATTGCTGCCATCAGAAGGATTGTTGTCATGGTTATGGTCTTTGTGATGAACCGTTAGTTCTCGCAGGCGTTTACCTTCGAACTCGCGGCCACAATGACCGCAGATCCATGGGTAAATTTTGAGCGCGCGCTCCCGATAGGTTTTTTCGCGTTCCCGCTGGCTGGTGTGGACATCTGAAATAATTTGTTTAATCTTGTCATCATCTTTTGAAGGCATATATTTTCCTCTTATTTTTTGATTAAATTAATTTATCATAGTCAATTCAATCCGTGCCGGTCTTAGCTTCCATTACATCATAGACATCTGCCAGGCGTTCTCCTAAAATACAGCTGATGTTGAAATTGAGCTTGGCCACAAGGTAAGGGAAAAATTTCAAGTCCTTTTCAAGTTTCATATAATCGAACCGCAAAAGCTCCACATTGGACAGCGCCCTTACATCTGCTGTCCGCTGGATTTTTTTGATGTATCCGATTTCCCCGAAAATCTGTCCCGGGGTTAAAATAGCCAGGCTCTTTTCCTGGGTTCCTGTCTGACGAACAACATCAACCCGGCCTGATAAAATAAGGTACATGCTTCGACCAATGGTTCCCTGCCTGACCAGTACATCTCCCTTTGCAAACTCGTTCAACTCTGATATCAGGATGGTCTTACGCATCTGGTAATTGGTCATGCCTGCAAACAACAGGCAGTTTTCTATCACTTGCTTGTGCATTTTCAAGGTCAAAATCTGATACATCCCCACCAGACGTATCCGTGACAGGATAAGGGGTGTGACCAGCAGATTGGCAAATAATGCAAACAACATTGTGGCTGCAGCCAGAGCACCAAACTGGGCAATAATAGTAAAATTTGAAAAAAGAAGAATACCAAAACCCAGTGCCAGAGACATGCTGGTAGCAACCATGGGCGTGGCCTCTTCTTGAACCGTTTGAATCACTGCACCTTCATAATCCGAGGTCCGCCGACATAGTTCATCATAGCGAAAAAACAGGTGGAGGGTCCCGTCAACCGCAATTCCGATAGCAATCACCGCCACCATAACAGTTCCCGGATTCAGGGGGATTTTTAAAAACCCCATGATGCCGAACATCAAGATGATCGGGATTAAATTGGGAACAAGGGAAATGAGTCCTCCCTTGATGGAAGTAAACATAATGGATGTGATTAAAAAAATAACGAACAACAGGATGCCCAGGGATTTGACCTGGGCGACCATGAGGTCTTCGGCGGCAGCATTGATCATCAGGTTTTCACCGACAACATATGCCTTCATTTTTTCCCCGGCAACGCTGGACACCATTTTCTTGAGTTCTTTTATGTGCCGATTCAGGGTGCTTGAATCACTGACATGGTGACGGACAACAATACTAGCACGACGAAAATCGTGGCTCACGTAGTTTTCCAGATCTTGACGATGAAAGAAAAGCAGATATTGAGCCACAAGTTTTTGTCTGTCAGGCACCTTGAAATACTCGATGTCCCCCCCATGGAACTCACGGTTGATAAGGGACAGATGATCAACCAGTGATATACTGGTATCAAATATTCCCTGCTTTTTCAAAAAGTCCTGAATGGCGGCCAGCTTTTTAATATTTTCCAGATCTTGAAACGCCTTGTCCTGTTCAGACTCCAGGGTAACAAAAAAGGTCTTTACACCGGACAGGTCCTGATGAATTTTCCAAGAATCCTGAATGATCGGCTGGTCCTTCTGGAAATAAGACAAAGGATCATTGGTTACGTATAATTTAGAACAATGATACACAAAAAAGGCGCAAAGAATGGCGGTGGCCAGTAAAACTGATCGGGAAAAACGTTGTCTGGTAAAACCGAACATTCTAACGAATATTCCGGGCAGGCCGGTCACCTGGTCCGGCTCCCTGAAAATCCGGGCCTGGCATGGACCTGCAGCAGACAGGGCCATGGGGACAAACAGCAAGGTGATCACACCATTTGCCAGAATGGCAAACGTGGATGCTATGGCAAAACTTTGAATGATCTGCATATTGCTGAAGATATTGCTGGCAAAGCCCATGGTGGTGGTGAGAACAGTCAGCAGCAGCGGCACCCCAAGGTGTTTCATCATAAAACCGGTGGCAAATGCACGGTGGTCTTTTTCAGCCTGGGACACTCCCTGGAAATAGGAAGAAATCATGTGGGTATCCTCGGTGGATCCGATAACCACAATCAAGGAGGGCAACATTGCGCTCAAAATATTAAGAGGAATGTTCATCCACCCCATCATCCCAAAAGTCCACAAAATGCTCAATCCTGATGTCACCAGGGGCACCAGGGCAGCAAACCCGCTGCGAAGAAAAAAAAGAATGGCCACTGCCAGCGCCAATGCTGACAGAGGCCCCAACCGCTTAAGATCGGCCAGCAGAATGGTTTTGAGTTCTGCATGAATTCGCTGGGGACCCACTTGAAAAACTTCCTGGAAAACCGTGCGAGCCTCAATGATGACCTTTTCAACTTCCTGGTATATCTGTTGCTCTGAAACCGTTTTGCTTGCGTTGGAATGCAGGGAAATCTGTATGGCTGTCACGGTTCCGTTCCGGGAAATAAAATTGTCGACAATAAGCGGGTTATACAATGCATCCGCCCTTGCCTGGTCAATGGCTTCCGGATCTTTGGGGACCTGTGCCAGAATAATCCGGGAATTGATCTTACCTTCAGACCCACGAATGCTGCGCAAAGTGAACAGATCGTCCACCCTTTTTACAAATTTAAGTCTGTCCAGAGCATAATGCAGCTTTTCCAGTGCAACCAGTTTTTCCTCGGTCCACAAATTCTGATCCCGGACATATATGATGGACCGATTGTCTGAACCGAATTCCTGGGCAATTCGCTCATATATCGGTTTGTCCGGATGGGTATCAGGTATCAGGTTTTGGAAGCTGGTGTCCAGCCTGAGACCCGGAAGCCCTAATCCCGTAAGGCAGGACACTATAAACAAAAACAGGCAAGTGGCTAAACCATGGTTGGCGCCCAGCATGAGAAGTCGGAAAAGCATAATCAGTTCCCTATGGGTTTATCGGTTTTGTTCTCCAGGGTTTCTTTTAAAGGCTCTAAGGGTATAGCCTCCTTTGAATGCCCGAATACTTTGGAAAAAAAATAATTTTTTGATTCCTGGATGTGCCTATTTTCCTGAAGCCAGGATTTGGTGAACATCTGTGGCAGTACGTAATCACGGGAAAAGATCCGGCTATCAATTTTTATTAAAGTAGTATGCGACTCCCTGAAATTTTCCATGAGAATCATATTGGCCCGCCACATGTTTTGGTTCAATTTTTTCAGATCATGCCGGGTGAGGCGTTTAAAAAAACGCCCACGTCTATCGTAAAAATCTGTGCGGATGATACAGAAATTATCCTGACGAATAAAATGCCTGCGCATGCTGTAGCTGGAATATTGTTTAATTTCATCGTTCCCTGGAAAAGCATCAACAACAAAACAATCCGTCATTGCGAGTCTTTGATCTGCCTGCCTCACATATTGAAAATCCGATAAATTTTTTATCAGATCTTCCAGGGCAAAATCAGTGCCCAGAATATGATTGCCATAGCTTTTATGGCCACCAGTGGTGAACTCTTTTCCAAAAGCAGGAAGGTAAACCCCGTTCTTAACTGGATCATCCGGGGGGCGGATCACGCGCAGAGCAACCCCCCGGATCTCCGCCGGGTTGTCAAAAACCAGAAGGTACTTGATGGTTTTGTCTGTTTCCTTCCTTAAGAATTGCCTTGCCTTTCGAACATCTTGATTGCCCGCACTATCCGTCATAATCATGGTCTGCTCTTCATAAACATAAGGAAACAATTCGTGGCGTTTGAAAACCTCATCCATGATATCCAGACCTGTTTTTCCCTGATCCGCCAGGCAAGGTTGGAAAAGAAAAAAAAGCAACAGGATTAACAAGGATATTTCACAAAGCATCTTTGTGATGGGGTTTGTATTTTTTTTCATGAAGCAGAATCTTTTGAAACATGGGTGAGTATTTCCTGGGCAATCATGCGGCTTAGCTCACCCAGCAGCGCACTCATGGCCAAAACCGTTTGTTCGAAATTTGATGCATCCACCGGACGAACCAGATTCGTCATCCTCACGATAAGATTTTTTTGATCCATTCCCCGTAAGATCCGCCACTGGGTGATGAGGCGTACCTGTCCATCAGCCTCAGCCTCAAACTGCATCACATCCACCTCAATTGAAAAATCAGGGGGGACCGAGGGCCGGAAAGGAGCTATGGAGATATCAGGAGTGACCAGGAGTTGCGAAAGATTCCGGGCCAGCACTTGAATCATGTTTTTCCGAAGATTCCCCCCCCATTGGTGATATTCTGCCAGTTCCAACTGGTTGGTGCCACTCCTGGTAATAATCTGGGGTTTTTCCAGATACTGGGGCAGACGAAGCGCGGCAATCTCCAGGGACAAGGGGCGGTTCTGGTCTGACTGGCCCACAGGAGAGGGAGTGGAATCAACCGGGGTGAGCACATAAAACCGGGTGGAGGTGACCGGGTTTGTTGCAATTTTGATACAACCGGACAAAAGGCTCCCTGTGAGTGCCAAAATCAAAACCAGTTGAATTCTTAAAATTGAAAGCCGCATTATTTGTCTCCTGAAATAGTCTTGCCAAAAATAATGGCGTTGGGATTTCGTTCCAGCATGTCCACAAGGGTACGGATGGAACGGGCCATCTCGGACAATTCCTCGGTAAGTTCAAACACCCTGTGCTGAAGAGGTGATCCAGGCTTGAGTACTTCATCGATCAGGCCCAATGTGATCTGTGCTTTTTCAAGGGTCTTGTGACCTGCTCCAATGGCATTTTCAAGATTCGCAGCAATGGGTTCCACACGCTGATCCAATTTATACAGAACCGTTTTCAACAGGTGCAATGATTGCCCGAAATCATCCACTGCCTTATCAAGTTCAGGTTTGTGGATCAATTTATTGGTCCCTTGCAGGGTCTTTAACAGTTCTGACCCGATTTGGGTAATTTCCAATTTTTCCATCTTGGCAAGAACACGTTTGATAGAATTGGTCATCTGTTCCAGGTTGGCTGGAATGGTAGGCAGTTCCGGAAAGCGGCTGTCTGTGTTCACCAGCCGGATGGATGTATCAGGATGCATATCCAGCTCAATATACAATTGTCCGGTCAGCAGGCTTCCGGTTTGCAGCCTGGCCCGCAGGCCTTGCTCTATCAGACGATTTATCGTCTGGGGTAAAGACGCAATCGCTTCTTCATTCTTTGAAACAATCCGTTCAGGTTCGATCTCGATGAGAACAGGAATTCTAAAGGTGGCATCTTGATTGTTAAATTCCAGTCTTACATCCTTTACCGTTCCAACCTTGATTCCCTTGAACTCAACTGGTGCACCTACATTCAGACCCCGGACCGACCCCTCAAAGAAGAGAATAAAGGCAACCTTTTTTATAAAAGCAGCTTCATGAATACGGTCATAATCGTCATACAGGGTATATACCAGTCCTTCTACATTTTGTGTTACCGGCTCCAAGGTATCAGGGGTCTCAAAGGCAATGCCGCCATAAAGAAGAGACTGGAGTGATTGGGTACGCACGCTGACCCCCTCTGACCCCACGGAAACATCCATACCGCTGATATTCCAGAATCGGGTGTTGCTCTTGATAATCTTATTGTAAGGAGATGTAACAAAGGCATGGATGAAAATGCTTTTCCGGTCATTTCCCAATTCCCATCCAAGGATCTCACCAGCCTGAATCCCCTGGTAGTAAACAGGAGAACCCGTGTCAATGGAGCCCAGATTACCAGCCAGCAGCATGATTTTAGTCCCATCCACACCCGCCCTGACCACCGGGGGTTTATCCATGCCTTTAAAACTCGTTTGCAGCGTCCCCTGACCCGGTTCAATCTCGATATAAGCACCGGACAACAAGGTACTCAGACCGCTCGCTCCCCGCAGACTGAGACGGGGCATGACCACCCAGAATCGTGTTCCCCGCCCAAGGAGCATGGCCGCTGCCTTGTCCATGTCGGCCTTTAAAATGACATGGGAAAAATCCGGGCTGAATTCCATGGCATCCACCACACCGATCTCGATTTCCTTGTACTTGATTTTTGTCTTTCCAGCCTCGATCCCTTCTGCAGTCTTAAACGTGATTTCAATCCGGGGACCTGTTTCTGAAATAGTCTTATAGATAAGCCATCCGCCGATACAGGCAGTGATCAGGGGGATCATCCAGACCAGGGATGGCCAGGATTTCTTTTTGATTTCAGGAATTTGCGCACCTGTGTTTATCTGGGGTTCAGAATCCATTATCTAACCTCTTTTGTATTATCCCAGATCAGCCTGGGATCAAAGCTGTGAGCGGCAAATATGGTAATAACCACCACCGCCCCGAAAAAAGCGACACCAATGCCGGGTCGGACAGTCGACATAAAGCCGAAATTGACAAGTCCTGCTAAAATAGCCACCACATAGATATCTACCATGGACCAGGCCCCTACGATTTCAGTGACGCGAAATAAAAGCGTCCGGTCCCGGGATCGCCAGGCAGACTTTTTTTTGATCATGATCAAAAGAAAGGCCAGCACGATCAGTTTTAAAATTGGTACAACAATGCTGGCAAAGAAAATAATCAATGCCAACACCCACATCCCCTCTTCAACCAACTGAACCACACCGCTGAGAATGGTATTGGCATGTCCCTTTCCAAATTGAACCACCGTCATTACCGGATAAAGATTAGCAGGAAAAAAAAGCAGGAAAGCTGCAAAAATCAGCGCCCAGGTCCGGGCAATACTATTATTTTTCCGACTGTGCAAAGGGGTTTCACAGCGAATACAATTCCCCGGAGGGCAAGATTCATCATTGGTTTTTGGAACAAGAAGTGAGCAAATATGGCAACTGACCAGATCTTGTTGCGCAGCCGTGTTACCGGCATTGTCTTTCAAAAACACCGTGTCAGCAGGCGGCCAGATCACACGCGGGTCCAAGTTTGCCTGGGCCGCAGTCAATGCCACCATCAGTCCGACAAACGAATACAGGGAAATGCCAGGGATAATCGTGGCAAGATCCATCAGTTTAACAATAGCAATCAGGACGCCAAGCATAAAGACTGCGGTCAAGCTCCATGGCATCAGGGCCCTGACCATTCGAAAGACCCAACCCGTGTTCCAGGACCGGTATCCCAATTTTATGGGAACCAGAATATAAAGCATGCCCATGATGGTTAGAAAAGGAAAGAGAACGCTTGTCACAAAGACCAGACCCCCGACTTCACCCATACCCAACCGGTAAAGGGCCATGGCCCCTGAAAGAAAATGGTTTTCCTCAATACGGCCACTCAGCTTCAAGGACATAAAGGGAAACGCGTGGGTCATGATCAAAAGCATAAGTGCGGTCAGGTGCAGTGCCAAACCCTTTTCAATGCTATTTGGGATGTTGCGGTATAATAATGCCCCGCAACGGGTGCAAACAGCTTTTCCCCGGACAGGAACAGGAATGATACGATGCAAAAGATCGCATTCATGACAAGCCATCAATTCATCTTTAGAAAAATCGGTGGAAAGATCAGGGGAAAGATCGGGCAATCTGGTTTCCTTTTTGTTTTTCCTTAATGTCATTTAACCGGCTTTGCTGTTTTTGTTTTACAAAGGGAATGGGTCTCTGCCTAAGAGCTTTGATTAACATAAGGGTGCTGGAAATTCAATTATAAAAAGCATCAAGGAAATATGACGGTCCCAAAATTTTTCCATTTTCCCCAGCTGCTTCAACACTTAAGTTTTTTTCTTGCCTTAACTTGCTTAAGCCTGATACAAATACAATATGTTGAACCTGTATCAGGTTGGAGGTAATATCTTGGATTTTGGAGCATTGTTTATGGTTTACTCAACACAAAGCAAGCTCTTAGACAATTTTCCCCGAGTTCTCCACCCCTGCGGTTATCAGCCCCTGAACTCAACTGTTGGGCGACAACCATTATTTTATTGAAGGAGGAATAATGAAGAAGCAACTTATTGTTTTTATAACATTTTTATTACTTCCAATAAATTCTTTCGCTGATGAGACAATTAAAATAGGTTATTTTAATAATCCGCCACATATAACTTATATAAATAGTGCCCATCATGGTGCATTAATAGATTACTGGGAAAAATACCTTAAGCCTGAAATGAAAGTCGAAATAGAATGGATAGGTCCGTTACCACCTGTCAGATTATTTATGATGTTGGAAGAAGGTAAAATTAATTGCATAGCATTGCTGTCAAAAAATGAAGAGAGAGAAAAGAAATATGATTACCCGGAAATGCCCTTCAGAGCGGTAAATGCCGGTTTAGCTGTTTTAAAGAAGAGAAAAATACGTAAAATCGAATCATTAGATTACCTCAAAGGATTAAAGATCGTTTTTTTTAAAGATGGCTATATCCCGCAGAATATAAAAAATTTAAATCTTAATTGGGAATATTTATTCAGTAAATCATGGAAAATTCAAGGTCTCAAGAAATTGATAGAGGGAAGGACTGATGCGGTTTTTGAACCAGATAGAATTACATTCGATTATGAATTATCGCTTGAACCAAAATTCAAAGAAAAAATAATGGTTTTGGATATTCCAGAAACTGAATCATTTAATTACTCTATCTTTTCAAAAAAGGATAAAGGTAAATTTCTAACATTGTACAACCAATCACATCCAATAATCTTGGAAAAAGATAAGGATCTTTATAAAAAATTATTAGCAGATTTTTTTCAAAGATAACACTTGTTGGAAAAAAATATTGAGTCGCCCTTTGTCATTGAGCCATCTGAACTGGTTGATGACTCGATCCATTATGGTTATGAAACCTGCAGCCAGAGGGAACTTTCTGGCATAGGTCGATTCATTCTTTTTCCCATTGGATATATACGCAAACCATTTGCCTTGACTTTAACAGTTTTTATTTTATACTGAACTAAATAAAATAATCATTATTTTTGAACTCTTTTTTCCAAACCGACACGAAACCACAGAATTCAATATACTGATAATTTAGCAGTATATTCAAAAAAGTACGGCTGCCAAATCATCTTTCTTTTAAGGAGGACATATATTGGATAAAAAAACTTTATTTTTCATCATCCTGATATTATTAATTCCTATTACAGCATATTGCCAGCAACGCACACTCCACATTGTCACTGATCAGGCCTATTGGTACCCTTTTACCTATTCGCAAGGCGACCAGGCAAAAGGGATTCATATCGATATGGTTCAAAAAGCCCTTTCAAACCTGAATTATGCTGTCCGATTTTATCCCAGACCATGGAAAAGATGCCTCCAGGAAGCCAAAGATGGTAAATACGATGCCATTGTCTCTGCATCGTATAAGCCGGAAAGAGCCCAGTACCTGATCTATCCTGACGATGCTGCAGCGGCTTTGAAATCTTTGTGGAGAATCACCCAGGTTGAATATATTGTTATTACAAATTCTGATGATTCATACATCTTTGACGATGATGTTAAAAGCCTGCCACAGCCAGTGAGAGCCCCGCTTGGATATTCTATTGCAGATGATTTAAAATCTGCCGGCATTCCAGTATTTGAAACACCCGGCATCATCGATTGCGCTATACAGCTTGTGGAGTCAGGGCGGGGCACATTTGTCACGCCACTGCAAAATGCCACAGAGCTCCAGCTTGACAAGCGTTTTATGGGAAAACTGAAACTCCATCCCAAACCCATAAAATCAAAATCATATTTCATGGCATTTTCCATTAAAAACCAAAAACTTAAACAAGAAGAAATAGTAGTCATCTGGAATGAAATTGCCCGGCTTCGTGAAGATCAAGATTTCATGAAAGCGCTTTTTAATAAATATGACGGCAAGGAATAGCCATATAGGCTTCTAAATCCCTATGAAAAAAGAAAATATAAAAAAGAAAACAGGGTTTAAATTCTGGGGACGTTCACTTGCAGGCGATATGATTATCAGCCAGGCCATAATTGTTGCTCTGTCCACCATCCTTTTGGTCAGTGTCGGATACCTGATGCTTTCCAAGAGAACGGATCGATTGTATGAACTTAAATCATTGGAATATATTTCTTTTCTTCAAAAAAGCCTTGCAGTACCCCTTTGGAATTATGATCAGGAGAGTATCGCCATCATAAGCAGATCATTTGTCCAGAATGATCTGATTGCAGGACTTGATGTCATAGACAACCATGGAACTTCATTGTTTAAATACAAGGATGAAAAGGCCATTGATATCATTGAACGGATCGCTCATATTAAATATGAAAATGAATCCATTGGCAAAGTAAAAATCAGTATTACAACAAGCACCATAAAAAAACATAGCCAGGATTTGCTCATCACCATCATTATCACCATCTGTGTCGTGCTGACTGTACTGGTTATCGCTACGGGGCTACTGATCCGGACAATTCTCCAACGACCCTTGAACCAGTTGATTGCCGGAATTGAACAGATTACAAAAGGAGATTATGATTATCAATTCAAACATGCCACACAAAAAGAAATCAGAATTATTACCTCAAAATTTCAAGACATGTCCAACCAGGTTAAACAGCGAGAGGAATCCTTAACCCGTATCAATAAATTACTGGGCCAGGAAATCCATGACAGAAAAGAGGCGGAGCAAAGCATTTGCAAACTCAATGAAGAACTGGAACAAAGGGTTATTGAGCGGACCCGGCAGCTGGAACTTACAAACAAAGAACTGGAATCCACGATTAAACAGGTTCAAACCTTGGCCCAGGAAGCAAAGGCTGCCAACACGGCAAAAAGCGAATTTCTTGCCAATATGAGTCATGAAATCAGGACACCCATGAACGGTATCATCGGTATGACCGACATTTTGTTCGACACTGCCCTTGATAAAGATCAGCAGGATTGTGCCAGGAACATTAAATTCAGTGCAGAATCGCTCCTAGGAATCATCAATGAAATCCTTGATTTTTCAAAAATTGAAGCCGGCAAACTTGATTTTGAAATCATAGATTTTGACCTCCGGATCACATTGGAAGAAATCGTTGAAATGCTGACATTTAAAACCAATGAAAAAGGCATCGAGATGGTCTGCTTTATCCATCCTGAGGTACCGTCATTGTTGATGGGAGATCCGGGACGTCTTCGCCAGATCATTTTAAACCTTGTTACCAATGCCATTAAATTTACTGATAAGGGATCGATTTCCATACGCGTCAACCTGGAATCAGAAACCGACACAAAAGCAACCCTTATTGTTGAAGTCACGGATTCCGGTATCGGGATACCCAAAGACCGACTGAACCGCCTGTTTAAATCCTTCTCCCAGGTTGATGCTTCCACAACCCGAAAATATGGAGGTACCGGACTCGGCCTGGTTATTTCAAAAAAACTAACAGAACTGATGGGGGGAACCATCAGTGTGACGAGTGAAGACGGCAAAGGTTCTACTTTCCGGATTACCGCTGTTTTTAAAAAACAGGACCTGTCACTCCATAAAGTCGATACCATGACATTTCCAAAAGATATTCAGGGGAAACGAATTCTTGCGGTTGATGACAATGCCATTAACCGCGAAATTCTATCCACATATCTAAGATCGTGGAAATGTGATCCAATGGTCGTCTCAACCGGGAAAGAGGCATTAACGCAATTGACAGCTGCTGCTAAAACACAAAATCCCTATGATGTCGTCATCAGTGACATGATGATGCCCGCCATGGATGGACTTCAGCTGGCGCGCTTGATCAGGGAAAACATAACACTTGCTTCCACGCGTATCATCATGCTTACTTCCTGCGGTACCCGTGGAGATGGTTTAAAAATGAAAGAAATCGGCATTGACGGATATTTTAACAAACCCATCAAACAATCTGATCTTTATAATGCCATTCTATCTGTGTTGGGCACGGTCAAAGATCAAACAAAAAAACAACAGAAAAAGAAGGTAATCACCCGTCATACGCTTAAAGAAGGCAAAAAGCAGACTGTTCGTATTCTGCTGGCTGAAGATAATCTGATCAACCAGAAAGTTGCCCTTCACCTGCTTAATAAATTCGGATACCAGGCAGATACGGCTGACAATGGGGAAAAAGCCGTCAAGGCTGTGGAACAGATCTCCTATGACCTTATTCTCATGGATGTTCAAATGCCGGGAATGGACGGGTATGAAGCCACACAAAAAATAAGGGCCATGGGCGATGAAAAAAAAGACATTCCCATCATCGCCATGACAGCCAATGCAATGAAAGGTGACCGGGAAAAGTGTCTGGAATACGGCATGAACGATTATATGCTAAGATTCAAATAGTGTAACGCCTAAGCCCATAATTGGTGTCAAAATAATGTAACGGGAATATACCCCGCCGCCGTACCCCGCCAATCGAACAAATAAACATTACCCCGCTTACCCCGCCGCCAACTGCAAGCCA
>JBDRQO010000028.1:0-95402 GCA_043826275.1 Pseudomonadota bacterium
TTTAATGGCGTTACATTATTTTGTAACTCTGTTGATTTTACGACTTCGTTGTAATCTACTTGATTTATAGGAAAATTAATCATTACGGGCAAAATATTAGGAGGCAAAAACCGTTACACTATTTGAATCTTAGCAAAAGAAAGTTGAGCTTTGATAAAAATTAAAAAATCGCTGAAACCAATTGGTAATAAAGGGTTTCAGCGATTTATATTTAAAGAAAGCTTAAGTGATTCGAAGTCCAGCGCTCTATCCAGCTGAGCTACGGGCGCACAGGTACATTGAAGTGCCGTTTTAATACCATAAAAGAAACTGTTATGCAATGGTATACTTGTTTTGCAGCTTTCATAAAGAAACACCATCAAATGATCTTGTCATTAATGAAGTCAGAAAATTAAGCCTTAAGCAAGACTCAGATATGATGACGTTTCTTGGAACCTTACTCTTTTTGCCAAGAAGCCAAATGCACCGGTTTAAAGATTAACACCTTTAACAGATTCATGATTGCATTTGACACATGACAAAACATTCAATCCGGAACCCAAGTACACATGAAAAGAATAATAATTTCAGGTCTGCCCCGTCACATCATTCAACGTGGATTACAGGGCCGGCAGACTTTTTTGACTCATAAAGATTATACCACTTATATTAAGATCATGGCTGAGTGCTGTCGCCGGTATATCGAAATAAACCCGGTCAAAAGAGAGTACGTCGACCAACCGCAAGATTGGCCGTGGAGCAGTGCCCGGGCACACATCACAGAATGTAATGACTCTTTAGTACAGGTTAAACCCTTGCTTGAACGGGTTAAAAAAAATTAGCAGTGTTTCCTTTCTGAAACCAGACCAGAAGAGGAGGCGGATTTATTTTATCAACACGAAAAGAGTGGACGTCCCCTTGCCATTGATGACCAAGCAAGATAAAGCAAATGTTGAAACCTTTACTATTTCTTTTTCCGGGCCTTTTTTATGTCATCCAGATACGCGTTTATAAATGGACTCATCTGGGGAGGATGCCAATGAGTATCTCTGGGGTCTTCAGGCCAGGTAAAGGGAAGATGTTTGACTTCACCCGGCACGGCAGCCTCTTGAAAAAAATTTAAAGCCTCTTTCAGCACCTCAATTTGCCCATTGCTATCTCCAACCTGTCCCAGCGGCCTTCCATATGGATATTCAATGGCAACTGACCGGGGAATCCCGACAGCACGATGATATTCATATGTGGGGGAAAGCACCACAGTGGAAAAACCCTGTTCTTCCAGATACCTTGCAGCCAGTCCAACGGACTGGCAACAGATCGGTCAAGCCGGTATCATGAGCACCGCTTGAACATTTTCCGCTTTCATTTTATCGGCCATGGGTGCAATGGCCGTATCTATAAAATCCCTGGTTTCCCATTGGAATCCATAAAACGAATATGAAGATGGAGCAAGGCTTCCAATCATTCCTTTTTTTTCAAGCTCCTCCATACGATTCAAGGGCAGCATCACATTGATATCCTGTTTGATATAACTGGTGTTAATGTGAAGATGATTGACGTCAATATCTGTTTGCTTTGTTCTTTTCGGGATTATCCTGTATGAGCGGTCTCCCCATGTTGCTTGTTTTTTTTCCCTTTCCATATCAAACGGATGGTCTGATTTCAGACTGATCCCGGCACTGCAGACAAGAGAAAATCTTGTCTTGTTCAAAGGCCCCGGCATGGGGGTCCAGGGAATCTTGTCTTTAAAATCCTCGTCCGGAATAAAGGTACGGAACCATGCGGCCAGTCCAGGCGGGAGAAACCGGAACCCATCAACTTGTTTTTCTTTAGCCATAATGCAACTCCTTAAAAAATATATCGGTTTTAAAAAATTTGTTTTCTTTGATTACTTTTCCCGAACGCCTGCCACTTTAATTTCAATTAACTTCCAGGTACCTTCAATCTTTTGGACCCTGCTCGATACATCATAAATATCTTCAAAGATTTCTCCTTTATTCAATGCCCCTTTCATTTTTACAGTAACGGTCACCTGGCTGGAATTTTCATCCATATTTTCAAAAAGAAAATCATGAAATATTAATGATATTTTCGAATACCAGGATCGCATTGCATGAACGTAACTGGATAAATCCTTTGAATCGGTCATTCTGGAATACGAATAGACAGGTATATGAATCAAGCAGGGGTCGGCAATTGCCTTTGTTAAACTATTAACCTTTTCGATTGAAATGACGGGGGATTCTCCAGAAGATTTTTCGATTTTTTCAGCAATAAATCCAAATTGCCTTTTAATCATAAATTCCCGGCTATCAAAAACAAAATAAAAAGCTGCTGTTCCTGCTGCCACAAAAAATAAGGCGATCACAAGATATTTTATTTTTCCCACAACGGCCCTCCAATAATTCTATTAACAGATATCTGCCCAAAAGAATCTTTCTATCTTTCATCAATCACCTGCCTGATACTCCTTGCCAAATCTTTTGTATGGATCGGCTTTTTGAGATATTTTCTGATGCCCATGGCAAGGGAATTCTCTTCTGACACAACAGAGCTGTACCCGGTACAGATGATGATGGGCATACCCGGACGTATTTTTAAAATTTCCTGAGACAGCTCTACACCGGTCAGACCGGGCATGGTCTGGTCTGATATGACCAGATCGAATAGATCCGGGGCAGAACGAATTTTTTCCAGGGCCAAAAGACTTTCGGTTGTTGTTGTGACAGTATACCCTAACCGCTCTAAAATCATTTTGTTGACCTCCACAATCACACTTTCGTCATCTACAATAAGGATACGCTCCGTTCCTGTGGGCAGGACGTCTTCATTATCAGCTGAGGTTTCCTTTGCTATTGTCCCCTGGTTCAACGCAGGAATATAAACCTGGAATATGCTGCCTTTGCCGGGCTTGCTATCCACCCGGATAAAGCCATGGTAATCCTTTACAATCCCGTGGATGACAGAAAGGCCTAACCCTGTGCCCTTACCCACTTCTTTTGTGGTAAAATACGGGTCAAAAATATTGGCAATGATTTTTTGATCCATGCCGTGGCCGGTATCCTTTACTTCCAGAACAACAAACAGCCCCGGGGATTCACCCAGCTCTTTTGCAATTTGTTTTTCATTTAAGGTTTCATTGTAAAGGCGGATACTTAAGGTGCCTTTCTCATTTTCCATGGCATGCAGCGCATTTGTGCACAGGTTAATGATAATTTGATGGATATTGGTCGGATCTGCCAGGATGTTCCCGCAGTTTCTATCAATGTTTTCCTGAATCTGGATCGTGGTCGGCAGCGATGCCCTGAGCATTTTCAAGGTTTCCTTGACGATTAAATGCGGAGAAAGTGATTCCAGGCTATGATCCGACTTCCGGCTGAAAGCAAGAATATGCTTCACCAGATCCGCAGCCCGCCGGCTTGATTTAACAATCTGATCAATATCCATGTGCGCCTTGCTGTCTTTTGGAATGTGAACCTTTGCCAGTTCCGAATACCCCATGATCGCTGTAAGAATATTGTTGAAATCATGCGCAATCCCTCCGGCAAGGGTGCCGATGGATTCCATTTTCTGTGCCTGAAAGAGATCTGCTTCCAGTTTCTTCCTGTCTGTAATATCTTTTGCAACATGGGTGATATGGGTCATGGTGCCATTTTCATCCAGTACAGGCGCACCAGACACTAAAAATGTTTTTCCAAGCTTTTTATTGAACATTTCATGGGCATGGGGTTCAAGTGTATTCGCTGTTTCAATAAGAGGGCATCCGTGGCAGGGTTCATCAAGATCCCTGAAAAGAGTATAACAATGCATGCCGATAATATCTTTATATTCACGCTCAAGTGTATCACAGCCGGCTTTATTTATTTTTATAATCCTGAAATTTGTATCCTGCAGAGAAACAACATCGCTGATGGAATCAAATGTGTTTTCCCATTCCTCTTTGCTTTTATGAGCCGCCAGTTCAGCGGCCTTGCGTTCATTGATTTCTTTTATCAGGGCTTTGTCCGTTGCCCTTCTTTGCTCCTGGCGTTTTAAAATTAACCCCAGAATCATGGTAAGAACCGGATAAATGAGCAGTATCGGAGGAGCTACCGCTTTGATAATGGGAATTCGCATTTCTTCGGGCATCAGAATCATGCAGGAAAGCATGACTAGCTGAACCACAAACCCAAAGATATATAATTGCATCCATCCCAAGGATTTTGCATGTTTTTTTTGCCAGTATCGCCATCCTAAACCAGTGCAGGCTGTGGAAACAATCACAATGGTGCCCACTATTCCACCCGGGCCGCCCTGATAGAGCCTGAAGGAAGCTGCAATGAGCACGGCAATAGATGTCGGGGTAAACCCGAAGAACAGGCCGCAGAGGCTGAGCAACACCCATCTGGTATCAAAAAACACACCGGGCTGGATACTCCAGGGACTGAGCATCACCGCTATCGCTATCACGCCGACGATTAGCCCGGTTAACACCTCTCTTAAATATTTTTTAGAAACTGCATGCACATTGAATGTGTCGTACAAGACACAAAGAATCAACATCAATGCGGAATTATTTAACAGGCCGGAAAAACTATCCATTATTCTCCTCAGAAATTTGAACAATTATGCGTTGGATAGATCAATTAGTCAAGTTTGAACTAATTTATTGAGGATACAAATTACCATATTACATAAATAAAATCAGTAAATTTTTCGTCTGGAAAAGCCTTTTCCAAGCACATTAAAGGTGTTTTCTGTAATCAGAAATGCATCCGGATCAATGGTAAAGGCAATTTCCTCGACTCGTTTTATCTGGTAATTATTGACAACCGTCAGGATGATGTCTTTCTTGTTACCCGTATACGCGCCCTCTCCTTTTAGCAAGGTAGCCCCTCTGTTAAGTTTTTTAGAAATTTCATCTGAAATCTGTTTTGGATTATTTGAGATGATAAAAATCAGTTTTCTCTGGTTAAACAAAGTCATGAAATACTCAAGCACCTGGGAAGAGATAAAACTCATTGCCATGGAGTATAAAATCATATCAATTTCAAGCAAACCAAAACTCAAGAAAAACAAGACTAAATTAAAAGAAAAATAGTAGGTTCCAATACGGATGCCGAATTTCTGGTTTAAAATAATCGCAATAATATCATTCCCTCCGGCAGATCCCAGAGAACGAAATACAATGCCGGCTCCGGCACCAAGGATAGTTCCACCGGCCAGGGCAGCCAGAATCGGATCCTTGATCTGAATTTCAAACTGAATCAAATCAATGACAAGGGTCAGAACAATTGTACCATAAAGGCTGTATAATAAAAATCGCCTGCTGACAAACAACCACCCTAAAATAAAAACCGGGATATTTAAAACAAAATACCAGATACCTGGTGTAAAAAGGCGAGTATAATAAAAAATCAGGATCCCCATTCCGGAAAATCCGCCGGTAATCATTCCATGAGGAATCACAATGGCTTTAAGGCCGATGCCGAAGAAAATACTTCCCAGGGTGATTAAAAATAAATTCCAGGGGATTGAGTAGCTTATCTGTTGTAACTTCATGCGGATCTTCCTTTGTGTTGAAAAAATGTTCCTGATAATACAAAAGCGATATTAAAGCAATGCTTTTTAAAAGCAGATAATAATTTTGTGCTCTGAATATTGAGATCTCTTCATCTGCTTTTCCACGTTTATGGATTTTATAATATCAGAATTCAAAAATTCTATTTTTAATTATTTATCGTTACAGAGTATACTCAAATGCGGTAATATAGAATTTAATTCCAAATCGTTTTTGGTAAGATCGCAAAAATTGAAAAATAATGAATTTACCAATCTTTCGGCAGAACATGGATATAAAAAAAATAAAAGGGGAAAATTTGAGCAGATCAAAACCAAAAATAACAACCCGAAGGTGGCGGATTGAAGACATTCCAGAGATAATCGCCTGCAGCAGAGCAACATACTTTGATTATCCCGAAGAATTTATCTACACCCAACGCCAGTACGAGATGCAGTTCTCAGCCTTTCCCCAGGGACAATTTGTAGCTGTTGCCGGTAAAAAAATTATCGGGTACGCCACATGCATGATTGTCAGCATTGATGATGAATTCTGGTATGACGTGGATGAGTTGACCGGGGCCGGCACCTTCAGCACGCATAACCAGGATGGTGACACTCTTTATGGCGCAGATATTGCTGTACATCCAGACTATCAGCGGCTTGGGGTTGCAATGCAATTGTATACACGACGGCGAAGCATTCTTAAAAAGTACAACCTGAGACAGATGATGGCCTATGGAAGGCTGCCCGGATATAAAAAGCATGCCGGAAGAATGACAGCTGAACAATATGTGAAAAAAGTGGAAAACGGAGAATTACAGGACTTTGCCTTGAACGCTCACCTGAAAGCCGGTTTCAAGGTCAAAAAGGTTCAACTTGATATCACGGTTGATCGTTCCAGCTTGAACTACTCGACATACCTTGTCATGCCCAATCCTGATTTTAATGTGACAAAAAAAAGAATCTCTTCGGCCGTGTTCCCTAAAATTCAGGCTCGCAGGGTAAGAGTTTGCGCAGCCCAATACCACATGCAGCCTATCAAGTCTTTTGAAGATCTTGAACGTTCAGTTGAATTTTTTGTGGATTCTGCAGATTCCTATCACTGCCACTTTCTGGTTTTCCCGGAGTATTTTGCATACCAGCTTATCAGTTTTATGAAACGCCTCTCAATGAAGGAAGTCGCTGTGGAACTGGCTAAATATACTGATAGATACATTGAGATGTTTAAGCGATTCGCCCAGAAGTATAATATTTATATCATCGGCGGCTCCCATCCGGTATTGAGGGACGAAAAATATTATAACACTGCCCACCTGTTCACCCCGACCGGCCATGCATACACCCAGGAAAAACTTCACATTACACCGGCAGAACGTAATGAAGGGGGAATTGAACCGGGAGAGGCCCTCCGGATTTTTAAAACCCCCCTTGCACGGATTGCCATCCAAGTCTGTTATGACATCGAGTTTCCAGAGGCATCACGCCTCCTGACACTTGCCGGGGCAGAAATTATTTTTGTGCCTTTTTACACTGAAGAAAAAAAAGCCTATTACCGTGTGAGGCATTGCGCCCAGGCTAGAGCGGTTGAAAATTTTATTTATGTTGTTATGACCGGAAATGTTGGAAATATGCGAACCCTATCTGGTTCTTTTTTAAACTATAGCCAGGCAGCTATTCTTACCCCCAGTGATTTCTCTTTCCCGGAAAAAGGGATAGAAGGAGAAGCCGATCCCAATGTTGAAGCGATTGTCGTGTCTGAATTAGCCCTGTCTTCACTATCCCAGCAGCGGCATGTGGCAACTGTCCGACCATTGCATGATATGCGCCCGGATCTGTATGACCTTGTTTCAAAAAACAAAATTGAAATTATTCAAACCGAATAATACGATTGATAAATGAACAGACTTGCCCGTGCCATAATAAAAATCTGGGAAAAAGAGATCTTTCTTTCCAAAGATATCCTGTTTTTTCTGGAATCCGCCTGCGGCATCACCACCCCATTTGAACTGGAACATGCCCTGCAGAACGAAGATTTCACTGATCGGGAAATGATTTTAGAAATGCTGCTTTTCCCGGATCAGCATGACCGGCTGGCCATTGAGCCCCTGCTTGGAAAATTGTCCCAAGACAGTAAATCAGGACAAGGACAGATCACCCAGATCATTGATGCCCTTGTTAATGCCCATTCGCATATCCTTCTGAAGCATCCGGATAGAGAAGGTCCAATTTCAGTAGATATTTCCCACGTTCAGGCTGCTGTTTTTGTTGCACGGTTCTACCTGGATCGCACCATTGATCCCGACATCAGACAGGCACTTGAATCGTGCCTGCCTGAGGTTGATGCCCTGGGGTGCAAAGTCCTGCTCAGGAGTACCAGCAAAAAACTTGCACAAGAGAAAAGCTTTTTTTTAATTACCTTTATCCAGAACGCTAAAGGCAGATTTTTGGGGCATTACACATTTTATGACCTGTTCAAACTGACCCTGACCATTCTCGGGGAAGTGCCTGAAAATCAGCCCCCGGAATCCTATTTTCTGAAAAAAAGGCAGCAGACAAAAAAAATGCTCATTGATATCCGCCAATTTGAGAAAAAAAAAGACCGGTTCAGCATGGAATACCTGATGATGTCCCGGTACATCGTACCCCAGGATTCATTTGAGAATACCTTTGAACAACTGCGCAAACTGGATGTCATCAATGATATCCAGGGCATCCTGTCTCCGCTTGAGCCTGTTTCGCCCCAGACAAGGAATCTGGGGCAGTTTGATCCGCAAACAGATATGGATAATATTTTAAAGATTCTTTCTTAAAATCCGGACTAATCTGCTGCAAGCTCCAGAACCTTGGCAACCAGCTTTTCAATGCCCACGGCAACATTTTTAATGTCCGGTCCCAGCATGTATGCCGGTGTTGTAACAATCTTATTTTTTTCATCCACATGGATGTCTTTGACACCGCACTGAATATGGGTGGCCCCCATGGATTCAATGGCATCGGCAGTGCCTGCATCATTGCCGATGGTGACTTCGGTGTTTTTTGATCCCAGGGCCCGGGCCAGGACTGCAGGAGCTATGCAGAGTGCTCCAATGGGTTTTTTAGCTTCAATCATCTCCTCGATGAGACGCTTCACCTCCGGGTTTATAGTGGCATCCGGCCCGTCAATTGCAAAACTGCACAGGTTCTTTGCTGCCCCAAACCCGCCGGGAACAATTAAAAGGTCCATATCCGATGCTGTCATATCCTTTAGGTCCTTGATATCTCCCCTGGCAATTCTGGCGGACTCAATCAAAACATTTCTTTTTTCATCATTTGCTTCCCCGGAAAGATGGTTGACCACATGGAGCTGATCAATATTGGGTGCCATGCATAGGATCTGGGCCCCTGCACGGTCAAGAAACAATAAGGTGAGTACGGCTTCGTGGATTTCCGATCCATCGTACACGCCACATCCTGAGAGTAAAACCCCTGCTTTTAATGCCATAACGATCTCCTTTGATTGTAGTGTTGTCGAATTATAATCAATTAAAATGTACTTCAATTCAAGTCAAGCAATATCTTATTATTTCGATTTGTTGCCATTATTCAGTACAGCGTGAAAGACACCATGCAAAAGGCAACCTTTTTATACGCTGGAACGGTATACGCAAGCAACATAACAATATCAGACCGGAATTTCACCTCAGAAGACTGGCACAAAGGTTATGAGGATCAGAAAGTTGAGCCTGGTATGCAGCATGGATAAAAATGGGATCTTGATTGGAATACTTTAACGTATAATGTTTACCAGATTGGCACAGAGGCTTTGGTTGAAACAGCGCATTATAAGCAAAATCTCGGAATATGAAATCCATTTTGACCTCAACACTAAAAAAGCCGATGGTAGTGTGGACAAATTTGCCCCTTTCTCCCACGACGCAGAATCAGGCGGAGGCGATGGTCATCAAGTACCGGAACCTGCGACCTTATTCCTGATGGGCTTAGGTTTGCTCGGAATGGCAGGGGTGAGTCGAAAAAAATCTGTTTAATTTTGATTTTGTGTCCTTTAACCCTCATCAAGATATGGATTTTCTTCCGGGGGTAACACCTGTTTAATGGCAAGACCTATTTTTTCAAGGGTGTATGGCTTTTTAATATATTGGGAAACGCCCAGTTGTAACGCTGTTTTGATTCGCAAGGTTTCTGACAGACCGCTGAGAATGATCACCCGTTGTTGTGGATTGATCTTTTTTATCCGGCGATACGTATCCAGCCCATCCATTCCATTTCCCAGTATCATATCTAATAGAATCAAATCCACAGGGGTTGTTTTAATGAATTCAATGCTTTCTTTTCCTGTGACCACGCTGAATGGGTTATAGCCAAGGGCCTTTAGAATGGTTGAGGCCACCATTCTTTGTTCAAGAATATCATCGACAATCAGAATGGATTGACCGCTTCCCATGATGCTTTCCATCTTTATCGTGGATCGAAATTTTTTCTTTTCCTGACTCACGGGGAAATAAAGGGAAAAGGTTGTGCCCTTGCCCTCAATGCTGTTGACAGCAATATGTCCGTTATGATCCTTTATCGTTGCCCATACAATTGTCAAACCTAACCCTGTGCCGCTTCGCCCCATTTTTTTTTTGCTATAAAACGGATCAAATATTTTTTTAATATCCTGCTTTGTCATGCCAAGACCTGAATCCGCTATCACCAGTTTGATATAGCTTCCCGGTTTCATGTTCACAAGGTTTGAATCGTCTTTTTCCACAAAAACAGTGTTGGTGGAAATGGTTATCATGCCACCTGTGGGCATGGCTTCGGCTGCATTGATCAAAAGATTGAAAATACACTTTGAGATATGGACGGATGAACCGACAATGCTTTGAGAACGGCTGTTTAAGTTGATATTAAAATTGATGTTCGGGTGGTGCGATTTTAGCGCTGAATATTCAGAACTGCTCAAACAATCCTCAATAATTTTATCTATATTAAAAATTTGAGTGGCAGGTACCCGTCGCCTGGCAAGTGTTAAGAGATCATTTACAATTACTGACGCGTCTTGAGCTGATTTTTTTATTTGAAGGATATAGTCGCGGTTGGGATCATCATCAGGCATGTCCATCAAAATTAATTCCGGATACCCTAAAATACTGGACAAAAGATTATTCAGATCATGGGCAACGCCACTGGCTATCGTACCCATCAGTTCCATTTTTTCTGCCCGGTGAAGTTGTGCTTTGATCTTCTCTTTTTTTTGGGCTGCTTTCTTTTTTTCTGTAATATCCCTGATTACACCATGGGTACCGATATAGCTTGGGGTGGAAACTTCTTTGGACTGGTAAATACCGGTTGATCTGAGCTCTATGTGGAGAACGTGCTCTTTGCGGGTTTTAAAAGAATCAAACGTTAAAAGTTCAAGTTCGTTCCATTGCTTTGCCCGATTTCCGGTCCGTCGTTCATTAAAAATCCAACGGCAAGGCTCAATACTTTTCTCATCTATGATACTTGAATAGTGGCGGCCGATAACATCTTCCGGTGCTAATCCGATTAATTGTTCGATGCTGGGATTGACAAATGTGAACCTGCCCTCTTGATCAAGCATGTATATGATATCGGGTGAATTTTCAACCAGGTATTGATAGTCGCGTTGCGAAACCTCAAGCTGTTGATTAATATCCTGATTTTCAAATATCAGCCATTTCTGTGTCAGCGCGTTATTGATCGTATGGATGAGTTCAGTCTGGTCAAATGGTTTTCTAAGATAATCATAGGCCCCTTTTCGCAATGTTTTAATGGCGGTTTCAATGGAGGCATTACCCGTCATAATAATAACGATAATATCAGGTACTTTTTTCTGGACTTCTGCCATAAGTTGCTCGCCGGAAACATCGGGCAGGAACAGATCAAGCAAAACAATATCAAAGGTGATCTTCTCAAGCAGAGCCCTGGTTGCAGTACCGGAATTTGCTATGTGAATTTCAAACCCATGTTCTATGAGTAGAGACGAAAGGCTCTGGCATAAACGAAGTTCATCGTCAACAATAAGGATTTTGGCAGTCATTGTCATTTCTTTTCGTAAAATAAATTGTCAGGTAATGATTCTGTGAATATTTCTTATTGTTATTTGGATCTGATCAACAAGTCAAGAAAAAGTTTAATTCTAGTTGTCGAGCAAATCTATGGTCAAGGCATAGGTGCTTTTTTCCATTTTTGGCAGTGACTTAAAATTTGCCTTTTTCAAAAACTACAAGGCAATCCCTTGCTTGGTAAGCCAGTTTTGAGCGATCTTATTACCATTTTGAGCTGATTTTTTAAACCATTGAATCGCAGCATTCCGGTCCTGGGGAATTCCGTTTCCATTTAAATACAAATAGGCCAGATTGCTTTGGGACCCGGCATGCCCCAGTTCGGCTGCTTTTTTATACCATACAGCAGCTGTTGCATAATTTTGTTGAACCCCGCGTCCGTTCTGATAAGCATACCCTAAACCATTCATAGCGTTGACATGTCCGTTGTCGGCCGCTTTGTTCATCCAATCCACGGCTTTTTTGTAATCCTGGGTGACGCCTAAACCATTTTGATACATCCAAGCCATATTGTCCTGAGCCGGTGCAAATCCCTGCTCCCCAGCCTTTCTATAACAGGAAACTGCCTGGACAAAATCTTGTGACACACCCAGTCCATTTTGATACGTCCAGCCAAGATCATTGAGTGCGGGTAAAAATCCCTGATCAGCAGCACATTTGTACCAGAAAAAAGCCTGGTTCATATCCGGTTGAACCCCAAACCCACTCTGGTAGACCCATCCTAAGTTTTTCTGAGCATTTGCATGCCCCTGCGCGGCAGCTTTTTTAAACCATTCCAGGGCCTTTGCGTAATCTTGCCGGATTCCCCATCCTTTAAGATACATCCACCCGATATTGTTCTGGCCGTTGGCATATCCTTGTTCGGCTGATTTCTGGTACCAGGATACAGCCATTGTCAGATCTTTTGTAACACCTGTTCCGTTTTGATATTTCCACCCAAGGTCGTCTTGTTCCTTTGGATCGATTGGTTCTGCCGACGAGTCAAAGGAATTGCCCAAAAGGCTTATCGAATTGGATGAGGATTCGGCTGGTTTGTTTTTTATAGTTGTTGGTTGTGTATTATCATATTCCTTTGTTGTGACAGGTGCCTCGGCCTTGATTGGTGGCAGGATGTTGACTGTTGGTTGGCTTTTATTTGAAACATCTGTTTTTTGAGTTGCTGAAAAAAATGCCTTCATCCCTTTTCTGGGGGTCACCCGTTTTTTTTGGACGATTGCCGTAACTATTTTATCTGAAACCGTTGTAACCTGCCAGGTGCCTGCTTCAATCTTCATACCGCTGCCGGACACATGTACCAGACGAACGGTGTCATTTTTTTTAACGGTTCCTTCTTTGAGTTCAATCGTAATATCAGTACCCGCAACACCCGTGACAACACCAGTTCCCTGGGCAAAAACAGCCCCTGTGTTGAATACAAGCAGGCTTAAAAGACATCCCAAAATAAATTTTACATGGTTCATTTTAATTTAATTTTCCTTATCTTCATGGCATGACACTATAATTAATGCCATCTCGTTTATTATAGCCTCGAGCCTTGTCAATGCATTCATCCCAGGTACCGGTTCCAACAACGGCACAGCTGGCACTTTGTGGCCGTTTTCGACTGGGTCCTGAAAATTCATAAAAAGAATTATAACGGATGATTTTACCTTTGTAATCTTTAACAGGTACCGAGCATTTGATAACCTGATATTTTTTAAATTGAGACATGGAATTACCGGTCCTGTTGGCGGAAACACCGCCTTTGGCGCAGTCCACAATTTTATTTTTATATTGTTTTCGGCAGTCGTTGCATTGGCTGTTCACTGAGACACCAATCAGATCGATGTTGCTACCTCCTTTGCAAACCGGGCAGAATTTAATTTCACAGTCTGCCTGGCTCATGCCGCTGCTACCGGTTTGTGTCGTCGAAGGCGGCGGATTTCTGGGTCCTGATGGTGGTTTTGGCCTTTGTGGAGTCGTCGGTTGATAAGGTGGCCTGCGGTTATTGGGATTGTTTTGCTGGTTCATGACCTGCATTAATCCACCCATAAAATTATTCACCGCCTGCATGGTCTGCTGGTTCTTCATGCCATTATAAATGTTTTGTGCCTGGTTGTAGAAAGAACAATCCTGTGACTGACCAAGAAGGCTTTGGTAGGTCCGGACATCCTTTTGCCGCTGGGCCTGGTTTAACTGGTTGATAAGCTGGTTGCAACGCTGGTTGTTTGCATTCTGAACCATGGCGTTATAAACATTCAGGGCCTGGTTATAATAATCACACCCTTTAAAACTTTGTAAAATTGTACCATATAATCGGATATCTCCATTTCTCTGGGCCTGGTTCAATTGGTCTGAAATAAAATTACAGCGCTCATCCGATCGACGCATATCATTATAAATTGCCAGGGCATTATAATAGTATAAACATCCTCTAAACTGGTTTAATAAATTACCATATGCCTGGGAGTCACCCCTTTTTTGAGCCGCTTCCAACTGCCGGGAAATCTGGTTGCACCGGTTGTTTTCCTGAACCAAAGTATTATAAGCATTCTGTGCCTGGGAATACCCCGGACAATTTGCATATTGTTTCAATAATTGGTTATAGGCTGCTGCATCTTTATTTTGATACGCCTTGTTCAAATCCGATGTTAATCGGGTGCATGTTCCATCAGCTTGCTCTGCTGCTGTGGTTTGAACGGATTCTGAACAGATCTGCGCATCCATGATGGCAGTTTCAATGGCGGCAAGATCATCATCAAGCACGGATTCTCCACCAACCAGCTGATCGGCTTTGTTTGACACTCGTTCCCGGTCGGATGTGATTGTGTTTGTTTTTTCATGATAAATACGTATTTTAGTATTTAACGCATCAAATTGAGGGCCATCAGATTCCAGTTGTTTGTTGAGCTGTTCCACCTGTTCTGTAAACGGCTCATTGGCATTTTGAGCCGTTGTCCGGGCTATTTTAATCCGGTCCATTAAATTATCCAGACGCTTTTGCATCTTTGTCTGCTCGTTTTCCGGCCGAACATTTTTAACAAAACCGCTTCCCCTTTGATATTCTTTTTTTGCATCAACAAGGATATCGCCAATGGTATCCAGGTGATCCTGGGCATCAATTCCTGAGATATCTGCATCAATGATCAGGTCAAGGATTAATCCCTGATCAAGCTTCTGAGTTTCAGCGCTGAGCAGATGGGCAAGGTCCCCCTGTCGCTGAATCATTATATCTGTTTTTGCCTGGATACTTCGGATGGTATCCTGGTAAGTAAACAGGGTTCCACGGCCGGTTGAAAACATATTTTGAAGACTTGTTTTTTTTACAGCATTGCTGTTGAGAATATTAGACCGTCCGGAGGGATTTTGCTCGATTTCCTGAATGCTCTGGCAAACCTCTTGGCTCAATTTCATGGCCTTTTCTCTGGCCTGTCCAAGACTTTTGGCGTTATTATCGGCCTGTTTGATGTTTTGATCAGCGTCCCGGGTATGACCGGTGATCTCTTTGATGATCTGATCAGCTGTTTTAAAATTATTTTCAACCCGTTTTTTTCTTGCCATCAGAACATTATATTCCTGCCTGGCTTTGGTAAAGCTTAACCGGGCGTGATTGGATCGATCCACACTTTTCTGCGAAGATTCTTCTGCTTTTTTGGCCAGCTCTTCCAAATTATAGAGCACCTCTTGTAAATCATTTCCCCCGTCAAAATCAGTGGTTGTTTCTTTGTTGATAATGGGGATGGTGATATCATGCTCATAAAAAAGCGTGTTGTTTGCATCATAAGCCAGGGCGGTCAGGGTTATTTCTTCGGGTACCTTGCCTGGTTTCAGTTCAATTTTAAAGAATTCTTCATTCTGGATGGCTTTGTCGATGTCTTTTGCTTTTAGTTTAAACCGCAAACTGAAAGGAGCCGGATGTTCAGGAGTGTCAGACGCCACCACTTTTGCACGGATCTGAATTTTTTCTATGATGGGGGTCGGGTTGCCCTGGTCATCTTTGGCCAGGATCACTTTGGGAGAGGATATCAGTTCTATTTGGGGTTTGATATGCTCGGCTTCTTCCTGTTCTTCTCCTAAAAATAGTATGGCCGCATTCTTGTGAGCATCACTGATCAGTGAATAATTTTCAGTATAGATTCTGGCACCTTCACTGGCACAACCCGCTGCAACGGCGTACAGTTTTTTCAAAGACGTGTACCATTCGTTCTCCTGCTTGATCAGTTCCCCTTTTCCGGCAATATAATCAGATATCAGCATCTGGACCAGTGTGGCTTTCATCTCTTTACTATAATATTCATCCATCATCCGCTTGACTGCCAGAGAATCATACGCAGAAAAAATTCCTGTACCTTCCCACCAGTTGTGAACATGTTTGTACATGATTTTCGGCAAGAATTCATTTTCAATACTGGCATAGGTTGAAGGCATTTCCTTGACTTCAGCGCCCCCCCCGAACCGTTGTTTGAAAAGTCCCAGGATCTGGGGTTGAAAATAAGAAAGAACTGCTTTTCGTCGTTCTTCAACGCTCATTTTCATGCCCGGATCAATGGGATGAAGAACAGAAGGCCGCGGTGAGTATATCCGCTCTTTTTTACCCGTGGAATCCATCCACCAGGCAATGGCATTCTGGATACCTTCGGTCCCGGTCTGTTTTAAAAATTGTTGATATAACGTGCTGCCGGGAGTGATCTCCACCGGATCAAGATAGCCCTGGAAGGCCAGTTTTATTCGCTGATTTTTCAACGGGGTAAATAATATGGTTCCACCCAAATTGACCACCCCTTTGGCTGTATTCAACACCAGGATGACCGGTCCGTATCCCGGGATAAACTGGGACAGAACAATCTGACCGACCCCGGACCCCAGGCCTGTTTTTATAAGACCGGATGCACTGCCGTCGTATCGAAGAAGGCCGGAAATCGTTCCCCTATAGATGTCAATGGGCATGCCGATCAGGGGGAAATGGCTTAAACCCTCAATCACCATTTCCTTGAGTACGCGCTCACTGAATTGGCCTTCCTGGGCATAAAGCGTCAGCACATTCACCACGGAATTGGCTCTGGAAATCCGGGTCATCCATATTGGGCTTATAATATTTTTATTAGTATCTTCTGTAACAGCACGCAATTGTTCAAGTGCAGGACCGTATTTCTTACCGCCGCTGTATATCACGGCATGGGTCAGGTTTGAATAAACATAAGTTTCAAGGGCCTGTCCTGTGGCCCAGGCATTACCGGCATTTTTTAAAGTCCGGTTCCATAAAGGAGAGTCTTTAGCATGCTTACCCATCTGGGCCCATGACTCAATGACCGATAGTGCGGCTTTCTGACGAAGTGTCATAGCAGCTTCAGGCGATTCATTTTTGGGTGCCAGCATCATCTCCCGTTTTTTTCGTATAATATTTTCAACGATTTCAATATCGTTTTTCAAAATCGGGTTTTGTTTTTTTAACTCCTCGATTACATGACTTTTTTGATCCTGCTGCAGAATTTGGATGGCATCATGGATCTCTCTGAAAGCCGCAAATTGAAGCCTTGTCAGATCTGCCCTGGTGGCTCTGGCTGATACGATATTACCGTTTTCATCTACATAGGATATTCGTTCTTTCAAGGTATGGGGGCGGAGCCAATCCCTGGCCCGGGGTTTGATCGTCCGGATAACATTGGCCGTCAGGATCAGTTCACTGGTACTTTTATATGTCTGTTTGGCCAGTTTCAAAGCCGTTAAATCATCAATCTTCATCAAAGAGATCTTCTTGTGATAATCAATCAGACCTTTAAATTGTTGAAGGTCACTTAAAATGATCTTTTTGTCTTTTGCGATGCGGGTTTTTCTGCATATTTCATACACCTCAAATATCTCATCCCTTAATCCTTTGGACAGGCGCATCTGGGGGGCATCGTATATGTCTTCCACTATCTGGCGACGTTCTTGTCGGCCATAACTATCTTCGGCTTCGTTCAGATAGGTTTCTTTTTCTCCAATCTCCTGATAGTCACCCCGTTTACCAGTGCTTAAAAGGCCAGGCCCATTATCTAAGCTTCTTAGAATATATTTTGACTGGGCTTCAAAATCAGAGGAGTGGGCATGGTGAAAATGATAATTGCCCACTGCGCCGCCAAAGCCCAATCCTTTTCTTGCCTTTGGAACATAAAAAAACTGGGGAACCAGAGCGGCATTGATAGGATCGATTCTGACCCCGTTTTCTTTACTTTTGTCCGGCACCAGCCAGGAGAATGTTTCTTTTTTTTCACCCAGGACAGTGCTTCGCCCCATGATCTGCTGCAGGTAAGCCCCCTCTAAAAAATAGGCTTCCGGATTATTTCGTAATAAAGTGGTTCCGGTTCGCAGTTTAACTTCAAAATCAGCCACGGTTTCACGGGCACGCCAGTCAGGAATGGTGGCATCATACCGGTGGGCCACAATATCCATTTGGCCCGGTGTCAGGCTGACCCCGTATTTTTTTTGAGCAAGATCTTGAAAGGTTTTATTGTATTCATCCACCAGCCACTGGGCTTCCACGCCTGTGTTCTTGGCATACAGGGTAAAGTCAATATCTCCTTTGGCGTTAATTTTTGCAGGATCAGCGCCTGATCCGAAATCGTTTATCCCCAGCCCTTTGGTTTTTTTCTCAATGGCAATGGCCATGACAGCCAGAACTTCGTTGTGAAATGCTTTTCGGCCCATGCCAAGTTGATGGCTGGCATCCGCATTAATCCCATCATCTCCCAAAAGACCGTGAATGGCATGAAATCCGGCATCTTCTGCGGCCGCATATATCTTAAGCGTCTCTCCTACGCCCAGGGTTCGGCCTTTCATGGATTTTAAAGCAGCCATTACATTGGTCTGACCGGCATGTATTTTTTCCGTACTTGGGGCATGGGGTACAGCATGGGAGGGTGTCGCAGTTGATGCCTGACCAGTACTATCTGATGGTGAGTATAATCCGCTGCCGGCAGCGCTCGAAGTATGTTCCGGCCCATACCGAAAATGAATAAAATGCTGTTCTTTACGATCTGAGTCATTTTCTTCTGAATCTAATGCAAAAACCGGATCAGACACACAAAAAAGTGTGGTACATATAAAGAGCCACGTCCAGGCAATTTGCTGAGCAATGGTTATATTGAATGTCAGCTGATAAGGCTTGTAAAGATGACTATTTAATAAGAGTCGGATCAGCATATCCTTTTTGTTTTTTTCGATTATAAAAATACAAGATGCCATTAACAAAAAAATAAAAAAGATAGTAACACAGCAGGAATAAAATTAACAATGTTGTATGCACCCCTGCCATTATATTATATGTGCGCCAGTTTTCGGCAAGCGCTTTCACCGTCTCAGGAACCCTGTCAAATGAAATTTTTTCAACCCGCCCTTTTTTGAAATCCAGATAATATTTAGCTCGGCCATGCCATACGACAATCTCTTTTTCAGGATCATCATCGGTCTGAACAGCACGAACAAACCCTCCGCCAAACATGTCTCTGTCAATTATTTCACGTATTTTAAAAATATCTTTGTTTCCAGGACCGACAATAGTAATCCCTATGTGCAACAATTCTCCATCTTCTTGTTTATCCAGATGAACTATAAATTGTTTTTCTCCTGTTTCCCAGGCCATCCCATCCGGTTCCATCAGCTCATAGTCGATCTGCCGACGTTCATTGGAAAAATATAACAGTATCCCGATTAACAGGACAATGGGCCATACCAATAATAGTATTTTAATTTTATTCATAATCTTAAACAATCTATTGTCTTTAATTTACTTAATCGACTTGTGTTTAGTCACAGTATGCTGCCCAGACCTGGCCCCGATTGTTTTCAAGTATTTGAGCAATTTAAAGTGGCCGAAAGTTTCTGCGATATCATACGCGGTTTGACCATCTTGGTTTTTTGCATTCACATCAACCCCAAGTGAGATCATGTGTTCAATTGCCTCCATATAACCGCTATAGGCATACCACATAACGGTTGTGTTACCTTTTTGGGTTCTATGCGTAATATTTGCACCCGCCTCAACCAATACTTTTATCAGGTCAATATCTTTATTAAACATTGGCGTCATACTATCATCATCAATCGCGTTTACATTTGCTCCTTTTGAGATCAGCATTTTTACCATATCAATATTTTGAGTGGCATGCAGCAGTGTTTGACCAGTATCATTTTTAGCATTGACGTCAATACCCTGTTCCAGTTTTTGGCTGACGGTTTTTATATCATCCGCATATAAAGCAAGGAACATGTCATTAACATCAGAATCCAATATTTTTGCATCTTGAAGGGCCTTAAACTTTTGCTGTTTATGTTGTTCCATTTTCGGGGATATAAAGATAGCTGTATAAACAATTGAAACAGAAAGCAAAAGGCTCACTGAAATTATTAAAATTCTCCACCACCCATATTTGCCCTTGCGCATCCAGTACCCGGAAAAAATGCCGATGAGAGGCAGGATAAAAATGATAAACCCGGGCGACATCTTGGTTTTTATCTTTGCATGTATGGCGAATATAGCCATCACAGCACATATGAGGATATTCAAAAAAAAATATAATAAACCAAACAACTTGATTGATTCAAATAATTTGCTTTTCAGGGTCATAAAAATACCTTTGTGCAAGGGCAGTTTTGTCAAAAATCATGTCCAAAAAGGGGTTGAACCAGCACCGTTACAAGGGTTTGGGCCATTTGGGGCTGTTTCCCTATTTTTTAGGCTGGCTTGAGCGAGCCCATGCTCACTCAAGCTCAAGCCAGCCGTTGCTTTTCCCATTTTCTAACCATGAATTTATGACCGTTTTTTTCATAAAATTTTTGACACTACCAATCAGGTAGTTACTCTTACAATGCTCACAGTTTTCTCTTCTGGCACGGTCGTTGCTCTATACTCATTATGAATTGATGTAGTAAGGACAAAAGCAATAAACCAAGAAAAGAAAAGGAAGTTTAAAATGAAACACAAATTATTATTGATCTTAAAAGCAATTACAGCATTGGCATTTCCACTTCTTGTTGCCAGTCAGTCATACGCCACTCCGATTGACTAGGGAACGGCGGGCAATTTAGCAATTCTGGCAAAAACGGGAATCTCAACCACCTCTGGAACCTCTATTGTTGGAGATATTGGAGTCAGTCCAGCCGAAGCAACTTACATCACCTGATTCGATCTAATAATGGATTCCTCGGGCACATTTTCGACATCATCTCTGGTGACTGGAAAAGTATATGCACCCGGCTATGCGGCGCCTACTCCAACTTCCATGACTACCGCCATAAGCGACATGGAAACTGCGTACACCACCGCTACGGGAATATCGGCTGATTTTACCTGGATCGGCGCAGGAAGCATTGGCGGGTTGACCCTCACCCCTGGCGTCTACAAATGGGCCTCAGACCTCAAGATACCAACGGATGTCACCCTCTCGGGCTCGGGCGCTGCAGATGATTTCTGCCTTTGGTATCACAGGCCTTGGATAACCGTTCCAGGGCAGAACAGGAGCGTCTTCAAGGATAAAGCCGGGCTTGTATCTGTCTATCTTCTGATTTTCCATAACGGCGGCTGCAACTTTTTCATCCCTGTCCCAGGAAAAATACAGGCCGCCGTCAAAGTCGCCCCAGGCATTAAATCCCCAGTCAATACCCCGGACGTTTCCGTTTTGATTTGTCACAAAGGTGGGCCCGACATCCCTCATCCAGACATCATCAGAACCCATTCCAATAATGGTGATATTTGAAGACAAAAGCTTAACCGCATGTCCATTTTTTTGGAACCGCAAAAGTTGTCAAATCCCATGGCTGTGTTTGGATAAAATATGGAAACCATATGTAAAGCAGCACACAAACCCGCAACGCATGTTGAAACCAAGACTGAAACCCAGCCAGGCAAAGAGATCTTATGTGCGGCTTGCAGTCATCCGGTTACGGATATGTCCAAACAGATTATTGTCAGTAATGCCCATGAGCATACGTTTGCCAATCCATATGGCCAGGTTTTTGAAATCGGGTGTTATGGTGATGCCCATGGTTGTATACCTGCCTCAGCACCATCTTCCGAATTTTCATGGTTTCCAGGGTTTTCATGGAGAATAGGAGTTTGCCGTACCTGTTCAGTGCATCTTGGCTGGCTGTTCTCCTCTGATAATGATGTGTTTTACGGTTTGATACTGGACAGATTAATTTTTCCGTAAAAAATATTTTGGCAATGGTTTTTAAATTTTTATATAATCTGGTTTGTTGCAAGTTCCTTTCCTAAACCTGTTCTTCACACAATTGCATTTCGACTCCAGTTTCTCATGTTTTACTGTTTTTAATTCATAACTTTTAAAGGAGAAAAATCATGTCTGAAAGTGTTTACAAAATTATCGACCTTGTAGGATCAAGTGAAAAATCATGGGAAGATGCTGCTACAGCAGCAATTACAAGGGCTTCCAAGTCTGTTAGAGATTTAAGAATTGCAGAAGTTCAAAAGTTGGATATTAAGGTGGAAGATGGTAAGCGCACAGCGTTCAGGATTAATTTAAGGCTGTCATTTAAGTATCAGGATTAATCAAATTTATCATGACAGAACCTTTTCCAAAGGTTCTGTCATAAAAAAAAAGGCTGGCGATAATGATACGATTCCGACCGTAATTCCAAATGAGAGGTCTTCCAATTGCGCATAACTTTTGTTCTAACCGCGGGGTTCTTTAAACATCTGCGGCTTTTCTGTCAGCATGTTCCTTATTGAGCCAGAAGTGCTCAGGGCTTGCTTCATTTTTATCCTATAAAGTTGAAAATTATCCCCAAATTTTAAAACAGATCCGATACAATATGTTGGGGTCTGGAAATTTTAGTAAAAGCGACAGATTATAGACAAAGTTGTCACCCTTAGTTTTCTGATTTTTTAAAGTTTACAAAAAGTAAATTCTGCCCAAATGATCAGGGATTGATCAAAGTAAAGAGGCGATTGTTTTCAATCCTAACAACTTTTTTCCGGATAAAGGCATCCATGATCTGTTGATAAATGATCTCATATTCTTTGTTAAAATAGAGATCAACTGTCTCCTTGAACCAGACGGTCCCCATCAGGTAAGGGAAAAGGTCCTGTTCGTTCATGGATTTTTTCATGAGTAGGGTATAGACAATGATTTTTTTGATCAAATCTTTACCGATTATTTCACGGTCTCCCATGTACTGGTCAATCTTCTCCATTGCTTTTGACAAAGCGGTTTCAACATCCCTGAAGGGTTCGCCGTGGCCGGGGTAGACCTGCCTGACATCAAGGGATGAGATTTTTTTAAGAGACTTTCGGGCAGAAAATAGGGCAAGGCTCCCTTCCACCCGCAGTGTCATGACCGCCATATCGTTCTCCCACAGTGTATCAGACGAGATCAGCAATTTTTGTTTATGGTTATACAGGACAATACCGTCTGATGAATGGCCGGGCGTATAAATCACCTGGAATTCGTGGGGACCAACTTTGAGGATATCACCGTCCTCAAGTGATCGGGTGCACGAAAAAAAATCGGCTTCCTGGTTGTAGTAGCGCCACCAGGTGGCCCAGGCATCCTTGGTATCGATAAAATGTCTGCCAACGGTATGCAGAGCAATATCACACCCGGACTGTTCGTGGATTATGCGGTTTGCTCCAACATGATCGCAATGGGTGTGGGTATTGACGATCAACGAGACATCGGAGGGTCTCACTCCAAGCTTTTTTATCTGTGCCACCGTCACATCGGCATCTGCTTTATAGGCAGTATCAATGAGAATCGGTTCTTTGGAGACATGGACAAAATGGTTGGCACTGAGCCACCCTCTTTCAATAAAGAATAAATCCTCCATTATTTCAATCATTTGCATACATATCGCCTTTTTCTGTTACGAGTAGATTACTATAGCAAAGAAAATGATTAAAGATATATTATTAATTTCTGGATTAAAATAAATAGGAGTAATTATGGTATCATCTGTCGCTTTTATCGAAATCTTCCAACCACAACATATTGTATAGTGAGCCGTTTTGATTGTCGAGTCTAAATTCAGCTTAATTGGAGTTATGTTGCCAGTTTTTTTTGTTGTGAGTTTCCCCCGCCGCCAGACCCTGCCCCCATTTTTTTAAAAAGGATTTTTGGGGCAAATCGCAGAACTCATAATTTCCTGATTTATGGACAATTAATATGGTGTTAGTATGAATATCAATTATCGTTATTTTTTATATGTGATCCTTTAAGATGATTGCGGTTAAATCTTGCTTCACACCTTACAACCGTGATAAATACAAATCTTACACAAACTATTAAATGCAAGGATATAAAGATAGATGGACGTTAAAATCAGTAAAGGGCATTTTATCGAGTCAATTATCAAGGAAGATCTTAAAAACAATAAAAATAATGGTGCTGTTGTCACCCGATTCCCGCCGGAACCCAATGGATATCTTCATATCGGTCATGCCAAATCTATTTGCCTTAATTTTAATATGGCTCAACAATTTAATGGAAAATGTAACCTCAGATTTGATGACTCCAATCCTGCCAAGGAAAAACAAATTTATATTGATTCAATTAAAGCCACGGTTAACTGGCTGGGGTTTGACTATGCAACGCCTTTTTTTGCATCAGATTACTTTGACCGTCTCCATGAATTTGCCGTTGCCCTGATTAAAAAAGGCAAGGCCTATGTCTGCAGCCTGACGGCTGAGCAAATGAGAGAATATCGAGGTACCCTGACTGAGCCTGGAAAAAACAGTCCGTTCAGAGACCGGTCCATTGAAGAAAGCCTGGATCTGTTTGACCGGATGAAAAATGGTGAGTTTGAAGAAGGTGAGCATACGCTTCGGGCAAAAATCGATATGGCTTCTCCCAATATCAATCTTCGTGATCCAATTATCTATCGGGTTAAAAAAGCAAGGCATCCCAGGACTGGTGACCAGTGGTGCATCTATCCCATGTATGATTTCACCCATTGCATTTCCGATGCTCTGGAAGGCATTACCCATTCTTTGTGCAGCCTGGAGTTTGAAGATCACAGACCTTTGTACGACTGGATTCTGGATGAACTTGAAACTCCCTGTCATCCCCAGCAGATCGAATTTGCACGATTGAACATCAACTATACCGTATTGAGTAAACGAAAGCTTCAACGGCTTGTGGCAGATAATCATGTAAACGGATGGGACGACCCCAGACTGCCCACCCTTGAAGGCATTAAACGAAGAGGATATACACCGGAATCCATTCGCAATTTCTGCAATACCATAGGAGTATCCAAAAAAGAAAGCCGGATTGATGTAGGCCTTCTGGAAAGCTGCCTGCGAGATGATCTGAACGAAAAAGCAATCCGGGTGATGGGGGTGTTAAAACCGTTGAAAGTCACCATTGAAAACTATCCTGACGGCCTGACCGAAGATCTGACAGCCCAGAACCATCCCCAGAAAGAAGAAATGGGCACGCGGATGATTACATTTTCCAAGCATATTTATGTGGAGCAGGATGATTTCATGGAAGATCCGCCCAAAAAGTTTTTCCGTTTAGGGCCGGGTCGTGAAGTTCGCTTAAGATATGCCTATCTTATCACCTGCAAAAAGGTGATCAAGGATGATGACGGCAATGTTGTTGAATTAATCTGCACCTATGATCCTGAAACAAAAGGCGGCAATGCCCCTGACGGCAGAAAAGTGAAAGGCACCATTCACTGGGTAAACGCAGGAGACTGCATTGAAGCTGAAGTCCGCAATTATGACCGGCTGTTTATAGATGAAAACCCTGAACGGGACGGCCAGGATTTTATTGATAATTTAAACCCGAATTCTTTAGAAACGCTGACTGGCTGCAAATTGGAAAAAAACCTGGTAAATGCTAAACCTGAACAGGCGCTTCAATTTGAACGGTTGGGATACTTTTGTCTGGATTCAAAAGACGCCACTAAAACAAATCCAGTGTTTAACCGAACCGTCACCCTGAGAGATGCCTGGGCCAAAATAGCCCAAAAAAGATAGTCCTGTTACAGGATAAATTTATAAAAGGCAGTGCTTATAATTGCCCTGTCTTTTTTATTCATTAGTGGTGTAAAAATATACTATTATGATTTATTCCATTTCTCTTTTTTATGTTTTTTATTCTTTTGATTCTTTTGATGCTTTGCTTCTATTAATCTATATGGCACTTCACCCCCAACGGCCACACGCCACCCACTGCCAAGTGTGGTTGAAACCATCCACGTTCCATCGGTAGATAGTCGAATATATAGATTATTACCAAAATAGGTTTCAGGGACATTGAGAACAACATATGCACCAATGGTATTATCATATTCAAGTGAGTTTCCATCATGATGTTTGTGACGATAACCATGGGCAGGGGCATGGGGTGGTGGCCCTTTTTTATAGTGTTTCTGATTTTCCCCATTCTGGTGAGGTCCATTTGGGTCAGATCCCGGCCCTTGAACACCTACTCCCAATGTATTACAGCCGGACAAGAAAAAAATAGATATAATAATTAAAAACGCGCCTTTTAAAACTGTCATAATATCCTCCAATAAAAGTATTGAATTAAAAACCTTAGTTTGTTTTGTCCTCTTGTGTTGTGCTGTGACCACGGATTTCATTGAAAATTTTTGCGGCTTCGTCTGCCTTGGCTTTGGCCTTGGCTTCACGTCTGAAAGCGTCTTCTTCTTCAATAAGTGCCTGGTCAGCATCTTTTAATATCTGTGAAAATTCTTCATGTTCTCTTGAACTTTTTGCCAGTTTTCCAGTGGCGGCTTCACTCTTTTTATGCATTCGGACAGATTCCTTTTTAGCCGCCTCATATTTTTCATTGGCTTCACTGAATGCATCCTGGGCAATTGCGGATTCTCCTTGAACCCCGGTATCGGGTTCCGCTTCCAGATCAATATCCTGGGCTGCCATGACCATAGCGGTCATTGGCAGATAGGGCAGCAGCTTGAGCAATGGGCCGCCATGAACATCCAGGATCTGATTATCCTTAATTCGAATGGGCAAAAAAACAAAAGACGATTTGCCTGACATTTCAATAACCGTTTCAATGGTATCATCAAACAGGATAATCGGCTCAGCATCAATTCGAATATCTTCCATCAATTGATGCAGCCGTGTATCGATCAGCCCTCCATCTTTGTCTTTTATAGAAGCAAACACCCGGATGACCGCCCTGGACCAGAGGCTGTTCCGGGTCATCAAATAAGCAAAAAGCAGCATAAGACGACTGGTGGCATCATCATTCCACCAGACATCAATGCATTGTTCTTCCGGTTTTCGATTCTGTATTTTTCCCCACCGATGTTCGTTGGCATGATGAATCACCAGATTCAAGCCTTCCCGATAAGCTGCTCTCAGATTGTCAGCATAAATAGACGGACCGATACCGGCTAAACCATTGTCCAGTTCATCCATCCAGTTAATCAATGCGGTATTCGCCTTGATCGGGCCGATCCCGAACGACTGAACAACCACGGGTAATGATTTTGAAATTCCTGGAACTGCCAATACCAGAGGATAAGCATGGCTATTGATCTCTTTCATATTGGCTGACAATTCTTTAACCATCTTTTCCTGGTCCGCCTTAATTGTCGGCCCCTGCCCTTTGATCAAGCGGATCGCTGCGGTTATACCGGAACCGCCCTCCAGCCAATGTGAAAAATCAAGAATTGATTTCAAACGTTTTGAATCATTGGTAAAAGCAAGGATAACAGGTCGCCAATCCCGGTCATGTTCCGGCTCTTTACTGGCCAAATAAAGGTTTTCCTTCACTTGCCGAAGATAATCTGATCGTCTGCTGTCCGCCCACCTGGCAGGCCCGGATCGGTACTTAAGATATTGATAAACAGCTATTAAAATGCAAATCGCCATAATACCGCTTCTCATATCAATGGCCAGACTGGCACCGCTGCAGATAATGAATCCAGCCAGGCTCAACCAGGGGCTGAACCAGCGGAATCTTGGTCTGAAGGACGGACTGGCGGCACGTGCTTCAAAAAAAGTGGCATAATTGATCAACCCATAGGAAATCAAAAAAAACATGGACACCACCTGGGCAATCAGGTTCAATTGACCCAGACCAATAATGAAAACGGCAATGACCCCGGACAGCAGAACCCCCCGCCGTGGGTTGTTCGCCTCCCCAACACCTTTGGCAAACGGGTCAAGTGTTTTGAATATCCTGTCTTTAGCAATGGATTGTAAAATCCGTGGCGATCCCAGAAACGATGCCATGGCCGATGAAAGAGTGGCGGCAATCACACCCGCATCAATGAGTTGCGGGATAAAAGAAATCTGTTTCATGGAACCGTAATCTGACATGAGCTGCGTATTAGGCAATGTCCCTGCAAAAATAATAGCAACCAGAAAATAAATCAGGGTTGAAATACCGACCGCCAGAAAAGTTCCCAAAGGAATCGCCCTGCCAGGATCTTTTAAATCCCCGGACATGTTGACGCCTTGTGTGAAACCCGTGACTGCCGGAAAAAATATGGCAAAGAGTACCCAGAACGGCAGCCCATTATCAGGTGCATAAAAATTTTCAACCACACGACCTGAATCCCAGAGCATTGACCCACCAATGAAAAAAGAAGCCAATGCCAGGATCAACAGCCCCATGACAATATATTGAAATTTTGTGGCCCAGTCCGCTCCCAGCCATGCCAGGCCGAATAAAAACACAACCGCCCCCATGGCAATGGTCTGTGAGGTAATATAGGGCATCTCTGGCAAAAGGCCCATCAAGGCTTCACCAAAGCCCATGCAGTAAAATGCAATGGAAATCGACTGCGCGGCAAACAGAACCAGGCCGATGGCACCGCCGTATTGAACGCCCAGAGTCCTTGAAATCAAATAGTAAGCGCCGCCACCTTTTATATGAATATTGGTGGCAATGGCAGACAGGGACGTGGTGGTCAGAATGGAGACCAGACTGGCCAGAGAAATAAGAACAAGGGTTTTTCCAAACCCGGCATGGCCCACTGTATATCCCATTCTCAAGAACAGGATAATACCCAGAATGGTCAGGATACTGGGAGTGAATACGCCGGGAAACATCCCCAGTTTATATGATGGTGATTGACTTGGAATTTCTGTAGAAACAAAAGATTTATTCAAATTGCCAGCTGGTTCCTTTGGGGCCATCCTTTAAAACAATATTCATATCTAAAAGCTGGTCCCTGATCTCGTCTGATCGTAAAAAATCTTTATTCGCTCTTGCATTGGCCCGTTCTATAATCAAAGCTTCTATCCGGGCCGGATCGATATCCTGATCAGTCACGCCTTTCTGCTTTTTATCTGAAAAATACGTGCCTGGATCGAGTCGAAAAACAGCAAGAACATCAGAGATGGCCTTGATATCATTATAAACAAGATTAAGAGCTTTGATTGAGTTTGGGTCCGGTTGTTCTTGTTTCTTGTTCCGGGTCTCATCCAGCAGCCGGTTCCCTTGTTTGACTGCATCAAATACCGATGCCACAGCTTTTGCCGTATTAAAATCATCATTCATGGCAAGCGTAAACTCATCCCAGAGACTGCCCTTTATGGAGGGTTCCTCTTTAGCACCCATTTTTTCAAGTCGTTCAAGAAACGCATAGATCCGGTCCAGACCCATTCCCACATCTCTCATGGAGTCTTCAGAATAATCAATGGGGCTTCTGTAATGATTGGACAATAAAAACATGCGGATCACTTCCGGAGAATATTTTTCCAGGACCTCTTTGATCATGGTAAAATTACCCAGGGATTTGGACATTTTTTCATTGTTAATATCCACAAACCCATTATGAATCCAATATTTTACAAATTGACCTCCAAAGACGGCCTCGCTCTGAGCGATCTCATTTTCATGGTGGGGAAAGATCAAATCTTTTCCACCGCCATGGATATCAAACCCTTTACCCAGATATTCATAACTCATGGCAGAACATTCAATATGCCAGCCCGGACGGCCTTTCCCCCATGGGCTGTCCCAGGATGGTTCTTCCGGCTTGGCTGGTTTCCACAGGGTAAAATCCAATGGGCTTGTTTTTTTCTCATCCACGGCAATTCGGGCACCGGCCCGCATATCGTCCGGGTTCCGGCCGGAAAGCTTGCCATAGGTTTTGAATGAATCAATTGAAAAATATACATCCCCGCCTTCAACATGATAGGCCTTGCCTTTATCAATCAACATCTGGATAAAGTTGATAATATGCCCGATATGCTCGGTGGCTTTGGGTTCAATCGTGGGTCTTAAGACATTGAGTTGATCCATTTCATTGTGGAATTCATCAATATATTTTTCAGTAATGGCCTGGCAGTCTTCACCCGTCTCATTGGATTTTTTGATAATCTTATCGTCCACATCTGTAAAATTTCTTACATATGTCACTTCATATCCCAATTGCCCAAGCCACCTGAAAATTGTATCAAAAACAACAACAGAACGGGCGTGACCAATATGGCTGGTATCATATACCGTGGGGCCACAGACATACATCTTGACCTTGCCTTCTTCTAAAGGGATAAATTCTTCTTTCCTGCCATGTAAGGTATTATAGACTTTTAAACTCATTATTTTTTTCCTGATTTCTATCTGATTCCTATCCCGTTACTATCCAGTTTACTATATGGGCAGGGGGCTGTTTACCAGCAACGTGCACTGTGCCGCAATCCCCTCTTCTTTTCCAATAAACCCCAATCGTTCTGTCGTGGTTGCTTTAACATTAACAAGGCTTGAATTAATCTTCAACACTCTTGCCATATTCTGTTTCATCTGTTCTTTATAGGGAGATATTTTTGGTGCTTGAGCAAACACAATACAATCCATATTGAGGATCTGATATCTTTTTGTATCTAAAAGGTCCTTGCAGCGTTCCAGCAGGATCATGGATGAAATCCCTTTATACCGGGGGTCTGTATCCGGGAAATGATCTCCGATATCACCGGCACCCAGGGCACCCAGTATGGCATCACACACCGCATGCACCAGGACATCAGCATCGGAATGACCGTCAAGGCCTTTGTGGAAATCAATGTCCACACCACCGAGAATCAGTTGTCGCCCTTCTACCAGCCTGTGGACATCATATCCTGATCCTATTTTAACACCAAGTTGTTCCATATCTTTAAAAAGACTCTTTTAGTCATCCATTAACCTGAAAAATAAAAAAATAATATATTCATTTTAATAGTAAAAGTCAAAATTTTACTGACCCAACCAATAAGAGAGTGGTTCTTAATATATTAAAACCAATACCACGGCTTGATCATTTTAAAACACCAGGGCTTTTTGAATGACCTCTTCCATGGACTGATTGACAAATTTTTCAAGTTTTTCTGGTGAAAACCCGAACTCTGTCCGTTCAAGTTTCAAGGAAACCGGAATTCTTTTTAAACTATTATCATCAGCCATGCCCAGATAAAAAATTAAACCAATATCCAGGGTCATCTTTGTGGTCACACCCTTTTTCTTTGCGCGGCACTCAAACCGAATAATTTCTGCTGACAGCACCTGTTTAAATCCTTTTGATGCTTTTTTCATCTCTTCAACATTTTTTTCCCAGGGCTCTACAGGGGCAATGACAAAACCATTTTTCTCAAGATATACCCCGGTCACCCGGGTAAGGGAGTAAGAAAGGCTTACTCCTGTTACAAAATACGTTTCCCGGCTGTTGTCCATTAATGTTCGGTATCCCACATACCCTTCCCCATTTTGGGGTCGTTTATCAGTAAATACAGCCAGGCCGATCATGCCGGTCTGTGTTTGTTCATGATCTGCCATATAGCGGATATCAATAAATTGCTTACCAGGCGTGGCACAACCTCCAAAAAAAAATAAGATCACTCCCAGTATAATTAAAATATTTGTTTTCCTCATAATAATTTGTCCCCTTTTATTACCATTATTAATTATCTTCCCAATCTAATTACTTTCCGATCTAACTACTTTCTGAGGCGCGCTGACGACGCACCACCTGCGGAAAATTCAGGCGCGGTATTCTTTATTTTCCCACCATCCAACAGATCTAAAGCCTGGCTTAAATCATCAATAATATCATCATAATGTTCTGCCCCAACACACAGTCGCACCAGGTTGGAAGGGATATCAGCCAATGTCCTGGCTTCTTCGCCTTGCTGCTGATGGGTGGAAATAGCCGGAATGGTGGCAACAGACTTAATCCGGCCAAGATCGGTTGCCCGCCAGATTCTCTGGAACCCGTCAAAAACTTTCCGGGCAGCTTTTGCTCCGCCTTTGACCCGAAAGGACATCAAATGACCGTACCGATTCACTTTCTTTTTATATAGATCATCAATATCCGAATCCACCAATACCATATATTTTTTAGCCAGTTTATGTAAGGGATGACTTGCAAGACCCAGATAATCCACTTGCTCAATATGCTTGTGTGTGGATAAAAATTGAGCCACTTTCATGGTGTTTCGACTCATCAGATCCACTTTTGATCTCAAGGTTCTAATATCATTTAAGGTTAACACAGCATTCATGGGCGAAATATTGGGGCCATTGTCCCTGTTTGGAAGCGCCTTGATATACATGCAGAAATCTTGTTTGAGCAATTCATTATCCATTTTCAGATCCAGATCTTTTTTTGCGATCACGGCTCCTGCAACACCAAACCCGCTGGAGGTGAGTGTTTTTGTCACCGACTGAATCACAATATCTGCCCCCCATTGCAGGGGTCTTAAAAGGGCCGGCGTGGCAATAGTGCTATCAATAATCAAAGGAATTTTATGTTTTCCGGCCAATTTTGCCACCGCTTCCAAGTCAAAAAAGGACTGCCCGGGATTGCTTGGCATCTCACCATATAGAAACCGGGTATTATCATCTATGGCAGCCTCCCATTCATCCATATCATTGGAATTAATAATTTTTCGCCATTCAATATTGCGTTCATCATCTTTGCGGATACCAAATTGTTGAAAAGTGCCGCCATAAACCTTACAGGTTGCCACAAAATTAATGGGTTTTTCCGGATGCTTTGGATCAACGCTCAAGAACGGATCACAGGCACTCATAATGGCTGACATACCCGATGATGTCGCACAGCAAGACGTTTGAAAGTCACCCCCATATCCTTCCAAAAGGGCTAATACGCCTTCAAGATAATACATACTGGGATTTCCGATACGAGAATAGCACCATGTGGGAATCTGATAACTTAAAGCAGCTTCCATTTCATCTGAATCCCTGTACCCCTGGGAGGATGACATATATATCGGCTCTATGATGGATCCCTGGTTAAAATCCAGGGCCTCCTGCATGGAATAGATACCATGGACGGCAATGGTATCAAATCGGCATGATTTCATTTTTTGAAGCTGATTGGCATGCCAGTCGGCAGATCTTTGAGCAGCTTTGGTATAATAATTCATATCTCCCATATGCTTCTCCTGTGTTAAAAAATAATCTGAATATCTAACGTTTTTTAAGATAAGATCTTACAATGTGTTCAAATCATGAATCGATTTGTTTTAATACTGCCATTTTATCTGTTATTGATCGGATATGCAAATCCTGCTGGGGAAAAGGAATTTCAATGTCTTGTTCTTTAAACTGATTATAAATTGAGGTATTGAGCTGGTGAAGAACCTTACCCTTCAGAACCGGTTGATTCACCCAGCATAAGAGTTCATGATCTAAGCTTGAGTTACCAAAGGCTCTGAACCTGACCCTGGGGTCAGGTGATTTACAGACATTGACATTATTTTTAGCGACTTCCAATAAAATATTGTGCACTTTTTCAAGATCAGATCCATATGCCACACCGACCTGAACCCGGATACGAACTTTTTCATGCCGGCCGCCGGCTTCATTGTTGATTTTGGTATTCCCCATAATGGAGTTGGGGACAGTAATTTCCACGTCATCCCGGGTGAGGAGTCGGGTGCTTCGAATACCGATACTGGTGACGTTTCCCCGTTCTCCTGAATCCAGAACAATAAAATCGCCGAGTTTATAAGGGGCGTCTGCCATGATAAAAACCCCGGAAAACAGATTGGCCAAGGTGTCTTTTGCTGCAAACGAAATTGCCAGACCTATGATTCCGGCCGAAGCCACCCAGGCAGTGAGATCAATATTCCAGACAAGGAAAATAAGATATATGGTCAAACCTGTTAATAAAAGAATGATCAGATTATTAAATAAGGGCAATGTCCGATCCTGTACCAGTTTAAACCGGCTTTCGTCATCACTGACAAGGCTGAGCAGAAGTTTGAGTATTCGGGTGGCAGCAACAGCCCAATAAAAAATAGCCATGGTTTTTAAAACACCCAGGGTGACAAAATTGACCATTTCTCTGAACGCCAGTCTTTCAGTGGCCAATGCCAGACCCACAAATATAATACTCATGAACACGGGTCGATGTAAAATATCAAGGATCTGATCATCCACCGTAAAATGCGTTTTTTGTATCCATTTTTTGATGACGCGGGTAATGATAACATCTAATAATTTTGCCAACCCAAAAAATATCAAAACAATCAACATTGCTTGAAGGTATTGATTGGGGGCGATCCGAGCCAGCATTTCCAATAGTTGTTCTTTGTTTAAATCCATTATTTTTTCCAAATCAGATTCGAAAGCTTATTTGTGTCATTAAACCCTATGATCCCTACACCTTTTTTATACCGTGACTCATCTGTTTCGTCAACCATACCTGTTTAAGGGCCAATAAAAAGCAAATCAAAAACTCAATATTGGATCTGCTCTCTTTATTAATTTTATAGTTCATTTATTTTACATAAATTATAGCCTTTTATTTTTACGCAAAGTATGCAAAGTATAGCTTTATACCCTGATGATAGACGTTTTTGGGTAAAAGCAAAAGTTATTATTAATAACGGTAAGGATTATTATTGATGCAGACCCCGACTTTTGAAGACCTTGAAAAGCGTGTCATTGAACTAGAAAAACAGGTAAGTAAAAAAACCTTTTCTGAACAATTGACCCAAACCCTTTTTCATATCTCAGATGCGGTCAACACATTCACCGATCTAAATAAGCTCTACCCATTTATTTACCAGGCCCTTGACCAGATCATGGGACTGCCCAATTTTTATATCGCAGTGATTGAAAAGCATAGTTCATTTATTCAAATTCCTTTTTACATCAATCAATACAACAGGCTTGATGATCCTGAAATATCCCTGTTCGACACCGGCGACCTGGTCCGTGAAGTATTAACCAAAAGCCGTCCCCTGGTTTTAGACAAGATCCAATTAGAAAAAAGAATTAAAACCAAACAGACAACATCTATTCCCGAAATCTGGATGGGGGTTCCATTAATCCAGAGAAAGCGCCCCGTTGGGGTTATTGCCATATTCAATCAAGATGACCCTGACGCTTTTGATCAAAAAGATATGGATATTCTGATCACGGTATCCCATCAAATAGCCCTTGCCATAGAACGAAAACAGTCCTTTGATGAATTGGACATGATTAAAAACTACTTGACCAATATTATTAACTCCATGCCATCCATTTTAGTGGGGGTGGATAAAAACATGCGAATCACCCAGTGGAATCTCCAGGCAGAACTTGAAACCGGTGTAAAAGCTGCGGATGCAAAAGCCCAAAACCTGATTGATGTTTTTCCAAGGCTTTCCAATCTCAGCGAACAAATAAAAGAGAGTATCCAATATAGAAAAATCAGGACCCGGCTAAAGCAAGAGTACAATAGAGACCAGGAAAAACGGTATGAAGATATTATCATCTATCCTCTGGTATCTAACGGAGTCGAAGGCGCTGTCATTCGAATCGATGATATTACCGAACAGGTTCGCATGGAAGAGATGGTTACCCAGTCTGAAAAAATGCTTTCCATTGGTGGTTTTGCTGCCGGCATGGCCCATGAACTGAACAATCCTCTTTCAGGCATGATGCAAAATGCCCAGGTCGTCTTCAACAGGGTCGCAAAAGACCTGCCTGCCAATGAACAAGCTGCCCGGGAAGTGGGTATCACCATGGCTGACATACATGCCTACATGGAAAAACGGAATATCCCCGACAAGTTATTGCTTATCAACGAAACCGGTGGCCGGGCTGCCAGAATTATTAAAAACATGCTGAGTTTTGCAAAAAAATCAGACACTATCCTGGCTTGCGAGGATCTGGCATTGATCTTAAAAAACACGATTGAACTTGCCAAGAATGATTATGATCTGCAAAAAAAATATAATTTTGGAAACATCAAGATTGTTAATATATTTGAAAAAATCTCACCGGTTCCCTGTGATAAAGACAAAATCCAGCAGGTCTTTTTTAATATTATAAAAAACGGGACACAGGCCATATTCAGTATCAAAGATGAGGCCTATTCTCCCCAGTTTATTTTTCGATTATATAAGCAAGACAAAATGGCCTGCGTAGAAATTGAAAATAATGGTCCAAAAATCAATGAACAAGCCCAAAAAAGACTGTTTGAACCTTTTTATTCTACCAAATCAACATCTGAAGGTACCGGCCTTGGCCTTTCAATTTCATACTTTATTATTGTCACGGATCATCATGGAGAAATGGCAGTAGAATCCACGCCTGACAGCCATACCCGGTTTATTATCAAACTGCCGTATTAAACTGAAATCAAAGTTAAGGAGAGGAACAATGCTTCTTGTCACCGCCAATCAGATGCAGGATATGGACAAACAAACCATAGAGTCTTTTGGTATACCGGGAATGGTGTTGATGGAAAATGCAGGAAGAGGGGCTGTTGATTTTTTCCTTGAAAAATTTAACCCAGGCCAAGACCAGAAAGTCGCTGTTATTGCCGGAAGAGGAAATAATGGCGGGGACGGGTTTGTCATTGCACGATACCTGATGACAAAAAACATACAAGTTTGCGTGTTTTTGCTCTCTTCAAAAGCCAAGGTGACGGGTGATGCAAAAACCAATATGAATCTATTTGAAGTATTATGTGACAAATCTTCTAATGCTTCTTTTGTTGAATTGCCGGATGCTGATACCTTTAATGAATTTAAAACACAAATCTTGCATCATGATTTTTTCGTTGATGCCATTTTGGGGACCGGACTCAATTCTGATGTCCAAGGATATTTAAAGGATGCCATTGAGTTAATAAACACGGCTCAACAGCCTGTTTTTGCTGTTGATATTCCTTCAGGTCTTCATTCAGATACAGGCCGGCCTTTAGGGGTTGCCGTCAAAGCCGATGCAACTGCCACATTTGCTTTTGCAAAGGCAGGACACATTCTTCATCCGGGAAATGTTTACACAGGGGATCTTAAAATTATTGATATCGGGATTCCTGAATTTATTGCCACAGAAAAACAAATCAATCTTTCTTTGATGGAAAAAACTCACATCGCTGATTTGTTCAAACCCCGTTCGTTCACCAGTCACAAAGGCAGTTATGGCCACCTTTTAGTGATAGCGGGTTCACCGGGCAAGACCGGAGCTGCGGCCCTTTGTGCCAATGCTGCCATGAGAAGTGGTACAGGCCTTGTGACATTGGGGATTGCCAAAAGTCTGAACAAGGTTATGGAACCTCAGGTCTTGGAACCCATGACCCTTCCTTTGCCTGAAATCAAAAAAGGACTTTTAACCGATCATTGCTTTGATCAGATCCAAACCCTTTCAAGGAACAAACAGGCCCTTGCGCTGGGACCGGGAATCGGCACGAGCAAAGGCACCCAGAGACTGGTGCAAAAACTGGTAAAAGAAATAACCATACCCATGATTATTGACGCTGACGGGCTCAATTGCCTGGCGCAAGATCTATCTGTATTAAAAGGTAAAAAAGCGCCTATCATATTAACTCCCCATCCCGGGGAAATGGCAAAACTGTGTAAAATGAGTACCGCCGACATCCAGGCCGACCGGATTAATATCGCTTCTCAATTTGCAACAGATCATGACGTGATTCTGATTTTAAAAGGGGCTCAGACCGTTGTCAGCCTTCCAAACGGCCAGTCGTTCATCTGCCCCACTGGAAATCCAGGCATGGCAGCAGGCGGTATGGGAGATGTTCTAACCGGGTTGATCGCAGGCTTTTGTGCCCAGGGATTCACACCTGAAAATGCCGGTCTAGCAGGCGTCTATGTTCATGGCCTGTGTGCAGATATTCTTGCAGATCAAATGGGAGGCTTTGGATTTTTAGCCTCTGATATGATCAAAAATATTCCACATACCATTCATCACCATTTATTATGAAAACAATTGTATCAATCGTATCAACGACCGCCCAACACACCCTTGAACTGGGTCAACAGATCGGCAGCCTGATTAAAAATGGAATTTCCATTGCCCTGAAAGGAGATCTGGGCGCCGGAAAAACCACCTTTGTCCAGGGACTTGCCAAAGGACTGGCCGTATCTGAACAATATTATATCACAAGCCCCACCTTCAGTATTATCAATGAATATCCCGCCCAGGGCCTGACCCTGTGCCACCTTGATTTATACCGGCTGGGATCTGTGGAAGAACTTGAGGTTATCGGTTTTAATGATCTTCTGGATGGTACTCACCTGATTGTGGTTGAGTGGCCGCAATTGTTGGAACAAGACAATTTCATCTTTGATCTTGAAATTAAATTCATCCTGGATAAACAATACAACCGAATAATCGACATCATAGCTACAAAAGAAAAAGGGAAAGAACTGTTATCTAAGCTGTCTTGATTGGAACAGGCGGATTACCTCTGGACAATTAAAAAAAAATCTGATAAGCAAATTATCTTTATAAATTATAATATTTATTATTATTTTATTGGAGTAATTATGACTTTAAGAGTACAAAAATACGGCGGAACCTCCGTTGCCAACATTGATTGTATTAACAATGTCGCAGACAGGGTTCTTAAAGGATTTGATCAAGGCGATAAGATGGTGGTTGTGCTCTCTGCCATGTCGGGTGTGACTGACAGCCTTCTCGCCCTTGCCGGACAGGCCGCAGACAGGCCAGACACACGGGAACTTGACGTTCTTCTTGCAACAGGTGAGCAAACCACGGCAGCACTTTTGGCCATGATTCTTAAATCCAGAGGATATAAGGCAAAATCTTTTCTTGGTTTCCAGGCAGGAATCAGGACAGACAAAACATCGGGTAAGGCCAGGATCCTTGATATTGATTGCAAGAACATTAAATCCGCAGTTGAAAACGGATATATTGCCGTGGTCGCCGGATTCCAGGGAGCAGATGAAGACGGGGATATCACCACTTTGGGCCGGGGCGGATCAGACACATCAGCCGTTGCCATTGCTGCGTCATTAAAGGCCGATGTCTGTGAAATCTTTACTGATGTGGACGGTGTTTACACAACCGACCCAAGGATCTGCAGCAATGCCAGAAAAATAAACAAAATCACCTACGAAGAAATGCTTGAAATGGCTATATTGGGTGCCAAGGTTCTTCAGATCCGCTCGGTTGAGTTTGCCAAAAAATATAATGTGCCCATTCATGTACGGTCATCATTCAATGAGGAGGAAGGAACTATGGTTGTCAATGAAAGTTCAGATATGGAAAGTGTGGTTGTATCCGGAATTACCTGTGATATGAATGAAGCAAGGATCACTTTGAAACGTGTCCCGGATCAACCCGGTATCTCAGCCAAGATCTTTACACCACTTGCCGATGATGAAATCTGCGTGGACATGATTATCCAGAATACCCGGTCCGGTGGTGAAACAGATGTGACCTTTACCGTCCCAAAAAGCGACTTTGAAAGGGCCAAAGAAATTTCTGAAAAAGTGGCCAAAGAGATCGGAGCAAGTGAAGTCCTCACAGCAGATGGAATTGCAAAAGTGTCCGTCATCGGGCTTGGCATGAAAAGTCATTCCGGTGTTGCTGCCACTATGTTCCAGGCGCTTGCATCAGAAAATATTAATATCCGGTTGATCAGCACATCAGAAATCAGAATTTCCTGCGTCATCCTGGCGAAATATGCCGAGCTTGCTGTTCGAACACTGCATTCAGCTTTTGGACTTGACCAGGAAAAATAAAGACTTTCAGGGCATGGTGCAGTAAATTCAGGCATTTTTATCAGAACAATTCTCTGGAAACAAATCTTCACCATTTCCTGTTTTTTAAAAACAATAGCAACTTAAAAGTCTTTGAAGATCATAAATCAAAAGCCATTTTTTGGGCTGAAGATTCATACCAGGCCTGGTAAAATTATTAAAATTGTTTGAATATAGACAAATGGCTCGCCTTTTTACTATCATACAAATAACATTGTTGCCAAAAGCATAGGGTATTGATTCTCAGCCAACATTCCATGTATTATTCCTTTTCAGACAGATCGTATTCAGAATAATGTTTTTTTATGCAATCCGGACAAATACCATGACTTAATTTTGCATCAGAGTGTTCGGTTATATATTTTTCGAGTTGATTCCAGTATCCCTTGTCATCTCTGATTTTTTTACAGTGTGCACAGATTGGAATCAGACCGCTCAAGGTCCTGACCTCAGTCAATGCATTCTGCAATTTAATTATGATGTGCTCTCTGTCCTTTTCAACTTTTTTTCTTCTCTCAATTTCTGCATTCAAATTATGAATGGTAGTATCCAATTCCTTGAAAATCAATTCATAAGGACGTTTAACTCCAGTTTCAACAATTGATTTGTAAATTAGATAGAATGAGAAAAGTTTAAAATAATGCCCTAGTAAATTTGAAAATCCATAATTTGAAATATAAAATGTAAAAGCCAACTCAGAAATGATGGTACAAATGATGGACATTAGCAATAACTTATACACGTATGGTTCAAACCGATGACGGTTTTTGTATAATAGTCCTGCCCCGGCTAACAAAATTCCGCAGATGAGATATTCACTTATCTTCTTGAAAGGTGTCAGTCCTGAACCTTCCACAAAACACACCGGAAATGTTTTCCATGTAAAAATACTTAGTATCAGCAATGCTGTTGCTATAGCATAAATGAATACAAGAATCTCCGGTCTAATCTGCCTGTTTTTTCCCAAGAAGTAAAACGCCACTAAAAGAGTGATGCTCTCCAGATACCTTGCTCCAATCCATAACTGATTGGCATAAAAATCATAGTCTGTAAAAATTGGCATCCCCTTGTATGACAGCGTGTGCAATAAATCTAAAAAGGCGATGAACAGATAGGCTATGCCGATAAAAAGCAGGTATTGATTTTTAATATATTCTTTTAAATTCCATGTTATCATGAAAAATGCAATCGCAACAACAATACTGAAAATCTCTGACAGGCTGTGAAATAACAGATAATTGACAAAAGTTGTAAGATACAATCCAGCAAGAACAATTAAAAGCATGGCAATACGTAACATCTCACAGTCTCCTTTGATTTATCGTGTTGAATAAGAAATCTTACAGATAAATTATTTAAGAAACAAGGTTCAATTGATAATGGGACTCAATAATAATAATAATAATAATTGTAACTTTTTTTCTCCTTGCCTCGTCTAATAGAATAACAGATCTATTAACAAAGGAGAAAACCCCATGGAAAAGAAAATACAAACAATGATATCCCTTGGAGCAGCCTATGCCGCAGGCTGTATCCCCTGCTTTGACCACATTTATTCTATTGCAAGAGAAGAAAAAATCACCGATGATGAGGTTAATGATATCATTGAAATAGCAAAAAAAATTCGCAAAGGCGCCGATGTTGTGGTAAAAAAATCTATTGATGACTTTTTAAAAAACACAGAGCCGGACCTCACAAGAGAAACTCAGCCAGGTTCCTGTCAATGCAATTGTTAAGGAAAATCATAATCTTATGGACCTGCTTCACATACATGATCAATATTATTCAAAAATCAATAGATTCATCGCCACCCTTGTCAGAGATGACTGGACAGCAGATGATCTTGTTCAAGAAGTTTTTATAAAAATTGATCGGCATATTGATTCCCTGAAAGATAAAAAAAAGCTTGGGCCATGGATTTATAAAATAGCCTATCATATCTCCATGGACCATTTGAAAAACAAAAACACCCGGCTGTATAAACAGAGCAAGGAACTAACCAATCAGAGATCCGGCATTCTTATTGAAAAAAAAATCCAGCAGCATCAGATGGGACACTGTGTCAGGCAGAAGGTGGAATTATTGCCTGACAACTATAAAATCCCCTTGATATTGTTTGATTTTGAAGGATTTTCTCATAAAGAAATCGCCGGAATATTGGGCATAACAGAAGAGAACACCAAAATCCGCCTTCACAGGGCCAGAAAGGAGTTAAAGAAAATTCTTAAAAACGAGTGCTCCTTTGAAAAAGATGAACGGGATGTTTTTGTGTGTCTCCCAAAAATGACATTTATTAAAAAGGATAATACTGATGCTTCTTAAGAGCTATCAAAAAAAAATTTTCAGGGCTGAATGTAATGCCAGTTTTGAATCCCTTCATTTAAAGGCTAAACTGGAGCAAAACATCGAGGCGGTATTGCCATATTTAAATGCTGTTCTGGGCGGGTTTCAATACTTTAAAGATCCCCCGGCAGTGTTGTTTAAGAGTAACGGCAGGCTTATTACAGTTCAGGGCAAAGAAATCGCCATCAATGCCCTGAAAGATTATAAAGAGGCGGACAAGATTTTTGCCTGGCTGGTTAATGAGATCAACACCATCTGGGAAGAGCGGGAAACCATTGAACCCGTTTTTGAAGGCATGCCCAAACCAAAAATTATTGAAATTTTAAAATTGCTTCCAAAAACCAACTGCAAAAAATGCGGTCAGCCAACCTGCATGGTATTTGCTGCACGGGTTGCCGAAGGTATCTATGGCGAAAAAGAATGCCCCCAAATTACTAAAGAAGATCAAGGCAGGCTTGACTCGTATATGGAGCCTTTTATGTTTCATTAATCGGAATATTAACCAGCCTTCCATAGATTTTATCCTTAATTGTTTGTTGCATTCTTATTTCTTTTACTATAAAATCAATCTCATTAATCAACCCGTAACCGAATTTATAATTTAATTTATTCAAAATACACAGATATCATGGATATTGATGACGTACCAGAACCGGAACGAAAACAAACAGCACAGGTTGTTTTAAATAATGTCCTTGATGCCATGGAAAACGACTTACCGACAACTTGTAATACAAAGGCCAAAGCAAGTTCAAGCTGTTGCGACAGCAAGAAAGAAGTTCCCGGTTGTTGCGCAGGTTAACAAGTTGTTGCGCAGGTTAACAATTGGACAGTTTTTAAAGACTGACTAAATCCCGGCTAAAGCAGATTCAATCTCCTGTTCAACCTTTTGAGCGGCAAGGACTGGGTCCTTTGCATCCCGGATGGGACGGCCAATAACAATGAAATCAGAACCAAGGGTCACTGCCTGGCCAGGAGTGGTGATCCTTTTTTGATCATCATCTTCCAGCAGGGTCCATTCCGGTCTGATCCCGGGTGTGACAGCGATTAATGATTTTCCAAAGGTTTGTTTTATTCCGGCCACTTCTTTTCCCGAACAGACAATGCCTTTGCAACCGGCATCGTGTGCCATTGTTGCCCGGAGCATGACAAGCTTTTGGGGATCTTCAACATATTGATTTTTAAATCCACCAGCCTTGACCATGGCAGCATCATTATCTGTTAGAAGGGTCACGCCTAAAACGCCTGTTTTGCTCTGCCCGCCTGCCACTGCCTTTTCAAGCATGGTTAAAGACGCACAGTGAACAGTTACCAGATCCACGCCCAGATCAGCCACCCGTGCCATGGCTCTTTGGACGGTAGCTGAAATATCATGGAGTTTGAGATCCAAAAAGATCTTTGCCCTGCTTATTTTTCTGACCATCTGTACAATAGACGGGCCCTGGTCAATGAATAATTCCAGGCCGATTTTAAACATGCCCACATGATTGTCCAAAAGTTCGACATACTCTCTGGCCTGTTTTAAAGAAGAAAAATCCAAAGGAAATACAATATAATCTTTACCTGTTTTTTGCATAACGCATCCTTTTTTCAGATCAGATCTTTACCAAATTTGGCCCCTGTTCGTCTACACTCTATTACTGACTATTTTTCTTTATTCCCAATTATTTTTTTTGTTTCTCCAATGGAAGAGAATACCGCTTGCGGTTCGCTTGTCACAATCAACCCCTTGATATCTTCAAGGATCACATACAGGCAGGGCACCATGACCAATGTAATAAAAGTGGCAAATAGTATTCCAAACCCCAATGAAATGGCCATGGGAATCAAAAACTTGGCCTGTCTTGATGTCTCCATGATAATGGGTGCCAAACCGCCGCAGGTGGTCAATGTGGTCAACAGAATCGGTCGAAACCGCTGGATACCTGCGGACTGAATGGCATCCAGAACAGGTACCCCGCTTCGATATTGTCGGTTGGCAAAATCAATCAATACCAGAGAGTCATTGACCACCACCCCGGACATGGCCACGATCCCAAACAGGCTGATGACGGAAAGAGAATACCCCATGATTAAATGACCTGCAATCGCACCAATAATGCCAAATGGGATACAGAACATTATAATCAGCGGCTGCAGATAGCTTTTAAACGGGATGGCCAGAAGGACAAAAATGCAGAGCATTGCAAGCCCCAAGCCTTTTAAAAGAGCGGTTACACTTTCCCGAATATCTGCTTGCTTTCCTTTAAATTCATAAGACAAGCCTGGAAATTTACCCAACAGATCCGGCAAGAGTTCCCGCTTCATATCTTTTATTACATTTTCTGCCTGGGACTGGGGTTTCACATTGGCTGTCACCTGGATTTCCCGCCGGCCATTGGTTCGTTTAATAGTGGTATACGCCCGCCCGGTAATGGTCTTTACAGCATTACGCAATTGGATTTCTCCACCTGGCGCCAGCAGGACCATGTCTTCAAGCGTGGATTCTGACATCCGCTCGTCTTCCGGCAGACGAACCCGCACCGTGACCTCGTTTCTCCCCCGCTGGTTTTTAAGTGCCAGAACGCCCTGAAAAGAATGCCGGACCTGGTTGGCCACCTCCCTTGAGGTCAGACCCATTCGTTTCCCTTCCGGACTCAAGGTCAAATCAAATTGTTTTTTGCCTTTGGCTGACCCGTCATCGATATCATGAACAATGGGATACTCGGAAAGATTCTGGGCCAGAGTTTCTCCTGCCCTGTCCAGCATATTTTTGTCCCGGTGGCTTAAGCTTACGGTCAAATTTTTCCCGGATCCTGGCCCGCCCCGGTTGGATTCGAATGTAATGGTCTCGATTCCCGGAAGGGCTCCCACTTTCTGACGCCATAAATCGGTCACCGCTGTAGTGCTTAAGGGCCTGACTTCAGGATCAGTCAGATAAATCATGACATTGATCTGATTCTCATAAACATGGGAGAACACGCCTGTTGACAATTGGTCGCCTCCCTGTTCTTTAACAACAATTTCTGCTTTTTCAACCAGGTGCTGTTCAATCTTAGCCAGAGTTGCCGCAGGGGTTCCATAGGGGAGAAACGTCTGACAAAAGGCATAATCAGATTCAACTTTGGGAAACATTTCCATCCCCATCCTGCCTGAGGATACAAAACCTGTTGTGGCCAGCAGCAGAGCAATACCCAGGGCAATCACCGTATATCGAAATTTGATAACAATGAGTAAAAGGCCGCCATAATAACGTTTAACCGACCTTTCAAAAAAACCACTGAACTTTTCCTGCCAGTGTTCAAGATGGTTCAATGGAAAAAATAATGGCCGCCTGTTTACATGATTCAAATGCGCAGGAAGAATAAATAAAGATTCAATCAAAGAAACAAAAAATACGGCAATCACAACAACCGGGATGGCCTTGAAAATTTTTCCCATAAAGCCCGGGACAAACATCAAAGGCACAAAGGCAACCATATTGGAAATCACCGAGAAAACCACGGGCATGGCAATGCCTTTTGTTCCTTTTATGGCAGCATTTAACACCGACATGCCCTGACGGCGGCAATAATAAATATTTTCTCCCACCACCACTGCATCATCCACCACAATTCCCAGGGTTACGATAAAAGCAAACATTGAAACCATGTTTATGGAAAAACCCGTGGGTGCCAGGAAAAGAAAAGAACCTAAAAATGAAATGGGAATCCCGAGACTGACCCAGAATGCCAGACGTATTTCAAGGAAGATGGCCAGAAAAATAAAAACCAGTGCCAGCCCGAAATATGCATTGCGAAGCAAGAGATCCGCCCGCTGGGCAAATCTTTTAGACGAATCCATGAGCACCGTAAGATTTACCCCGTCAGGAAGAGAAGCATTGATCTGTTTAACCAATGCTTTGCCTGTTTTAGCCACCTGTGTCGGTGTCTGGTCGCCCACCCGGAAAATTTGAATGATCACAGCCCGTTTGCCATTAAAAGAAGCCCAGGTATCTGACTCTTCAAACCCTTCTGTTACCTTGGCAATATCTTCAAGCAGCACCCTGGAGCCGTCATCTGATGTGATAATGGGAAGGGATGCGTATTGTCGGGCAAAATCTTTGCGGTCTTTTATCCGCAAGAGAATATCCCCGCCACTTGTTTTAATGCTCCCGCCACCCAGCTCAACCGATGCGCTGGATATGGCCCTGGACACATCAGCCAAAGTGATACCATATCGCCTGAGAACCTGCCCGGATATCTCAACGTGGATTTCACGATCCCGGACCCCATCCAGTTCCACCTGGGTAATCCCCGTATCCATGATCAGTTCATCCCGAATCTGGTCGGCCAGTGCCCGCATGGTTGTTTCAGTTGCGTCGCCATAAAGGGCAAGACTCAGCACCTCTCTTTTCCTGGCAGCAATGGTAATCTGGGGATCTTCTGCTTCATCCGGCATGGTGCTTATCCGGTCCACCTCGCTTTTAATCTCCTGCCAGAGCCGGTTTATATTGGTGCCTTCATTGGCTTCAATAGAAATAAAGGCAGATCCTTCATTGGCGCTGGCGGTAATCTCATCAATCCCTTCCAGATCCTGGATGGCTTCTTCAATGGCCAGAATAATACCATTTTCAACCTCTTCCGGACTTGCCCCGGGATAGGCCACTGAGATATTAATGATATCAAGACTGAAGTCAGGAAAGACTTCCTGTTTGACATTGAATCCCATGAAAAGACCGCCAATTAAAAGAACGAACATGAGCAAATTGGCTGCAACGGAATTGCCGGCCATCCAGGAAACGGCATCCTGGGATTTTTCAATGCCATTTTCCCGGGTCATGACCTGTCTCCCGGTACCATTTGCAGGGCCATGCCTTTAACCGGTGCAGGCAGATCAGAGACGATCAAAAGATCCCCTGCATTAATGCCCGAACGGATATAGACCAGGCCATCTTCTTTCCAGGCAAGATCAACACTTTTAATTTCAAGCACGCCATTATTGTAAATCCAGACTGTATTCTCATCCCGTAAAAAAGACCGGGACAATAAAAATACATTTTCAAGGGTTTCACCCATCATCTTTAATTCAACATGATCTGACAACAATAATTGTCCAGGATGATTATCCTTTTTGAGTCCTAAAGGATCAGCAATTAAAACAATCACACCGGCCATACGGCTGTTGGCCGACATTTTACCCGTAATTCTGGCAACTTTCCCCTGCCAGGTCTGGTTTGAATATTGAGAATGAACAATGGCTTTGCTGCCGGACGTCTCACTGATTTTAAGCACGCTCAACATATCCGGCGGGACCTGGGCTTCCACCTGATAAAAATCTACATCCACCAGAGTTGCCAAAACTCCCTGGGATGTTACAAGAGATCCTAAATTAACACTCTTTTCAAGGACAAGGGCATTAAACGGGACAATTACTTTTGTTCTGGACAGATTGAGTCTGGCCCGTTCAAGGTCTGCCATGGCACTGTCAACCGCGGCTTTGGCCTGGGCAAGCTGCGGTTTTCGCAAATTAAGATCAGTGGCTTTGACATCCCCTAAATCAGCCTGGTTGATCAGCTTGAGTTCTTCTATGGCAATCATCTGACTGCCTTGTTCAATCTTAAGATCAGATAAAACCTTGTTCAAGGCACTTAAAGCCTTTTTAACCTCTATCTGATAATCAGCATCATCTATGGTTAAAAGAATTTCACCTTTTCTTATCAGACCACCCTGAAGGAATTTAGATGAAATAGAAACAACTTCACCGGCAACTTTTGATTTTAATACAATCTGCTTATCCGACACCACTGTTCCCATGGCTCGTACAAAACTTTGATAGTTGCCTGGCTTCATGGCAATGGTTTCCACCATAACAGCCTGTTGTTTTGGAGACTTTCGATTCATCTTAGCCTCATTTGACTTAAAATATCGATATCCCACCACACCGGCAAGAATGAGGCAAACAGGCAGTACAATACTAAGGATTCTTCCCAATGCCGTGTAATTATTATTGTTGGTATTCATTCTTTGTACTCCAGCACCTTGTCAATTTTTGATTGAATATTCTCTGGTCTATTTTCAGCTGATTGCCAACCCAGTGCTGTGGACAATCCAACTCTAAGTTTTAAATAAGTGGCCTGTTCCTCGATCAACTGTCTTTCCAGGCGTTCAATACCGGTCCAGGCAGCCAGATAGGACAAGTAGGAACTTTGACCATTCCGGTATTGAACCATTGCATCTTTCAAGGTCAGTCTTGCTACAACAAGTTCCTCTTCCAATAGCCTGATATATTCTTTTTGCTTTAGGACACTGACAAGACTATCCTCAACCTCCCGGATAGCGGAAGACACTGCCTTGGCATATAGATTGGCCTGCTCTTCGGCCACCGCTTTAACCCGTTCAACCTCAGCTGCTCTGAGCCCTGCATCAAAAATCGGACCGGCTATGCTTGCGGCAAGGCTGGCTACCCAGTTCTGGAATAAAAGATCCAGTTTCCCGCTTGAAAAAAGAGCCTGGGCTGTCAGGCTGAACGAGGGCAACAGATCAGCTTTTGCCTGAGAAATATCCCATTTTGAGGATTGCAGCCGCATCATGGCGGCCTGGATATCCGGCCGATTTCTCAAAAGATCAGATGGTATCCCTGCTGTAAAAAATGGATCAGGTTCGGGCAATGCCCGGGTGTTAACAACCATAGATCCAATGGCTGTTTTTCCGGATAAAAAAGCCAGGCCGTTCAATAACAATTGTGTTTGTTTTTCAAGCAAAGGAGCCTGACTACTTGCCTGGGCAAGGGCTTCACGCTGCTGGGAAACATCCAGTGCATTGGCCTTTCCATTGGCAAACCTTAACTTTTGCAATTCCAAAAGGGTCAGGTTAATCTTGATCTGCTGATCTAAGATCTCTTTTTGTTTTCGGCTGGCAATAATATCGATCCAGGCCTGAGCGACCTGTGAGCTCACCTCAAGTGTTGAAGCATTCAAATCCAGCCTTGCTGCTGTCAACGTCAAATCTTGAGATTTTTTTCCCGCCTCAAGCTCGCCCCAGACATCTGCGGTATAAGAGCTGGTTAATGCTGCATCCCAGGAATGACTGCCATCATAAGTGCTGCTTTGACTATTGCTTTTTTTCACCTGGGTGCCTTTTTTGCTCCCGCCCAAAGAAAATCCAAGATCAGGAAAAAAACCAGCTTCTTCTTTTTTCAACCGGGCCTCTTCCTGGGCAATCTTTGTTTTCAGACCGGTTATTTCAAAATTGTGTATCAATGCATCATCAATCAGTGCATTGAGCTCATCGCTATTGAAAAAAAACCAGCCACTCGCAACTGCATCCGGTTCAATGGGTTTTTGGGGTGCCATTGTATTGGAAAAGTTTTCAGGCATACCTGTTAAAGGGGATATCCCTTTTTCCGTCTCAAAGGTTTTGCACCCTGAAATAACCATCATCCCGGTCAGCATGGCAACAACAATCAATCGAATCATGTTTATACCCTCAAATATTTAGCCTCAAACTAATTCAGAATCATGAATATGGCAATACTGTTCTTAAATATTGTTTTTTTTACTGGCTGTTACCACTACATAGCAAGGGGTATGCCATTAATCTTTTATTTTTTTTATCTATTTAAAAATACAAAGTTTTTTTGATTCTTTTACAATAAAAATAAAATCCAGATACTCAATGTGAGTATTATATATACAGGCCATTAACTCAAATAGATACTATCTACCCACCCGAAACCTGCCTTTAACGATCAATGTTCCCGTAAACCCCCTCTCATGTGTCGCGACTTATTTTTTTTGTAAAAAATTATGTTGTAATCTCTAACCCTTTTTGATAGCCCTTTGAGTGTTATCCTGTTTGTTATTTTTGTATGTTCAACAATAAAAAACTGTAGAATTGATTGTTTAAGCCAACATAATAAAAGAAGTAGCAATGAGCAAACAGATGCCCACCTTTGACTCACTGATGAATCCACTTTTGAATGCATTGTTTACCCTCGGTGGTTCTGGCTCTATTGATGAGATATATGAAAAAGTATTAGAGCTTAAAAATATAAGTGAAAAAATTTCATCAGTTCCACACAATCCAGAAAAAAGCAATCAAACTGAAGTCGCATATCGGCTTGCATGGGCTCGTACTTATCTGAAAAAATATGGTTTCCTTGAAAATTCAAGTCGCGGTGTATGGGCACTGACAAAGTTGGCAAAGGAGCAAAAACAGGTTTCGCCTCAAGATGTTGTAAAAAAAGTTCGGGAAACTGATAAAACCAAATCAAAAACAAAGACAAAAAATGTACAAATTGAATTAGAAGACACTGATACACCAGAAGCTCAAGGTTGGCGTGAAGAACTATATCAAGTGCTTACGAAAGAGATATCACCTGATGCATTTGAACGACTTACCCAGCGCTTATTAAGAGAATCCGGGTTTGTCCAGGTTGAAGTCACAGGGCGTACCGGTGATGGAGGTATTGATGGAAAGGGTATTGCAAAAATTCATGGATTTATGAGCTTTCACGTTATTTTCCAGTGTAAAAAATATCAAGGGTCGGTATCAGCAGGAGACATCAGAGATTTTAGAGGTGCAATGGTTGGTAGAGCCGACAAAGGTTTATTCATAACAACAGGCACATTCACATCTGCTGCAGTGAAAGAGGCAACGCGAGATGGGGCACCACCTATTGACCTTGTTGATGGTGAGCAACTTGCAGAGAAATTAAAAGAATTTCAGCTTGGAATAAACACTCAAATGATTGAAAAAGTCACTATTGATAAAGAATGGTTTACAAACCTATGATCCTGCAATGGCCTAACAAAGCAAATTAGCACCTGCAAATAAAGGCACGCCATTGCTTCCCGATAATACCGGTATAAATGAAGTGGATCAGGTACAAGAAACACAAAAGGAATAAAATGAAGCTGAATGACAATGAGATAAGGGACATCAACCGCCATCTTGAAGCAGGCAAACCCTTGCCGGATAAGTATCGATTTTTGCTGTTTGAGGACAAAAAAGAAGTGGAGCTGGTGTGGAACGGCAAAACCGGTGAAGTCTGCAATGTAGTCCTGCCGTTTCAGGTGATTGAGCAGGTGGATGAACCCCCGGGCAGAAGAAAACCGATCCATGCAGATGGATCTGTTTGACCGGCATACCGGCAGGCAGATCACAGGCAAGTGCAACCCTGATGACTGAATACTCAACAGTTTTACCCGAAGGGCCAGCATTGAGCATTTTCAATAAGACAATTGAACCGATATTGAATCAAGCCGAGGTTTGTCAAATGCAGATATTCTGCCTCAAGGAACCACAGGCATTGTTACTTACGAAAATGACAAAGGTAGATGCATAGACGTTTGCTTTAATTAAAATTAGAGGCGTAGCCAGTTACCATGATAAATAATCCCAAAACGGGTAATTACAAGGGTTACCCCAACAGGAAATCAATCCGATTAAAAGGATACGATTATTCTCAACCAGGAGCATATCTTATCACCATATGTACGCAGAACAGGGCATGCCTGTTTGGAAAAATAATTAATGAGAAAATGGTATTAAATGATGCGGGCATAATGGTAGGCAATGAATGGGTAGATTTACCCAATCGTTTTGTAAATATACAATTAGACGAATATATAATTATGCCAAACCATTTTCACGCAATATTGGAAATTGTTCCCCCCGTAGGGGCGGCCCTTGTGGTCGCCCGAAACGCAAATGGCGCCCGAAACGCAAATGGCGCCCGAAACAATACACACGCAAACAATACCCGAAACGATATAAACAAAAATGACGATACCCCAACAAATATCGACAAAAACGGGCAACCACATCAAACAGGGCAACCACATCAAAAAGGGCAACCACATCAAAAAGGGCAACCACAAGGGATTGCCCCTACGACGTCGACAAATAACACGTTGGGTTCTGTGGTTGGTGCGTTTCAATCCATTGTTACCGTTAAATATATATGCGGTGTGAAAACGAAAAAATGGCAACAATTTGATAAAAAATTATGGCAACGCAATTATTGGGATCATATTGTTCGAAATGAAATGGAATTAAACAACATCCGTCAATACATCCAAAATAATCCTAAAAATTGGCGCAATGACAAATTACATGGTGGTATTGGAAATAGCGTTATGGAAGATCCAGTACAATATGGAGAAGAAATATGGATGCTTTAAAACCAGAGTCCCAAATTCTAATCTACCAATCCCCAACCGGCAATATCAAAATCGATGTCCGCCTGGAAAACGAAACCGTCTGGCTGACCCAAAAACTGATGGCAGAACTTTTCCAGGTAAAACCCCAAAATATCACCATGCACCTGAAAAACATCTATGAAGAGGGTGAATTGGATGAAAAAGCAACTTGTAAGGATTTCTTACAAGTTCAAAAAGAGGGGAACAGAACTGCTCTAGGCAATCAGCAGCAGCACACGCCCATGTACATGAAAGACTGGATTGTAAGACTTGACAATATTTTGCAGCTCAACGGCAGGGAACTGCTTACCCATGCCGGAAAAATCAGCCATCAAATGGCCCTGGAAAAATCAAACCTGGAATTGGAAAAATATAAGGAAGACCAAAAAAGGCTGTCTCTTGAAAGCAGTTTGAACGAGTTGGAAAATGATATAAAACAGATAGCAATGAAAAGTGGAAAAAATCAGAAACGAAATTCACTTTGAATCAAAGGCCTCTTGACAGAGAAGGAAAAACATTCAATATTGAGTGGGCAATTTAACAACTAGCAAATTCAAGATATAATAAACATTAACAACTCTTAATTGATACTCTGATCTGAGCTTTGATTTATTTACTCGTAACTTTTAACTCAAGGGAGACATGATGAAAATCCCTGTTCAACATCTAAGGGAACTTTTGGAACAGGACTGCTGCCATGTTATGCCATGCTGCTATGATGCGCTCACAGCAAAGATGATCGAACAGGCCGGGTTTCCTCTCACATTCATGTCAGGCTTTGCCGTTTCAGCAGCCCGCCTCGGTCTGCCGGATACCGGACTCATTTCTTACGGAGAACTATTGGACCAGGGCCGTGATATATGCACTGCCGTTAAAGTTCCGGTGATTGGGGATGGTGATACCGGCTTTGGAAATGCCCTTAATGTCCGGCGCACGGTTGAAGGCTATGCCCGGGCCGGATTTGCCGCCGTGATGATCGAAGACCAGGTCTCCCCCAAACGATGCGGCCACACAAAAGGAAAACGGGTCGTCGACAGAAATGAGGCCTGTGAACGAATCCAGGCTGCTGTTGATGTTCGAAAGCAAGGCTTGGATATTCTCATTTTGGCCAGGACCGATGCACGGGCGACCCACGATCTTAAAGAGGCCATTGCCAGGGCAAACGCCTTTGCAGCCATTGGAGCGGATATCCTTTTTGTGGAAGCACCCCAAAGCGTCGAGGAGATGACCGCCATCTGCCGCAAAGCCCCGGGCATTCACATGGCCAATATCATTGAAGGCGGGAAAACCCCGGTGCTCCCACCCCAGGATCTTTATGCCATGGGATTTAAAATCGCAGCTTATCCCCTTGTCCTCCTTTCAGCAGCCATGAAGGCCGTGGCAGATGCCCTGGAAGATCTCAAAACAGGAAGTTATCCAACAAGTATCATGGATTTTGAAACGGTCAGAAGACGGATTGGATTTGACGAGTATTATAAAATGGAAGAAAGATATGCAGCCTCAAGCCGAACAGACGATTAGCACCAATTTTGACCGCCTCAGAATTAATTACCGTTTAAGATATTACAAAAAAAATAAATATAAATAACAGTGGTATTATCGATATATCTGCAATGATAAATTTTAAAATAATAATTTTTTGTGTTTTCTGGGGAGCGGTTTTAATGTCATGCTCCACCTTGAATACAGCGTATAACATCACAAAGGGCACTGTTAATGCGACCTATGATACAGGCAAATTAATTACAAAATTAGGGGTCGGAACATTAAAAATGTCATATAAAATTGGTGCATTTACGTTTAATGTAATTTCTGCACCACTGGAATGGCCAATGACATCAGATATTGAGAGTATTGATGGTTTATCTCCAAAGGAAGCTGTTCGTCAGGGTAGGGTGAAAAACTCGCCTTATGTGGTTAAAGGAAAACGCTATGTGCCTATGTCTGTAGCAAAGGCTGCGACTTATCAAGAAATTGGGATCGCCTCATGGTATGGTAATGAAACCTTACGTCAAAAAGACGGACATATGACCGCAAATGGTGAGGCCTTTGATCCGGAAAAACCCACTGCAGCACACAAGCACCTGCCCCTGCCGATTCATGTTAAGGTAACAAATCTTGCAAATAACCGTTCCATGATTCTCAGGGTTAATGATCGTGGCCCTTTTTCTGGAAATCGAATAATAGACCTCAGCGCTGGTGCAGCTAAAAAACTTGGCTTTTACAACCAGGGGACGGCCCGGGTAAAAGTTCAAACTATTGAAATGTAAAATAAATTTTTCATAGATAGCTTGATCTTGGATCTGGCCGATATTCTTATGGATCTGTTAAAAAAACCATGGTGTTCTTCGGCAAATAAGAACTATTCTTATCTTTACAAATTCAGCAGGGATTGATACAGATTCACATCATGATAAAAACAGCAATAATAGAAGATTCTCAGGCGCTTAAAACCGTATACCAAAACTTTTTAAGCGATTCTGATTTTGATGTCAGTCTGTTTGGTTCAAGCCCTGTGGATATTAATCGTCTTATTAAAGAGAACGGATTTAAACTCATTGTCTGCCCGGGATTCCCTAAATTCCAGAGTGGTCCCCATATTGTTCAGACCATCAAGTCAAACCCGGATCTTTACAATGCTGTTATTGTGGTATCCACCACCATGCAAAAAGAAAGTGTTAAATCAGAATGGGACATCAGAGACATTGGTTCCCTGCTGCTTAAACCCTTTGATCAGAAAATCCTGAAAAAAACACTGTCAAATGCCTTGCACTCGCATAGGGGCAAAGAAAAAACCAAACCATTGGCGCTTGTCATTGATGACTCAAAGGCAGTTCGCAATAAGCTGTCTTCTTATTTATCCGCCCTCAATTTTGATGTTGAAACTGCTTCTGATGGAATGGACGGACTGAAAATGGTTTCAGATATCCGGCCCGACCTTATTTTAGTAGACGTTGAAATGCCCATACTGGATGGATTTGAATTCTGCAAACAATTATCAAGAGAACCGGAAATTAAAAACATTCCCACAATTGTTATCAGCGGTACCATTGATGAACAACAATTTCGAAAAGGGTTCAGAGCCGGTGCCATTGATTTCTTAGAAAAACCCGTGTCCCAACCGGCACTGGCCGCCATCATAGAGTCGGTCTCTGTGAGGGAGAGCTGCCAGTCCGACGGAACAACAATGATATTGAGCCAGGACAGCATGTTGGCCTCAATTTTGATCAAATCATTAAATTTTTTAAATTCCAGTATCAATGTCTGCTCAACCCTTGACGAACTGGAAACTTACCTGTGTGTCACCACGCCGGATATCATTATTTTAGACCTTTGTGACAACACTGAAAAACTCAGCGTGTGCAAACATGTCAGAACACTTTTGGCAAATGATTCTTCTGTCATCATTGCGGTTGCAGATGAAACAGAACGCGATATCATGTTTCAGTGCTTCAAATTCGGGGCAACCGAATTTATCATTAAACCCTTTGGACGGGATGAAGTAAAAGCAAGAATCGAAAACCATATCAAAATAAAAAAACTCCAGGATGAGCTGGTCAAAAAGAACAGAATATTAGAATCCCTTGCTTATAAAGACAAACTTACCGGTCTGATGAACCGTCGCTTTTTTGATAATGCCCTGAAAGATGAGCTCAAAAAAGCCCAGGCAAACCAAACAGACCTGTCATTTCTCATGCTTGACCTGGATAATTTCAAAAAGGTCAATGATGATTATGGCCATAACATCGGGGATACGGTTTTAAAAGAAATTGCGGCCATGATCATGGACAATGTCCTGGAAAATGCAATTCCCTGCCGATACGGCGGAGAAGAATTCTGCATCCTCTACCCGGATACCAGTCTTTCAGATACAATTAAAAACAGTGAAAAAATCAAACGATATTGTAGTGTAAAAGCGATTTCCCAGCACCGGATATACCAGACCATAAGTGGCGGCGTCTCTTCTTTTCCAAAAACATCATCTCCGGAAGAACTGATGATTCATGCCGATGCCTGTCTTTACAAAGCTAAAAAAGGAGGCAAAAACCAGATTTGTGCCCATATTAAAGAACGGGAAGGCCTTCAACCCGATGGAATAAAACTATAATATAGAAACGATCGGTTCTGCGACCACAGCCAACCTAAAAATGTCCCGAATGACCATCATGCATACCGGCCTGGCAGGCGTGTTATCCCTCTATGGTAACCAGACAATAAAACCGAAGAATCCATCCTGATCTCCTGGTAATATCGGCGGCCACCACGCCTGGATCTTTTCTGACTGGTCACAGGATTCATGGCCTCATACAGCCGCCCCATCTCTTCTTTTAATTTTTCAATTCTTTCCAAAAGATCCTTTAACGGATTACTTACTTCTTCATTCTGGGGCTGTTCTGTAATGGAAACACTTGTAAAAACAGGAGGTTCCATTCCTGGCGAAGACTTGGAACTGTCCAAAGATGCGTTTATGGTTAATTCTTGAGCATGCTCTGGCTTATGAGAAACAAGATCAATCTGATGGACAGAACCCACCTGGCCATTTTCATACAAAAAAACACCAGTTCGCTGCATTTTCCCCTGCAATGTATTCTCTTCTTTGGTCAAATTAAACGTTGTAGGGGCATAGTCCAAGGCAATGGCACCCAGGCCTGCATCTTTTAAAGAGATCAGCTGGTCATTGCCCTGATCGTCCTTGGTCCACACAGAGAGTTGTGAAAATATGGCATCATTTTCATCAATCCAGTTGTTTTGATCCTGATCATAGGCTGCCAGTTCTTCAAATCCATTCCCGGTACCCGGCCCGAAAAGTTCAGACCCATTATTTACCTTGCCGTCATTATTTTTATCAAAGGTTAAAAAACCACTGCCGGAAGCGACAAAATTGATGTTTTCTTTGTTTCCATCTGAATTAAGATCAAACTCAAACCGGGCATCGGACAATTGGGGAACCTTCCCATCCAGACTGATGACCAGAGGATCGGTAAGAGTAACACTCTCCTGCCATCTATGAATAAGGGTTTCTTCTTCTTTCCGGGATAAAAAAGACCGATTTAAAGAAAGGTCTAAAGAAAAATCGATCATTCTGCCGTCTTGGGTTGTCACCTGGCCTTGAGAAGCAAACTGAACACTTTCATCCTCAAAATGAATATCGGTTTGTTTGAGTGACATCTCCCATTCCCCTGATGATTGGACCTGAGCCCTGGACAAATTAGTGTCACCATTGGATAAAATCCTATTCTCTGGTAAAAAAATGTCCTCTTTTTGTTCAATACGATTGATCACGACCTGCTTATCAATGATCCCATTCACCAGCTTTTCCATGGCATATTGCTGAGAATAATCAATGATCTCATCCGATGCCAGGGATGTGACCTTTGACTGGCTTGAAATATCAGCGGAATAATTTGATTGATATTCTTTTCTTTTGTTCTGCTGGATACTGACCCTGTCAACGAGTATTTGTGACAATGACTGCATATCACCGGGCTGAGCACGATCTAAACTGATACGATTTTGTCTTGTACGGTTTTGACTGATACCAGTATCACTGACACTTTTTTTACTGGATTTTTCATTTAAAGACAGATCCAATTGCTCAAATTGATTTTCAGAAGAAAAGGCCGTCATGGCACTGACAATTTTCATGATCGATTCCCTCCATGGAATATTTACACCTGGAATATTTACACCTGTATTTTAAACAAATCGGCTAAACAGGAAAAAACTTGATAAATAAAAAGTCTGGCGGCGGCCTCAAACGCCTGTCAAGTTTATATTATCTGCTCAAGATAAAGGTTGAAACCTTAGGATAATTAATGATATCTAAGGACTGCTTTTAACAACAAACCATTTAATTATTTATTAATAATCATAATGAATTATCAAAGAACCGAACATATAGCCGCCGGCCAGTTTAAAGTTGGAAAAACGACAAACACCGTTTATCAGGCATGTCTTGGTACCTGTGTGGGCCTGGCTCTTTTCGATAAGAAAGCAAAAATCGGCGGCCTGATCCATATCCTGCTGCCTGAACCACCCAGCTTGCCCCATTCTCTTTATCCTGAAAAATATGCTTCAAGCGGGGTTCCCATGCTGATCAAAGGGCTGCTTGATCTTGGGGCTTCTCCTGAAAACATTGAAGCCACTGTTGCAGGTGGTGCTCTGGTGGGGCCGGTCAGCCAGCAAGACATCAACCTGGATATTGGGGGACGAACAACAGATATTACTGTAGCCATTCTGGAGGCTGCCGGAATAAAAACCATTCAATCAGAAACCGGTGGCTTTTTTACCTGTACTCTGGAACTGAATATGGCCACTGGACATACACATATTCGACCGGCATGGGAATCTGGCAGCGATTTGACAATAGATTTCACAGCGCCTTGTCTGGATGATATATTAAATACGATTGAACAGCTCAAACCCATCCCTCAAACCGCCTTAAAAATTCTTCGAATGTTTCAGACCGGTATTGGAGATATCTCAGACATTGCCAGGGAACTTAGCAAAGACCAGGTTCTTTCCGGACAGACCTTAAAAATATGTAATTCAGCTCTTTTTTCAGGATCAATCAAAGTGGATTCCTTAAAAGATGCTGTACTGCTTTTGGGCGAAAACCTGTTGATCAAGTCGGTGATCACGGCTGCAGTGAATAATTATTTCAATCAGGCTGGAACATCCGGGTATTCCCTTTGCAAAGGAGGGCTTTTTTTTCATGCGGTTGCCGTGGCATCCATGGCTGAAATAATTGCTGAAAAATCCAAGGCATCAAACCCGAAACATGCTTATACCGCCGGGTTGCTCCATGATATAGGCAAAGTGATTTTGGATCAGTTTGTGGCTGATTCTTCCCCGCTTTTCTTCAGAAAAATCAACCAGGAAGATCAAAATTTCATTGATTCTGAAAAAAAATTACTGGGAATCACCCATTGTGAGGCCGGCTCTTTATTAGCCAAACGATGGAAATTTTCAGACAGCCTGACCGAAGTGATTCAATTGCACCACACCCCGGAACAGGCAACAAAAAATAAAGATCTTGTTTATATCATCTATCTTGCAGACCTGCTCACTGAAAAATTCAATGTTGGATTTGATATTGAAAAAATGCAGACAAATAGTTTTGAAACAGCACTTGATCGTCTTGGACTCACCATGGCAGACCTGCCGGAACTGGTGGATACCATCCCGGTCAATGTATTCACCAAGGATGACCGGCAAGGCACGTAAAGGTAACTTGAGGCATAAAGATGAGTCAGACACAAAAAAATGAAATACTGCGACACCTGCCCGGTGTGGATCATCTTTTAACCCTGACCCATGGGAATGATCTGTTCGAAAATATTCCCAGAAGCGTGATCCTTGATTCTATAAGAAAAGCCATTGATACTGCCCGAAAAGACATTCTGAACACTGTTGAAACCAATATCACCGATGACCTGCTATTGTTAAAAGCACAAAGTTTTGCTTTAGAAAAAATCAAGCCAAAACTTGTCAATCTTATCAATGCCACAGGAGTAGTGCTGCACACCAATCTTGGCCGGTCACTGTTGTGTGAAGATGCTTTAGACAATATTCAAGCAATCGCCCGATCTTATTCCAACCTTGAACTCAATATCGACACCGGCAAGCGAGGCATCCGGTATCAAGCTGTGGAAGAACTGATCTGCGAGCTCACCGGCGCACAAAGCGCCATTGCCGTTAATAATAATGCAGGCGCTGTTCTTCTTTGCCTGAATACCATGGCCAAAGACAGACAAGTGGTTGTTTCAAGGGGAGAACTGGTTGAAATCGGCGGATCTTTCAGGATTCCGGATGTGATGAGCAAAAGCGGCGGGATTTTAAAAGAAGTGGGAACCACCAACCGAACCCATCTGAGAGATTTTGAAAATGCCATCTGCGATCAAACCGGACTGTTTCTCAAAGTTCACACCAGTAATTATACCATCCAGGGCTTCACTGCCGATGTATCGTTAAAAGAGCTTGTGGATCTGGGTCATTCAAAAAACATTCCCATCATGGAAGATTTAGGTTCAGGAACCCTTATTGATTTTTCCAGATATGGACTCCCCAGCGAACCCACGGTATCAGACTCAGTTAGAACCGGCGCAGATATTGTCACCTTCAGCGGAGACAAATTGCTGGGTGGTCCCCAGGCGGGTATCATTGTGGGAAAAAAAGAAACCATCGAGCAGATCAAAAGCAATCCTTTGACCCGGGCATTGAGAATTGACAAACTCACCCTTGGCGCACTTGAATCCACATTAAAACTGTATCGGGATGAATCAGTTGCTATCCGGAAAATCCCCACATTGCGAATGCTCACCATGCCCCTTGAAACCATTCGTAAACGAGCAGACAGCTTACTTGCTGCCATCGTATCAAAGACCAAAACCAGAATAAACGCAGACCTTGCAGATATGAATTCGCGTCCCGGTGGCGGTTCTTTTCCCGAACTCAACCTTCCCACCCGATGTGTCACCCTTGAGCCAAAAGAGATGTCTGTTTCCAGATTCGAGAAACATATGCGACTGTCAACCCCTGCCATTATCGGCAGAATTGAAGATAACCGATATATTCTGGACCCCAGAACGATTCAGGACGGTCAGGAAGATATCATCTCATCAACCATAGCACGGATACTGGCATAAAAATGGCCCTTAAATTTTCTTCCAAAGAAATTCATTTTCTGAAAACCGATTCTGATGATTTAACCATCACGCCACCGCAATCTTATTTTTGTGATCTTATTTTATCTAAAACAGATCAGATTAAGGCCTTTGAAAAACGGCTTGAAAACACTGACATCCCATTAGAAAACTTTTTTATTGCAATCATGAAAGTTGGATCAGACATTCCAGACAAAGCCCTGGAAAAGGTGAAAACCACATTTGAAAACACCTTCAACCTCTTTTTAGACCATGAAAGAGGAATCTGGGAAAATTTAGAAGAAATGTCTTTTGTCCTGGCATTCTGGGATTATGACAATACAAAAAAAGCCTCTCAATTGCTGGAATCATTAAAAGAAAAAATGTCCACCGCTCTTAAAACCGACATCCTCATGGGTGTCGCCAGCTTTCCCTTTCATGATTTTACAAAAGCCCAGACCCTTGAAAATGCCCTGAAAGCCATTGATCATGCTGCCTTTTTCGGTCCCAACGCCCTGATTCATTTTGATGCAATTTCCTTAAACATCAGTGGTGACCGTTTTTATCAGCTCAATGAATCTTTTCTCGCCCAAAAAGAATATAAAAAAGGGCTTGAGATCAAACCCAAAGACATTAACCTGATCAACAGCCTTGGGGTTTGTTATGGTGTAACAGGCGAGCTCGACAAAGCCAGGAAAGAATTTGAAAGAGCAACAAAAATCAATCCTAAAGAGGTCATGGTCATTTACAATATTGGCCTGCTTTATCGTATTGATGATGATATCGACAAAGCCATTGTCTATTTGAGAAAAGCCCACGGCATTAATGACCATGTTTTTGAAGTTGAACTTCTTTTAGGACACCTGCTCTTTATAAAAGGACTGCCAGACCAGGCCTTACCTCACCTTGAATCTGCCATCCGGATAAATCCGAATTCAGGAGCAGCCCATAGAATAAAAGGAGAAATTTTTCTTGCAGACAAACAGCCGGACAACGCAGCCATGGAATTTAACCGTGCAATCAAGCTGAACCCGTCCGATGCTGCTTGTTTATCCGGATATGCAAAGTGCCTTGAACTCCAGGGAAAGAACCTGAACATTGCCCTTTCTTTTGCCAGAAACTCCATTGCACTTGAACCGGACAATAAATTATTCAAACACCGGTTAGCCGTTATCCAGAAAAAAATTGACATCCAAATTGAACCTGATCAAATTAAAACCGCATAATCATCAGAAAGCCTGAAACCCATGAAAGAACTGATCCAGAAAACTGTTGAAGAGAGCATCCAGGCAAAGAAAACTTTTTTTGCCAACAATATTGAAAAAATCGAAACATGTACGTCGCAAATGGTTGACACATTAAAAAACGGCCGGAAAATCCTCTTGTTTGGAAACGGCGGCAGTGCAGCAGACTGCCAGCACATTGCAGCAGAATTTATCAACCGGTTTCAGATGGAGCGACGACCTTTACCGGCCATGGCCTTAACCACGGATACGTCTGTGATCACCAGTATTGGCAATGACTATTCTTTTGATGATATCTTTTTAAAACAAATCCAGGCCTTGGGAAATAAAGGGGATATTGCCATTGGGATCTCCACATCCGGCAATTCACCCAATGTCATAAAAGCCGTTAAAGAAGCCAAAAAAATGGGCCTGATTGTTATTGGATTTTCAGGCAGCAAAGGAGAATTAAAACACGTAAGTGATATCCCCTTTTGCGTGGATTCACCAATCACAGCAAGAATCCAGGAAGTCCATATCCTTTTGGCCCATATCCTGTGCGATTTGACAGAAAGGAATTATTTTAATGGCTGATGCATTCAAACCGTTAAATTACAGCAAACTGTCCACCTATTCCATTAAGGATCGGAAAAGCAAGGTTGATATAAAAGACTTTTCAACCCCCTGGAAAAAAGGACAAAGCTTTAACCAATTTTTAGACACCCTGCCCGCCATCCTGGCAGGTCGTGATCTTCGAAGCGTCATCAAAGCCATCAGCCAGGCAGCTAAAAACAACAAACAAGTCTGCTTTGCCATGGGCGGTCATGTCATCAAGACCGGCATGTCTCCCCTGATCATTGATTTGATGCAAAAAAGAGTGATCACTCTGGTGGCCATGAACGGGTCCGGCATCATCCATGATCTTGAAACTGCCATGACCGGAAAAACATCAGAAGATGTGGCCGGCTCTCTTGGCAACGGCAGTTTTGGCATGGCAAAAGAAACCTCTTTATTCCTCAATCAGGCTATTGCTGATGCCAAACAAGAATCCATCGGCTTAGGCCAGGCCGTGGGCCGGATGATCTTAAAAGAAAATTTTGATCATAAAAATTTGAGTCTCACCGCATCGGCTGCTGCGTTGAACATTCCTTTAACCGTTCATGTAGCCATTGGCACGGACATCATCCACATGCATCCTGATTTTGACGGGGCCGCATGCGGCCAGGCTTCTCTGCATGATTTTAAACTGTTTGCCGCCCGGATTGCTGAACTTGAAAAAGGGGTGTTTATCAATGCAGGCTCTGCTGTGATCATGCCTGAAGTCTTTTTAAAGGCGGTCACCCTGGTAAGAAATCTTGGTTATATTCTTGACGATTTCACCACAGTCAACCTTGATTTTATCCGCCACTACCGCCCCATGACCAATGTGGTTAACCGGCCCACCCTGGGCAGAGGCCGTGGCTATTCCATTGTGGGTCACCATGAAATTCTGATCCCTCTCATTGCAGCCGGTGTAATCGAAGCATTGTAAGCGACCCTTCATCTAATTGGGGTCAGAGCATCTAATTGCACATCTCATCTAATTGGGGTCACATCTAATTGGGGTCAGAGTAAAATTAAAAATCTAATTGGGGTCAGAGTAAAATTAAATATTGTATTAATTATCAAAAACATGATAAAGATCTCCCATGGCTCGATTACCACGAATTGCTCCCATCAATATTCCCGTTCATATCATCCAACGGGGCAACAATCGCCAGGCATGCTTTGGCTCAGATGACAATCACAGTGCCTATGCTGGCTGGCTAAAGGAATACTCAAAGAGATATGTTGTTGATATCCATGCCTGGGTGATGATGACCAACCATGTTCACTTATTGTGCACTCCCCGCCGGGAAGGGGCAATTGCCAGCATGATACAGGCTCTGGGTCGTCGTTATGTCCGGTATTTTAATTATGCGTACAAAAGGAGTGGTACCCTTTGGGAAGGCCGTTATAAATCCTGCCTGATCCAGGAGGAAAATTATCTCATTGAAGTCTACAGGTACATAGAGCTTAACCCGGTAAGAGCTGGGATGGTGAAAGCTCCCGGTGATTACCACTGGTCAAGTTATCAGGTCAATGCCTTGGGGAAAGCTTCTGATCTATGCACGCCACACCCGGCATACTTAACGCTGGGTATGGAGCAAAAGGAACGTCAAGAGAATTACCGTTCATTGTTTTCCAGCAATTTTGATGCCGGTTCGTTGGAACAAATCCGAATTGCTACGAATAAAGGTATGGTTGTAGGCAATGATCGATTTCGTGAAGGGATTGAGGCTTTAACAGGTAGACGGGTTAGAGAAAAAAAGCGGGGAAGACCAGTTGGATGGCGAAAGCTGAACAGATAATTTTACTCTGACCCCAATTAAAATTTAATTCAAAACGATTTACATTGATTTATTAAATGTTATACTTTTAAGTCAGCTGCATATTATAATTTAAAATTGGATTTATCCATGTCAAAACAAGATAAAACATTTTCAATCCAAGACACTGATGCCCCGGAATATATAAATTCAAAATTCAAAGCATTGATGGATGCATCCCCGGACCCCATCGTCATTTATGATAAAGAAGGAAAGACCACTTACATGAACCCTGGTTTTGAAAAGGTCTATGGATTTACATTTGATGAGGTCATTGGCAGAAAAATAAAATTTGTTCCTGAAGATGAGCTTGAAAAAACCATGAAGGCATGGCAGCGGACAATAAAAGGCGAAAAATTATATTTTGAAACCCGCCGTTTCACCAAGGACGGGAAAATTTTAAATATTCAAATGAGCACAGCTATTATCTTGGATAAAGACCAAAATCACCTGGAAAGTATTGTTATTCACAGGGATATCACACCCATAAAACAGGCTGAACAGGAAAATGAAAAACTGATCGTTGAATTAAAACAAGCACTTTCAGAACTAAAAACACTCAGAGGCCTTTTGCCGATTTGCTCGTCATGCAAAAAAATAAGAGATGATAAAGGCGATTGGAATCAAATTGAACCCTTTATTCAGGAGCGCTCCCAAGCACAATTCAGTCATGGCATTTGCCCTGAGTGTTCTGAAAAACTCTATGGAGACCAGGACTGGTATATCAATACAAAAGAGAATGACACTGAATCCTGATATTGTCTATTCTCTGAAATGCCATGCAAATTTTTAACTTCTTGAGGGATAAATGCAAATTTTTAAAAAAAAGACATTGACAGGTCTGGCCAGAACCTGTGGCTGAGCGGCAAAAATCAGTCCGGCAGATCTGTCGGATGCGCTAAGGGGCCTTGAGCACCCATCTGACCCAAATCTTTTAGTGGGCATTGAAACTGCTGATGACGCAGCCGTGTATAAACTGTCCGAAGGGATGGCTATGATTAATACGGTGGATTTCATTACCCCGCCGGTTGACGACCCCTATTGGTTCGGCCAGATCGCTGCGGCCAATTCTATTTCAGATATATACTCAATGGGTGGCAAACCCCTAACAGCCCTGAATGTTGTCATGTTTCCTTCTAAAATTCTTGATATGGGGATTTTACATGATATTTTGCAGGGCGGGCATGATAAAGTTGTGGAGGCCGGGGCCTGTCTGGTCGGAGGACATACTATTGATGATGAAGAACCCAAATATGGACTGTGTGTCAATGGAATCGTTGATCCAAACCGGGTCATCACCAATGCGGGTTCAAAACCCGGTGATGCCTTGATTCTTACAAAACCCATTGGGTCCGGGGTGTTGTTTAACGCAGTTCGTTCAGGCAAATTACCCTTTAAATATCTGGAACAAGAGGTGCTTACTACACTTGCTTCTTTAAATGATATCGCCATTGCAACCGCTCTGAAATTTGATCTGCATGCCTGTACTGATATCACCGGGTTTGGCATTCTCGGTCATCTTCTTGAAGTCTCTATTGGGTGCAACGCCAGGGTTGTGGTCGATTTTAAGGCATTGCCGATCTATCCCTATGCTTTGGAAATGTATAAGAAAGGTGAGTCCACCGGCAGTAACAAGGGTAACCGCCAAATGGTGAATCGCCACAATTTTCAGATACAAACCGCATTAACCCAACCTGAAGAAGAGTTGCTCTTTGATCCGCAGACTTCCGGTGGTCTGTTGCTGTCTGTGCCTGAATCTCAAAGTAACGATCTTATTGAAGCCTTGGGAAAAGCAGGCATTGCCGTGGCAAAAAAAATTGGAAAAGTGGTTGCTGACCCAGTGGGAATTATTGTTGCATAGGTCATGGAGATCTATTTTATAATTGGCTTTCTCAGTCTGATAACAGGTTTTTTGTCCGGCCTGCTCGGTATTGGAGGAGGAATTATCCTTGGCCCGCTTCTTTTGTATGTGCCTCCTCTTTTTGATCTTGCACCTCTTGCCATGCGGGATGTGGCCGGTTTAACAATTGTACAAGGATTGCTGGCCTGTCTGGGAGGTGTCTTTGTGCATCGAAAATTTCATTTTGTCAGCAATAAACTCTCCCTTTGCATGGGGATCACTATTTTTATTACTGCGGGCCTTGGCGGGGCTGCCGCAGGCTTGATCTCAAACGAAATTTTATTGTTTATCTTTTCCTGCCTGGCTTTTGTCGCTGCTATCTTGATGATAAAACCTGTGAAAAATGATGATGAAAAACCAGATGCTGCATTTGTTCACTTTAAATGGCAAAGGGCTGTCACTGCCGCTTCAGGTGTCGGCCTGTTTGGCGGCATGGTTGGACAGGGCGGCTCTTTTATTCTGATCCCCTTAATGATTTCATATGTTAAGATTCCAACAAGAATCGCCATTGGCAGTAATTTGGCAATCGTATTTTTATCTTCCATGGCAGCCTTTCTTTCCAAGGCCGTAACCGGTCAAATACAATGGTTGATGACTATTCCCATCGTTCTTGTGGTCATTCCCTTTGCATGCCTTGGTGGATATGTCAGTTCAAAAGTATCAATCCTGTGGCTTCGACGGATTTTAGCCTGTCTGATTGCTGGTTGTGCTCTATGGATGTGGTTCTCTTTGTTGTGCTAAGCCAGATAAAAAATCTGATAAAAACCAGTTAAAAAAATAATTAAAATTTGACAATATAAATTCATTTGTTTATATAGTTCGTATACGAAGGAGTTTTATAATGTCAAAATTACCCGAAGATGTCCCGGATTGTATGGTATTTTTACTGGCAAAAGCTTACCAGAAATCCCATGCGAATTTTAAAAATCAGTTGAAACCCTATGACCTGACAAATCTACAGCATATTGTTTTAGAGGGCTTGTGGTATCAACAGGGGATGACAGCTGCCCAGCTTGGAAAATTCTTAATTCTTGATAAAGCTACACTGTCAGGTGTTCTTGAAAGAATGGTCATTGCCGGATGGATAACAAAAAAACCAAACCAGAAAGATAAACGCTTAGTGTCTATCTTTACCACCCCTAAGGCAAACAAGCTGAAAGACACCTTAATTAAAGAAAGATTAAAAGCCAATAAGACTATTTTAAAACACTTTTCTCTTGAAGAACAACTATTGTTCAAACGATTGCTCATTGATGTGATCAACACCAACGAATAAGTTAGGATACTAACCATATTAATTGATGATATTTATACAATAAAAATCCGCCCAAGAAAACAGATCACATTCGACCATAAATTAACCTTGGGCAAAGGAAAGTATTATGCTACTAAATCCAAACTCAGAAACCTATGACCACCTCGATTTGGAATCAAAAAAAATCATGAAAAAAACCATTGATTTTTTTGAAAATCGAGGAAAAAATCAGCTCAAACTCGACTATCACGAACGCATTTGGTATGCTGATTTCATTGATTTTTTAAAAGAAAACAAAGTATTTTCCACCCTGCTGACCCCGGCCCGATATGCCGTCAACAACCCTGATGCCCGTTGGGATACCAGAAGAATCTGTGACTTTAATGAATTGTTGGGATTTTACAATCTGTCCCACTGGTATGCCTGGCAGGTCTCTATTTTAGGACTTGGTCCTCTATGGATGAGCACAAATGAAAAGATAAAAAAGAAAACCGCACGATTATTGGCAGATGGTCATATTTTTGCCTTTGGTCTGTCTGAGAAAAACCATGGTGCTGATCTGTACTCTTCTGACATGGCCTTGACGCCTTTGGGTGATGGACAATATGTGGCTGACGGGGGGAAATATTATATTGGCAATGCCAATAAAGCCGGCATTGTTTCCACATTTGGCAAAAACACTGAAACCGGTGAGTATGTCTGGTTTGCCGCAAACCCTGAACATGAAAACTATGACCTGATTCAAAATGTCGTGGACTGGGAGGGTTACGTGGCTGAGTATGCGTTAAATAGTTATCCTGTGACCGAAGACGATATCCTTTCAACCGGATCTGATGCCTGGGATTCTGCTTTAAATACAATTAATGTGGGAAAATTCAATCTGGGATGGGCAGCATTGGGTATGGCCACCCATGCTTTTTATGAAGGCCTGAATCATGCAGCCAACAGAAATCTTTACGGCAAATGGGTTACTGACTTCCCCCATATCAAACAGCTCTTTGTTGATTCGTATACAAGGCTTTGTGCCATGAAGCTTTTTTCCCAGCGAGCAACAGACTATTTGAGGAGTGCGTCCAAAGAGGATAGAAGATATCTTTTATACAATCCAATCGTTAAAATGAAAGTCCCTACCCAGGGGGAGCTTGTGACCAACCTGATCTGGGATGTTATCGCAGCAAAAGGCTTTGAAAAAGATACCTATTTTGAAATCGCAGTGTCTGACATCCGATCCCTTCCCAAGCTCGAAGGAACCATACATGTCAACATGGCACTGATAATCAAATTCATGGCCAACTATTTTTTCAACCCCGGCCAATTTCCTGAAATTAACAAAAGAGATGATGCTGCCTGTGATACCTTCTTGTTTGAACAAGGCCCTACAAAAGGGCTTGGCAGAATTCAATTCCATGATTTCAATATGGCATACAATTCTGTGGATCTGCCCAATGTGAATATTTTCAAGGAACAGATTAAAATGCTACAGGAAATGCTGATCAATGCATCTCCTGATAAACACCAGGCTAAAAACATGGATTTCCTTTTGTACCTGGGTGAAATGTTTACCATTGTAGCCTATGGACAGCTCATCATTGAAAAATTCAATATGGATGGTTTTCAAGAAGATCTTTTAGAACAGATTTTTGATTTCATGATCAGGGATTTTTCCGAATATGCGCTCAAACTATATTCCAAGACAGACACCAGTGAAGCTCAAATGGAATATTGTCAAAAGATCATTAAAAAACCTGTGACAGACAAAGAAAGGTTTATGCGGATCTGGGACAATCATGTCATGACCTTAAAAGACGTTTATGAGATGAAAAAATAACGATTTTCCAAACCAACGCCGGTTATATTGAAGGCTTGAAAAATGCAGGCGTATGTCCGGGAAAGACCTTTGATTTATTAAGGAACTGCCATGGGTAAAAATACGATCGTACCAGGGTATATCAAGAGGATACAAGACTATTTCTGAAAATATGGTGTAAACTAAAAAATGTCTTTAACATTCCGCACCTATATGAAAAAAAGTTCGCTTGGTTCAAGGCTATTAGCTTATATTCTCTTGTTCAGTTTCTTTTTTACCCTTGCTGAAACCGGCGTACAATTATACCTTGAGTATCAAAACGACATTAATTTTATTGAAAAACAAATTCAGCAAATCCAAAACTCCTATCTGAAAAGCATTATTAACAGCTCCTGGGATTTTGATACCGAAGCCTTACAGATCCAACTTGAAGGTGCCCAGCAGCTTCGGGATATTCAATACCTTGTTGTTAAAACAGAACAAGGGGATATTCTGGCATCATCCGGCCATATCCCTGAAGGTTCCGTGATTGACCGCCATATACCCCTTGAGTATATGCATCATAACGAAACAAACCGCATCGGGGAGCTTTATGTCATTGCCGGCCTCAAAGGTGTCCATCAGCGCCTTTATGATCGGGTTCTGATCATTCTGTCCAGCAGGGCAGTCAAAACCTTTTTTATGTCTTTGTTCATCCTTTTGATTTTCCAATATCTTGTATCCCGCCACCTGGGAACAATGGCTCTGTACGCAAGAAACCTTGATATTGAGCATATGGACATCCCGTTAGAATTAAACCGAACTTCATCAAAAGCAAATAGGGATGACGAACTTGCCCAGGTGGTGAAAGCCGTCAATGACATGCGGCTGAGAATCCATGATGAAATCACGGAACGTAAAGAAGTTGAAAACAAAATTCGCCTGCTCCGCAATTATCTCACCAATGTTATCAACTCCATGCCGTCTGTTCTGGTGGGTATAGACCCGGCAGGTACCGTTACCCAATGGAACCGACAGGCAGAGATAAAGACAGGTGTTTCAAGTAAGGAAGCTTCCGGCAAAAAATTAAATGATGTGTTTCCAAGAATGGCAGTTGATGCTCAAAAGATACAAAAGGCTCTTTTGACACAAGTTCCTCAGGAAGAAACAAAAATTGCCCGCCAGGTAGACGGAGAAAAGATATATGAAAACATTACGATCTATCCACTGACTTCAAATGGTACCAGCGGTGCAGTGATAAGAATTGATGATGTCACTGAACAAGTGAGACTTGAAGAAATGATGGTTCAGACTGAAAAAATGGCTTCCATAGGTGGACTGGCAGCAGGCATGGCCCATGAAATCAACAACCCTTTGGCAGGGATCCTGGGAAATGCCCAGATGCTGAGACTAAGACTTTTAGAACCTTCCAAAAAAAATATTCAAACAGCTCTTGATCATTCCATATCCTTTGAAAATCTGTGTCAATACCTTGAAAAAAGAGAGCTTCCAAAAATGATAGACAATATTAACACTTCAGGTCTGAGGGCGGCCCGTATTGTCAGAAATATGCTCAGTTTCTGCAGGAAAAGTGGAGAACAATTCAAGTTAAACAGCCTTCCGGAACTTCTGGATAATACACTTGAGCTAATAACCAATGATTATGATCTTAAAAAAAAATGTGACTTTAAAAAAATAAAAATTATCAGAAAGTACGATGACAACCTTCCTCTGGTCTATTGTGAAAACAATGAAATCCAACAGGTTTTCTTTAACCTGTTTAAAAATGCTGCTGAGGCCATGGCAGAAAAAGAATATATCAATGAATCCCCTTTTTTCATCATTCGTCTCAAATCGAAAAATGATACTGCCTTTATTGAAATAGAAGACAATGGACCCGGCATGGAAGATTCTGTTCGCAAAAGAGTTCTGGAACCATTTTTCACCACAAAAAGTGTTGGCATGGGAACAGGTCTGGGTCTGTCTGTCTCATATTTTATCATCACCGAACAGCATGGCGGTGCCATGGAAGTCGTTTCATCCCCGGGCAAAGGAACAAATTTTCTCATCAGACTGCCCATATCAGGCAGCACTAAAGGTTCACCCAAAGAGTTACGTCAAAATATTCACCTGGAAACACATGATAATTTTTAATACACTATTAACAATATTCCATTTTTAGTGAGCCTAAAAACCGATTATCAAGAGAATGACAGAGGAAAATCAAATGAAATCATTACGTATTTTAATCGTTATCGCCTTCTTATTTTCCAGCAGCACTCTCGGAGCTGCAGAATTGAAACTGGGAGGAACCGAATGGTCTCCTTACATCGGCTTTGAACTGAAAAATCACGGCATTGCGGCCCAGATCGTCTCCCGGATATTCAAACGTGCCGGCCATAAAGTTGAATTTAAGTTTTACCCCTGGGCCCGGACGCAACATCTTGTTAAAATCGGTGAGCTGGATGGCCTTGCCATAGCATGGTACACAGAGGAGCGGGCCAAGACGATGGTCTACAGCAAACCTTATGTGAACACAGCCATCGTTCTGATAAAGCACAAGGATGACCCTTTTGTCTATAATAAAATTGAAGACCTTGAAGGGAAAAATATCGGCGTAATATTGGGGTATGGTTATTTAAAAAAGATCAAATCCGATAAAATACAAAAAACCTTTGTCAAAAGTCTTGAACAGAATTTGTTAAAACTTGTCAACAAAAGAATAGATCTTACCATGGAAGAAAAGCTGAACGCCCAAAGAATTATCGCATCATTGCCGCAAAAGACACAAGACTCTTTATTCATCATTAAAAACCCGTTTGAAGAAAAAGAACTCCACATTACTTTGTCAAAGCGTATTCAAAATCATAAAGAGCTTCTGAATGATTTCAATGCAGCCTTAGCCTCTATGATTAAGGATGGAAGTTATCAGCACATGATCAATAGTATGACGTATAAACCCTTAAGCATTCATAAATATAGAATCCAGGAATTGAAAAACCTTTAAACCGTTCATTGTTCATGAGACTTGCGGGATGAGAACCAGGAAAGTGAGGGCAGCCTGCTATCTCTGATATGAATTTTTTTATTATGTATAATTCTTATCAGATAATTTATTGGTAGGGTCACCTGATTTGATCATCTGATCTAAATAGTGCTTTTCTTTTCCTATGGGCAGACGGCCTGACAGTTCAACATAAGCGACCTGAAGGCCGTCTTGATTGGTAAACACAGCCTCAGCTTTTGCCCGACCGTTTTCCTGTACATCAAGAAGGGTAACCGCACATGTGATTTCATCCCCAAAATAAACAGGGCTGATGAACTTAAAATTCATGCCCGTGGCCAGCCAGCAAACCTGACCGCCAAATTCACAGATCATAGACCCCACCAGAAGCCCGTGGCAAATCAGATCTTTAAATCCTTTATTCTGGTTCCAGCCCATGTCATAATGAACCGGATTATAATCTTTGGTAATATCACCAAACAAGAGGGTCTCTTCTTTTGTGAAGGTTCGCTTATAGCTGAAGCAATCCCCTTTTTTTAATCCTTGTGATGCCCGTTTTCTCAATGAAGTCATTGTCATCCTTAAAATTATATTGACAGCATAAACTTAATTCTTTTTCTCTTTTATGCTTTAGGAGATATAAAAATCAAGACTTTCATCATGGCTTTATGATTTTATCTATCATTTAAACACCGTTTCAATGAGCTCGGCAAATACTGACTTGAAAATATTGGTATAAACCATTATATTGGTTTGTTTAATTGTAATTAAGATATAGAGGAAAAATATGCCAATATATGAATATAAATGCAATATCTGTGACAAGGAATTTGAAACCCTTGTCATGGGCAGCTCAACTCCGGAATGTCCGGGTTGTGACAGTCAGGATCTGACCCGCCTGATGTCTGCCTGCGGCTTTGTTTCTAAAATCAGCGGAGGCGGCACAGGAGAGACGACGGTTAAATCATCTTCTTCATCTGCATGCGGCAGCTGCTCATCTTCCAGCTGCGGTTCCTGCGGGGTTTGATAGATTTTTATGAAAAATAAGATTATCATCGGTACCCGGGGAAGCCAGTTAGCACTTTGGCAGGCCAATTTTATCAAATCCGAGATTGAGGGTCATTTCCCGGATCTTAAGGTTGAACTCTTGATCATTAAAACAACCGGGGACCAGATAACGGACCGGCCTCTTGCCATGGTGGGAGGGAAAGGTCTTTTTGTCAAAGAGATTGAAACCGCACTGTTAAACAAAGACATTGATATAGCTGTTCACAGCATGAAAGATATGCCTGGAGAATTGCCGGACAGCCTGACCATTGGCGCAATACCAAAACGGGAAAATCCCTTTGATGTCCTGATTTCTCACGACAATAAGATGCTGGCAGACTATAAAATTGGAGCAAAGATCGGAACATCAAGCTTGAGACGGGCCTCCCAGATCAAACATATCAGGCCGGATGTCCGGATTGAATCCATCCGGGGCAACCTGGACACACGGATTAAAAAACTTCAGGCAGGCGATTATGATGCCATCGTCCTTGCAGCAGCCGGTCTTCGAAGACTGGGCCAGTCGGACGTGATTACCCAGTATCTGGACGAAACCATCATGATTCCGGCAGTGGGCCAGGGCGCCCTGTGCATTGAAACACGGAAAAATGACAAGAATATTGCCCCTGTTATGAAATATCTGGATCATTCTGATTCACGAATCTGCGTCACTGGTGAACGGGCATTTTTACGCCGGATCGAAGGGTCCTGCCATATCCCGGTGGCCTGTTTTGCCAGGATGGTTGATAATGGTGTTGAAATGACAGCCATTGTCGCTTCTGAAGATGGTAAACAATTGATTAAAGAACAACTTATCTCCCCACTGGATCAGGTGGAACTTTCAGGTCAGGCTTTGGCTGATCAGGTCCTTGCAAAGGGCGGAAGAAAAATATTGGAGTGTTTAAATGCAAATGACAGCTAAAACCGGCATAGTATATCTGATTGGTGCAGGTCCTGGAGATCCGGGTCTTTTAACAATAAAGGCAAAAGAATGCATAGAAACAGCCGATGTTGTTGTCTATGACTACCTGGCGTCTCCTTATTTACTCGAATATGCCCGAAAAGATGCCCAGATTATCTATGTGGGCAAAAAGGGAGGGGACCATACCCTTTCCCAGGATAGCATTAACCAATTACTGGTGGACAAGGCAAAACAGGGTTATGATGTGGCCCGGCTGAAAGGCGGAGATCCCTTTGTTTTTGGCCGGGGCGGTGAAGAAGCCCAGATGCTTTTAAGTCACGGCGTATCTTTTGAAGTCATTCCAGGCGTCACTTCGGCAGTTGCTGCACCCGCATATGCCGGCATCCCTGTGACCCACAGAGATCACACCTCTTTTGTATCTTTTATCACCGGCCATGAAAATCCTGATAAAAAAGACTCGAGCATGCAATGGGATGTCTTTGCCAAATCCAATGCCACCCTGGTTTTCTTCATGGGTGTAAAAAATCTTGGCAACATTGTCAGCAAACTTGTGGAAAACGGCAAAGATAAAAACACGCCCGTTGCACTGGTCCGATGGGGAACCACAAATCGACAACAAACCGTGACCGGGACCCTTGAAACCATTGAAGCGGTTGTTAAAGCGGCAAAACTAAAATCACCGGCCATTATTGTAGTTGGCCATGTGGTTTCGTTAAGAGATGAGTTAGCATGGTTTGACAACCGACCGCTCTTTGGCAAAAAGATAATCATTACACGGGCTCGGGCCCAGGCCAGCAGTATGGTATCAACCCTGAATAAACTGGGGGCACAATGCATTGAAATTCCAACCATCCGTATTGATGCACCCAAAGATATTTCTCCATTAAAAGCATCCATTGATAAGATTATTGATTATGACTGGCTGGTGTTTACCAGTGTGAATGGAGTAAAATTCTTTTTTGACACCCTTTTTGATATGGGAAAAGATGTAAGGGTTTTAGGACATTTAAAGTTTGCCTGTATCGGTCCTGTAACCAAAGAACGATTGCAGGAATATGGAATTATCAGTGATATTCTGCCGAAAACCTATCAAGCAGAAAGTGTTGTGGATGCCTTTTCAGCAATTGAAATGAAAGGCAAAAAAGTATTGCTGCCGCGAGCCAAAAAAGCCAGAACCATCCTGCCTGAAGAACTGACAAAAATGGGAGCAATAGTGGATGAAGTGGTGGCATATGAAACCGGTCTTTGTGAGGATAGAAAAGAGGAACTGATAACCCTTCTTGAAAACAATGAAATTGATGCCATAACCTTTACCAGCTCTTCAACTGTTTCCAATTTTATCTCTTTGCTGGAATCAAAAAATGCCAAAACCCTTTTAAAAGATGTTGTCATTGCCAGTATTGGGCCTATCACATCAGATACAGCCCGCTCTCTTGATATTGAACCGGACATTGAAGCCAAAGAATACACGATTCAAGGACTTACCGACGCATTATTGACCCTTTACAGCAAAACCGTTTAAATCGTGATTGCCGGCAACCGTACCATTAATTACCTTCGGATATCCATCACTGATCGGTGTAATTTCAAATGCCGATACTGCATGCCCTATGCACATTTTGAAGCGCTCGGCCATGACCAGATCCTTCAGTATGAAGAAATTTTAAAAATCACCAGAATAGCCTGCGACTTGGGCATTACAAAGGTCAGGATCACGGGTGGAGAACCCTTTGTCCGAAAAGGTATCTTTCCTTTTCTTGAACAACTCAGCACTATTGAAACCCTTAAAGATATTTCCATTACCACCAATGGCGCCCTGTTAACCCGGGAAAAAATCAAAACCCTGATCAAGCTGGGTATCACGCGGCTCAATTTCAGTCTGGATACCCTTGATCCGGTTAAATTCAAGGAAATCACAGGAAGAGATGATTTTAAAATAGTCTGGAAGACTATTTTATCGGCCCATGAATCCGGCATTTTCCCTGTAAAAATTAATACTGTTATTTTAAAGGGTATCAATGACAATGAAATTGAAGCCATTGCTGCCTTGACATTAAAATATCCGTTTCACATCCGTTTTATCGAATATATGCCTATGGGTGAGGCAACTTTCAACAATCAGGACCAGATTTTATCAGATGAAATTAAAAAACGAATAGAGTCCGGGCTGGGAGCCTTAAAGCCAATTATGCAGATGCCCAATGATGGTCCGGCTAAAAAATTTGCCATCCAGGGTGCCAAAGGAATCATCGGCTTTATTACACCGGTGAGTTCTCATTTCTGTTCAGATTGCAACCGGCTGAGGCTGACGTCCAGGGGGACACTGAGGCCCTGTCTGTTAAATAATTATGAAAAAGATATTTTAGGCCCCCTTCGCAATCATGCTTCAGATGCACAACTCAAAGAGATTATTTTATCTGCTTTAAGCAAAAAGCCGGACTCGCATGGCCTTCAAAACCGGACCGCCAAAGATATTCCCATCAGCCATATGACATCTATTGGCGGCTGATATCCTCTTTTGCAGTTTCAATTAGTTTATAGTTTTCATCAAATTCCCTATTTGTAAATATTGATTCACATAGAAATTATTTTTTGAGTTTTTTTATTTTTGCGGTGTCAAAGGTTAATAGAAGCGCAAAATTTATTGTAATCACCACTTGTTTGATACTAAAATGGGGGACACAAACATGAAAAAGACTATCGCAACCATAACTGCTGTTTTTATTGCAATTTTATTTTTATCCGCACCGGCCCGTGCAGACAGAAAAACCATGGAAGGATTCCTTTTGGGAACCGGCGTTGCTATTCTGGGCACTGCAATTATCCATGGAATAAACAAAAATGACAAACCTGCATACCAGAGTTCTTATTCCGGGCATCAAACCAATGACCATGCCAGTTACAGACATAGAGATCGACACCGGTTGCATAAAAGACATTATAACCGCGGTCCCAGAGGATATTGGAGTGTTGAACGAGTATGGATCGAACCGGTTTATGAAGAAAAATGGAACCCTGGCCACTATAACCGGCATGGAGAATGGGTGGATAGCAGATATGACAGATTTATCGTTTCCAATGGATACTGGCGCGAAGAAAAAAGATGGATAAGGCAATAACCTGGCAAAGGATAAGCAATAATTTATTGTACAAAAAAAAGAGGGTAACCTGAAAATACCGATTGAACAGGATTTAGCTGAACAGGATTTAGCTGAACAGGATCTATCTGAACAAGACCTGGTCAAAAGACTGCAGAAGCGACAGGAATGGGCTTTCAATATTCTGGTTAACACATATCAGGCAAAACTTTTAAAAATTGCCTACGGGATCACACTGGATCGAGAGGAAAGCCTTGAGGTGGTACAGGATGTTTTCGTCAGCGTGCATAAAAATATTGCAACCTTTAGGCAGGATTCAAGCCTTGCCACCTGGCTTCGAAAGATTACCATCAATCATTGCCTGAACTGGAAGCGTAAATGGAAGCGACGATTTAAATGGCATCATCAGTCTATGGAATCAGAAAATGATTTTCACCTGCTGGAAGAAAATATAAAAGGCCAAAACCCGGAACTGCTGATTCAAGAAAAACAGATGGAAACAAATTTGATGAATGCCATTAACGTCTTACCCGAAAAAATACGGCTGGTGTTTGTTCTCAGTACATTGGAAGGACTCTCTTATAAGGAGATTGGTGACTTACTCAATATTAAAAAAGGAACTGTCAGCTCGCGGCTTCATTCGGCCAGGACACTTTTAATGACTGCTTTGCAGGTTAAAAAATAAAAGGAAACCTTTTATGAAAAACAAATGCACCCAATATACCAGCGAACAGATCAGTCAATTTGTTGATAACGAGTTAGCCCGAGATCTTTTCCAGGCCCTTGACGATCATCAAAAAGTTTGCCCGGATTGCAGGGATCTGATTCACTCATATCAAACCATGTCAAACCTTTTTTCAAACCATGCAGATCAACAGATACTCAAAATCAATTCAAATCAATCCGCAGACAAGCTAAAACTTGTCTTAAATAAAACAGCACCCAATTTCTTCGAATCTACAGGAAAAAGGTTTGGTAAAAATATTTACTTGAAACTTGCATCCATTGTTGCCATTATGGTGATCAGCTTGGTTGCGTTTCAAGGGCGCCTGGTAAGTCCGGTCGGCCCCAGTGCAATTGTAGAATCCATTGATACGGATTATGCATCAGTAATGATTATTGAGACTGAAAAACAAAAACATACGATTATCTGGATCTCTGAGACCTGATAAAACATGGGTTTTATTTAACGTGATAACAAAGAGGAATTATGATCAGATATTTTAAAATTACAGCCCTGTGTCTTGTGAGTTTGTGTTTATTCACTCATCCGGTAATGGCCAAAGGTCAGGTTGAAACTCAGGTTATGGTCATTCATGCATCCACTGGTTCCAATCATATTGATCCCGGGCTTTTGTCTGTTGTTGCAAATTATCAATCTCGATTTAATTATACATCATATCGATTGATATCGTCTAAAAACATGACCCTTGGATTTAATCAAAACGGTCAGGTCTCTGTGCCGGCAGGAAGAACTCTTATTGTGACACCCTTGCAGATGAGCGGTCAACGCATTTCCTTTCAGATTAATATGTTAAAAAACAATCGATCTGTTTTTCAGACCCATGTTCTTCTCAATAATCACTCCAGCGTTACCATTGGCGGTCCTCAATTTGATAACGGAGATATTCTGATCAATATCCAAGGCAGTGTCCCATAGCCCTTATTCCCCTTGTTTGGTGTGACAACCAGCCATCTGAGATACCTCTTTATTTGAGCCCAATAATATGGACAACCATTTTGTTGATTGGCTTCCTTTCATAGCGATTTTAACGGCCATGGTCAACGGCACAGAAAGAAGCATCCCCACAGGGCCAAGCACCCAGCCCCAAAATGCCAGAGATAAGAAGACCACAAGAGCTGAAAGCCCTGTCCCCTGTCCCATCACCTTGGGTTCAATCACAGAGCCGACCAGTGTATTGACAATAAGAAATCCTAATGCTGAAATCCCGGAAGCCACAGGTCCCAACTGGATCAAAGCCAGAAGGACTGCCGGAACAGCAGCAATGATAGAACCGATGTTCGGGATATAATTTAATAAAAAAGCAAACACCCCCCACATGACCGGATAATCCACTCCCTGGACGACAAGCCAGATCGTTATAACGATTCCTGTTCCAAGACTGGTCAGGGTCTTGATGCCCAGATATCGATTCACCCCGGATGTAATCTGCGAATATTTTTCAAGATTTGATGTATGATCATCTAAAATGATCCTCAGTTTATTGGGAAACCCGGACGCTTCAGAAAGAATAAAGATAAATGTTAAAAATACAAAAAAGGTGTTGGTCAGCATTCCGCCAAGCCCATTCAAGGTATTGGCTACCAGTTTTAAAATCCGACTGGGATTCAGCAGTTCGGCCAGTTTATCGGTTTCAAGCTCAATCCCATAGCGAGAAAGAATTTGCAGGCTTTCAATGGTCAAGGTTTTCAGCCGTTCCTGGTAAAAAGGAATATTCTGCGAAAAATCAGAAATTGAAGATGAAACCAGCGTAATCAATGCCATTTGAACCGCAACCACGCCCATCAATATAATAAGGATACCCAGTGTGCTTGGGACCCCTCGTTTTTGCAGCCAGAACAAAGGAGGAGCGCAGATAATAGCCAGAAATGCTGCCAACAGGAATGGAACCACCAGAACGGTTGCCGCTTTCATCCCTGCAACAACGATTATAAATGCTGCAAATTGGATCAATGAATAGTTACGAGAAGATATCATTTCCATATTGTTTCCTTCATTTTATTGGATAGAATTAATCATTTGTATTCAACCTGTATTGTATTGTCAAGACCATGAAAAACGCCGATATTTAAAAATCTTCTTGCAATTATTCTTACCTAGTTTAAAATCCATATAATGATTGAAGCTCTCTTGCCCGCAACCTCAATGATTTAAGCGAAATAATATGCCGATTCCAAATTCACTGTTAGACCGGTTAAAACAGAATGAAATAGTTGCCAGAAGATTTCATGAAATTGAAATCAGTATCTTAACCATTTTAAACTTCCAGGATTTTATCGAAAAACTATTATCTGAAATCAGCACCAAATTTTCTGTTCCCTATACATGGTTATCCATCATAGAAGAAAGCAATATTTCGCAATACCTTCATAATATTCAAAATTCAGCACTACTGAGTAAATCAACCGCCTTCTTATCCAAAGAGGGCTTCTCAGATATCACTCAGAATCGTTTAAAACCATTATTAGCCAACAAAGAATTAAACCGATTTAATCCGATTCTTCCTGAGGTCTCGGACTATGATATTGGTTCCATTGCCATAGCGCCCATCACCCTGGATGGTGAAATCGTGGGCAGTATTAACCAGGCAGATATTGACAAGTTTCGATTCGAGCCCGGTATTGATACCTCTTTATTGGAACAACTGGCCCTTAAGGTTTCATTATGCCTGTCAAACGTAACTGCGCATGAACGATTAAAGTTTTTGGCTTTTCATGATCCTTTAACAGGCCTTTTAAACAGAGGAGTGATGGAAAAGATTCTTGAAAGAGAATTTTTACGATCCAAACGATATCACATTGACCTGACGACTATTTTTCTTGATCTGGACGACTTTAAATCCATTAACGACACATATGGTCATGACAATGGTGATTTGGCCTTATGCCATACAGCAGACTGCCTGAACCGCCTGAAACGAGACTCTGATATAGTGGCCCGATTCGCTGGTGATGAATTTGTAGTGATTTTACCATCGACCAATAAGGAACAGGCTGAAACCTATATTAAAAGAGTTAAACAGGAGCTGGCAAACAAACCACTTTTTGCAAATAATACCACGTTTAATGTTAAACTCAGTTATGGTCTCTCTTCAGTTTTTGAAAAAGGGATGGGATCTTCAGCCATTCTGTTAAAAGCGGCAGACAAACGATTGTACCAGGCTAAAAAGAACAAAAAAATTTAAAGGCTGAATACCTGAATATATTAAAAAACCCTGGCTGATTAATCAGCCAGGGTTTTTTAACTTAAATTAGCTTGTAGCTTAAGATCAATCGAAAATCAATTCGATCTGTACCATAGAAGCTACATCCCCTTTTCTGGGTCCCAGTTTGGTGATCCGGGTGTATCCACCCTGTCTGGAATTAAACTTTTCTGTTACATGTTCAAAAAGCGCATGAACGATATCTTTTTCCAGAATGACGGCCAGTGCCTGTCTTCTGGCATGCAGATCACCTCTTTTAGCAAGGGTCACTATTTTATCAGCTATTTTTCTTAACCCTTTTGCTTTGGCCTCTGTGGTTTTAATTTTATCGTGTTTGAACAGAGAAGTGACCATGTTTCTAAACATCGCCTTTCTGTGGCTTGAAGTTCTGTTTAATTTTAATACTGTTTTTCTATGTTTCATGGAATACTATTCTCCTTCCTGATTGTTCTCATCTTCTGGCGGCTCAAAACCTTCAAGATCCATACCCAGTGAAAGGTCCATGGAAACTAAAACTTCCTTAATCTCATTTAAGGATTTTCGACCGAAATTTTTGGTTTTCAGCATCTCTGAATCTGTTTTTTGAACCAATTGATAGATCGTATGGATCCTGGCATTTTTCAGGCAGTTGGAACTTCTGACAGACAGCTCAAGTTCATCCACTGATCGGTAAATATTCTCATTAAAATTTTTATCTGCATCATCACCCGCATCTTCAAAATGATCAGGTTCCATGTCCTCATCAAAATTGATAAACGGATTCATCTGCTCTTTTAGAATCTTGGCAGCATAAGCAACCGCATTATCCGGGGTAACCGATCCATCTGTCCAGACCTCAAGAGTCAGTTTATCATAATCTGTTTTATGCCCAATTCTGGAAGTTCCCACAACATATTTAACCATTTTTATGGGTGAAAAGACACTATCAATAGGAATGGTACCAATGGGTGCATCCTCATCTTTGTTGGCAGAAGCCAGTGCATATCCTTTTCCATTTTTTACAACCATGGTCATATTCAGCTCACCATTTTCGGAAACTGAGGCAATATGCTGTTCAGGGTTAAGTACTTCAACCTTTCCGTCTGGGCTGACAATATCAGAACCAGTAACTTCTGTTTCACCCTTAACACTCAGTGTGATGACCTTGTCTTCTGTATCATCCACTCTGAGTTTTAACTCTTTCAGGTTCAAAATAATTTCTGAAACATCTTCTCTGACATTAGATATCACACTGTATTCATGAAGCGTATCATCAAATTTAACTGATACAATGGCTGCCCCATAAATGGATGAAAGAATAATACGACGAAGAGAGTTGCCTATCGTGATACCGTATCCTCTTTCGAGTGGTTCACACACAAATTTACCATATGTTGAAGTTGTAGTAACATCAAGCTCTTCCGGCTTGATCATCTCTCGCCAGTTCACATATGCAAGTTTTTCAGATGACATTTATATCTCCTGAACGATTTAATTAACAAACCCTGTCAAAGGTTTGCTTATTTTGAATAAAGCTCTACGATTAATTGTTCCTGAATTGGAAGCGTAATATCTTCACGTACCGGAACACCCACAACTTCGCCTTTAAAATCTTCTTTCTTAATCGTAATCCATTGGGGGATACCGCGTCTGACGATGGCATCCAGAGAGTCGGTAATCGCTTGAATCTTCTGGCTCTTCTCGCGAAGGACGATCACATCACCCTTTTGAACTTGATAAGACGGAATATTTACCTTTTGTCCATTTATAGTAAAATGGTTGTGTCTTACAAAGTGGCGACCCTGGGTTCTGGAATTAACAAATCCCATTCTAAAAACAGTATTATCAAGACGAGTTTCTAAAAGGCTTAACAAATTTGTACCTGTAATCCCTCTTTGCTGATCCGCTTTTCTAAAAGTAATCCTGAATTGTTTTTCACTTATTCCATAAAGTCTTCTGACTTTTTGTTTTTCTCTGAGCTGAATCCCGTAATCAGACAATTTGCTTCTTCTTTGTCCATGTTGTCCAGGTGGATAACCTCTTCTATCAAAACTGCATTTATCTGAAAAACAACGATCGCCTTTCAAAAAAAGCTTAATATTCTCGCGTCTGCATTGTCGGCAAACAGAACCTATATAACGTGACAATGTTATTCTCCTTTATCAAACAAGTATTTTATACTCTTCTTCTTTTTGGCGGACGGCATCCATTATGCGGAACCGGTGTCACATCCTTAATCATGGATATATCAAAACCAAGTGCGTGCAATGCCCTTAAGGCAGATTCTCGACCAGGTCCAGGACCTTTGACGAATACACCTACATTTTTCATACCCTGTTCCATGGCTCTTGCGCCGGCATCTTCTGCCACCAGTTTTGCAGCAAACGGTGTGCTTTTTCTAGAACCTTTGAATCCCTGTTTACCTGCACTGGACCATGAAATGGTATTTCCATTCTCATCGGCAATAGTAACAATTGTATTGTTAAAAGTGGATTGAATATGCACAATTCCTGTGGAAATATTCTTTCTTACCCGTTTTTTGACTACAACTTTTTTAGACTTTTTTGCCATAATTATAGTACCTTTTTAAATTATTCTATTGTTTCTTTTTAACCGCAGTCCGTTTGGGACCTTTTCTTGTTCTGGCGTTTGTACTGGTTCTCTGACCACGACAAGGAAGTCCTTTACGATGGCGCAAGCCTCTGTAACAGCCAAGATCCATCAGTCTTTTAATGTTCATGGAAACTTCACTTCGAAGTTCACCCTCCACTTTGTATTCAGCATCAATGACTTTTCTGATCTCATTGACCTGTTCTTCAGTTAGGTCGTTTGCTTTTGTAGTAGGATCTATACCTGTTTTTTCAAGTATGAGTCTGGATCGGCTTGGGCCGATTCCGAAAATATAGGTTAAAGCGATCCATGCATGCTTATCTCGTGGTAAATCTACTCCTGCTAATCGTGCCAAATTTCTTCCCCCTATCCCTGCCTCTGTTTATGACGTTTATTGATACAGATAACTCTGACAACACCCCGTCTTTTGATTATCTTGCACTCTCTACAGATTTTTTTTACAGATGCTCTAACTTTCATCCATCTACTCCTAACCTTAATATTTATCTATCTTATACTCTGGCTTATACTCTGGCTTATACTCTGGCTTAAAATCTTGTTTATTTGTATCTATAAGTGATTCTGCCCCGACTCAAGTCATAAGGTGAAATCTCAACGGTCACCTTGTCTCCGGGCAGAATTTTAATAAAATGCATTCTCATTTTTCCTGAAATGTGAGCAAGCAATACATGCTTGTTCTCAAGCTCAACCCTGAACATGGCATTGGGTAATGTTTCAAGTACTTTCCCGTCAACTTTGATGGGTTCTTCTTTTGCCATAGTCTTATTACTCTCCTTATCTGGTCCGTATCTAAATCAGGATCTGCCTTTAATTCGTCTGGCACCGTCACGTCCCAAAAAGCCTTCATAATTACCTGAAATCAGGTGTGACTCAATTTGAGAAATCGTATCAATGGCAACCCCCACAACAATCAAAAGGGCGGTTCCACCGAAATAAAACGGTATATTAAATTTGCTCATTAAAAAGGTTGGCAACACACACACAGCAGAAACATAAAGTGCTCCACCTACAGTGATTCGGGTTAAAACCTTGTCAATGTATTCGCTGGTGCGCTTGCCTGGCCTGATGCCTGGGATATATCCACCATTTTTCTTCATGTTATCTGCAACATCATCAGGATTAAACTGTACCGCTGTATAGAAGAAACAAAAGAAGATAATAAATCCAACATAAAGCATATAGTACCAGATAGTTCCCGGACTGAACATTGCTGCCACGGTTTTCATAATCGAAAAATCCATGAATTGTGCCAATGTTGTGGGAAACATAATGATCGAAGATGCAAATATCGGCGGAATAACACCGGCGGTATTGATCTTCAACGGCAGATGAGAGGTCTGCCCACCATACATTTTACGACCGACTACCCGCTTGGCATAATGAACCGGAATACGTCGCTGGGCCATTTCCATATAAATAATCGCTGCAACAACCGCAACCATGAGGACGATGAGGATGATCATCAAGAAAACACTCATTTCTCCTGTAGTCATCAAGCGGATTGTGTTTATCATTGCCGATGGAATTCCGGCTACAATACCTGCAAAGATGATTAAAGAGATGCCATTTCCAATTCCTCTTTCTGTAATCTGCTCACCCAGCCACATGATAAAAGAGGTACCAGCTGTAAGGGTAATTATCGTTACCAGTCGAAATCCCCAGCCGGCAATCGGAACAATTGCAATGCCTGCAGGCGAGGTCATGGATTCAAGACCGACACTGATACCAAAACCCTGGATAATACTCAATACAACAGTTCCATATCGAGTATACTGGGTTTTCTTTTTTCGACCGGCATCCCCTTCTTTTTTAAGTTGCGCCAAATGTGGAACAACAACAGTCATCAGTTCTAGAATAATAGAAGCACTGATGTAAGGCATGATCCCCAATGCAAAGATGGAAAGTCTTTCTAGAGCGCCACCTGAGAACATATTAAACATGGAAAACAACGTCCCTTCAGCTGAAGCAAAAAAAGAAGCCAGCGCTGCGCCATTGACCCCGGGTGTAGGGACATGAATCCCCACACGGTAGACAAACAGTAATGCCAGTGTAATGAAAATCTTTCTTTTGAGCTCAGGAATTTTCAACAGATTCTGGTAGCTGTTCTGAATCATTTATAATATCCTTCAGGTCACTTCAATTAATTATTATTTTTTTTCTCTGTGCCATACGGATCGATTTTTTATTTCGATGCTTCCGCCAGCAGTTTCGATTTTTTCTTTTGCAATTTTAGAAACCTGAATATTTTTCAGAGAAAATTTCTTTGTGGTTTCACCATTTCCAAGAATTTTAACGCCATCAACACGGCCTTTAACCAGACCGCCTTCTCTTAATACGTCGATATCAATGGCAGCCCCGTCTTCAAACTGATCCAAATCCTGGATATTCAAAATGGCATTATTGGTTTTAAAAATATTGGTGAATCCTATTTTGGGAAGTCTTCTGTATATAGGCATCTGACCGCCTTCTAATCCGGGACGGACACTTCCGCCAGCTCTGGCTTTAAGACCTTTGTGACCTTTTCCGGAAGTTTTACCCATACCGGAACCCGGTCCTCTGCCAACTCTTTTTCTTTTTTTCTGGGCACCTTTTTCAGGTGTTAAATCATGAAGTTGCATATTATACCTCCTCCACTTTCACCAGGTGGCAGATTTTTTTAACCTGTCCGAGAATCACAGGATCTGCATTATGCTCAACTGTATGATGCATCCTTCTGATGCCCAGTGAACGAAGAATACGGCCATGTTTTGCCGGACGACCTATTTTACTTTTTATCTGTGTGATTTTAATTCTATCAGTCATTTCTAACCTTCCTAAAGATCTTCAGGTCTAAGACCACGACGTCTTGCCACTTCTTCTTTGGTACACAAAGACAAAAGTCCCGCCATTGTTGCTCTTACAATATTCTGTGTATTATTTGTTCCTATACATTTTGTCAGAATATCAGTGACGCCAACGGCCTCGAGGACCGCACGAATTCCCCCACCAGCAATCAAACCGGTACCAGGAGATGCAGGCTTTAATAAAACTCGTCCTGCACCGGCTTTACCAACAACTTCAAAAGGTATAGTTCCGCTGAGCAGGGAAATTTTTACCATACTTCTTTTAGCTTTTTCCAAACCTTTTTTGATTGCTTCGGGGACTTCTTTTGCTTTTCCCAGACCATAACCGATGCTACCTTCACCATCTCCCACAACAACAAGTGCACTAAAGGTGAAGTTTCTACCGCCTTTTACAACTTTTGCAACACGATTGATTCTAACAACCTTATCGATCAGTCCAGTATCTTCCATTTGCTGTCTTGCCAAGGGTCTTTCCTCCAAAATTTAAAAATTTAATCCGGCTTCGCGGGCTCCGTCTGAAAGAGATTTGATGCGACCATGATATAAAAACCCGTTCCTGTCCAGGACTACTTTAGTAATTCCCTTATCAAGAGCTCTTTTGCCGATAAGACTTCCAACCGCCTTTGCAATGTCAACCTTTTTGCCCTCTATCGTAGCCTCTTTAAATTCTTTATCAAGAGTAGATGCAGATGCAAGCGTGGTTCCTTTTGTATCATCGATAATCTGGGCATAGATATGTTTACTACTTCTAAATACACTCAGTCTTGGGCGGTCCTGATGACCAAAAATATTTTTTCTGATTCTTTTTTTTCTTTTAAGCCTTGATACAAGCCTTGGTGCTGTATTTGCCATAATCTTTATATTCCCGCCTTTTAATCTTTACCTGCAGTCTTACCAGCTTTTCTGATAATTCTTTCATCTGAATACATAATACCTTTGCCTTTATATGGCTCTGGTGGTCTTATATTCCTAATATTCGCCGCAACCTGACCAACGAGTTCTTTATCAATTCCGGACAGAGTGACCTGTGTATTATTTTCTACTCTGGCCGCAATTCCATCAGGAACAATAAAATCAACTGGATTGGAATATCCAACATTGAGGATAAGGCTGCTGCCTTTGGTTTCTGCACGATATCCAATACCGTTAAGTAACAATTTTTTCTCGTATCCTGTACTCACACCAGCAACCATATTGAAAATAAGGGCTCTAAACAATCCCTGTAAAGCCACTTTCTTCTTATCGTTGTTATCTGTTGTGACTTCAATAACATTATCTTTTATACTCAGTTCAATGGCTGGATGCAATTTGCGTTCAAGATTACCCTTGGGTCCTTTAACTGAGATCATATCACCGTTAAGGGCAAATTGTACCTTATCTGGAAGCTGAACCGGCTGTTTTCCTATTCTGGACATAACTTACTCCTGTGCTACCATACGTTACAAAGAATTTCACCGCCGACGTTCGCTTCTTTTGCCTGTTTATCCGTCATCAACCCTTTTGAGGTTGATACAATAGATATACCCAGGCCGTTTAAAACCGGCTTAATCTGTTTTGATTTACTGTAAACCCTGCAAGATGGTTTACTCACTCTGTCAATTCCGAAAATTGTGGGCTGATCATCAGATACATATTTTAAATAGACACGAATCACGCCCTGCGTCTCATTTTCGAGGAATTTGAAGTCCTTGATATATCCTTGTTCTTTCAGCACCCGCACCATGTCTAACTTAATTGTCGATCCGGGGATATCCACTTTAGCAAGACTTGCTTTACCACCATTTCTTATGCTTGTAAGCATGTCTGCAATTGGATCACTAATTGCCATTTGAAATCTCCTTAAACTGCGCTGATATAATTATAAAATTTGTTATTTACCAACTCGATTTGGTAACACCTGGAAGCTTACCTTCTGATGCCAGTGTCCTGAAACAAATTCTGCAAATACCCGCTTTTCTAATAAATCCTCTTGGTCTACCGCATAAGGGGCATCTGTTATATGCACGCACAGAAAACTTTTGTTTTCTATTTGCCTTTACGATTAAAGCTGTTTTAGCCAAGCTTTCCTCCTTAAGATCCTAATTTTTGAAAGGCATCCCAAAAAATTTCAAGAGTGCTTTGCCTTCCTCATCCGTTTTAGCTGTTGTCACAACTGTGATATTAAGACCTTTAATACTTTCGGTCTTATCATAATCAATTTCCGGGAATATAATATGCTCTGTAATACCAAGAGTATAATTTCCCCGGCCATCAAACGCTTTTCCAGATATTCCTCGAAAATCCCTGACACGTGGTAAAGCAATATTCACCAGTCGATCTAAAAAATCATACATTTTTTCACGTCGCAACGTCACCTTGCACCCAATGGGAAGGTCTGCACGAAGCTTAAAATTTGCAATCGGTTTTTTTGCTCTGGTAATTACGGGTCGTTGACCTGCAATCAATGCCAGTTCAGCTGCCGCTGGTTCAATGATCTTAGGATTTCTGACTGCTTCGCCCAATCCCATATTCAACACGATTTTCTCAAGCCTTGGCACCTGTAATCCATTGGTATAATTAAAGGTTTCTTTAAGCTTTGGAACAATCTCGTTAATGTACTTTTCTTTAAGAGTTGCCATGTATTTCTCTCCGCCTTTGATCCTATGAATCAATCTGCTGACTACATTTTTTACAGATTCTGACCCGTTTCCCATCTTCCAATTGTTTCATTCCAATCCGTGTCGGTTTTATACACGAGTTACACATAATCATAAGATTGGATATATGAATCGGCATATTTTTTTCCACAATTCCGCCCTGTGGGTTTGCCTTTGACGGCCTTTGATGGACTTTAACAACATTAATATTTTCAACAATGACCCGGTTGGTTTTTTTATTCACTTTAAGCACTTTACCGATTTTACCTGTATCTTTACCGGTCAATACCTTAACCTTGTCATCTTTTTTTAGTCTGATCTTTCTTGTTCCCATACAATTTTTCCCCAATAACCTGATCGTTAAAGCACATCAGGAGCCAGAGAGACAATTTTCATAAACTTTTTTGCCCTTAACTCTCTTGCTACCGGACCAAAAATACGCGTACCAACCGGTTCATTTGATTTTGCTAAAATAACGGCTGAATTATCATCGAAACGAATCATTGAGCCATCTGCCCTGGATATTTCTTTTTTTGTCCTGACAATGACCGCCTGGACAACGTCTCCCTTGCTGACTTTTGCATTGGGAATGGCTTCTTTTACAGAGCATACAATAATATCACCAATGGTCGCATACCGCCTTTTTGATCCGCCAAGGACCTTGATACAGTATAATTCCTTTGCACCGGAGTTGTCTGCTACTGTCAATCTGCTTTCAGTTTGAATCATTTATTACTCCTTTAATCAAACAGCTTTTTTAACGATTTCAATAATTCTGAAACGCTTAAGCTTGCTCAAAGGTCGTGTTTCGATGATTTTTACCGTATCACCGATTTTACATTCATTCGACTCATCATGAGCATGGTATTTTTTATACTGTTTGATGAATTTTTTATAAACCCTGTGTTGAACAAATCTTTCAACCTGGACAACGACTGATTTATCCATTTTATCGGATACGATAAGACCTATCAGCTCTCTTTTGTTTTTTTGAATATTTTCCATAGTAGTATCTTCGCAAATTATCTAATGTTTATATTCTTTTCTTTGGATATTGTATAAATCCGCGCAATATTTTTTTTGACATTTGAAAGTGTTGCTGTGTTTTCAAGCTGCCCCACATCATTTTGAAAGCGAAGATTGAAAAGCTCTTTTTTCAATCCAACCAGTTTTTCTTTTACCTGGTCAGCTCCCATATCTCTGATTTCGCTGATTTTCATAATTATTTACTCCTTTCCACAAAACGCGTTTTTATGGAAAGTTTTGCAGCAGCAAGCTTCATGGCTTCTTTGGCAACATCTCTTGGGATACCTTCCATCTCATAAAGGATTCTGCCCGGTTTAACTCTTGCCGTCCAGGCATCGGTTGCGCCTTTACCTTTACCCATCCTGACTTCTGCAGGTTTTTTAGTAACAGGATGATCAGGGAACATTCGAATCCAACTCTTACCTGCTCTTTTAGCATGACGGGTCAAGGCAACCCTTGCCGCTTCAATTTGTCTTGCATTCACATAACCGCATTCGAGTGCCTGTAGACCAAAGTCACCAAAACTTAAGGTGTTCCCCCTGTCTGGTGATCCTTTTGTCCGGCCTCGGAACTGTTTACGGAATTTCATATTTTTGGGACTAAGCATTTGTATCTCTCCTAACTGACCTTATATCATTTGGCCAAGGCCTGTTCACCCGGACTTAATACTTCACCTTTAAAAATAAAGGTCTTAATTCCGATGAGCCCGTATGTGGTTTTGGCTTCAATAAAACCATAGTCAATATCAGCTCTTAAGGTATGAAGAGGAATCCGTCCTTCTTTATACCACTCTGTCCTTGCCATTTCAGCGCCGCCCAAACGGCCGGAACAAATAATTTTTATTCCTTGGGCACCAAACCGCATGGCAGAAGAAACGCTTCTCTTCATTGCCCGTCTGAACGCAATTCTTCTTTCCAGTTGAAGTGCAATGTTTTCAGACACAAGCTGTGCATCGACTTCAGGGCGCCTGACTTCTTTAATATCGATCAACACGGAAGGATTGAGCATCTTTTCCAGCTCTTGTTTCAAAAGTGCAATATCTGCTCCTTTCTTCCCGATAATTATACCGGGCCTTGCTGCAAAGACTCTGAGTCTAATCTGTTTAGAAAACCGTTCTATTTCAATTTTTGAAATACCAGCATGATAGAGTTTCTTTTTCAAAAACTTTCTGACTTTGAAATCTTCTTCTACAAAAGAGGCATATTCTTTGTCAGCATACCATCTTGAATCCCAAGTTCTGATAATGCCTAATCTTAATCCTATAGGATGTACTTTCTGGCCCAAGCGTTCGTCCTCCTATTTGTCAGTTTGTTCAACAATGACTGTTAAATGACTGGTTCGTTTCAAAATCCTGCTGGCTCTACCTCTGGCTCTTGCTCGAAACCGTTTCATAGAAGGGCCCCGATCAACAAATATATTTTTAACAATTAATTTATCCACATCAAGCTCATTATTATACTCAGCATTGGCAACCGCTGACTGCAATGTCTTGTATATAATTCCTGCGGCTTTGACCGGCATGAATTTTAAAAGTGTCAGTGCCTGTCCTGCATTTTTGCCTTTAACTTCATCAATGGGCAGCCTGAGCTTTAATGCTGAAATTCTTGTATATCTTGTAGTTGCTTTAACTTCCATATCCATATCCTTACTAATCAATATTCTTTTGGCAGAATCCTTTTGGCAAAGAGATTATTTTTTAGATCTTTTATCTCCTGCATGCCCCCAAAATGTCCGTGTAGGTGAAAACTCACCAAGCTTATGACCGACCATATTTTCTGAAACAAAAACCGGTACAAATTTTTTACCGTTATGTACAGCAAATGTGATACCAACCATTTCAGGAAATATTGTGGATCTTCTTGACCAGGTCTTGATAACTTTGTTTCGTGGGGAATTACCTGCTTCCTGAACTTTTTTATAAAGCTGAGGTGCAATGTATGGTCCTTTTTTCAATGATCTTGGCATAATTTTTCACCTATTTATTTTAGCCTATTTTCTTTTGGCTCTTCTTTTAACAATAAATTGATCCGTTCTGGCATTGCTACGGGTCCGCTTACCTTTACATGGTACACCCCAGGGTGTACAAGGCTGTCTACCACCTGAAGATCGACCTTCACCACCACCCATTGGATGATCAACCGGGTTCATGGCTACACCGCGAACCGAGGGCCTTACACCCATCCATCGAGTACGCCCGGCTTTACCGATTTTAACGTCCCCATGTTTTTCATTGCCGACTCTGCCGACAGTTGCCTTGCATAGAATGTGAATCATTCGAACTTCACCTGAAGGCAACAGAACCTGGGCATATTTGCCTTCTTTTGCCATGAGTCGTGCATAACCGCCTGCACTTCTGACAATCTGACCACCCTTGTTCTGTTTGAGTTCAATATTATGAATTCTTGTACCCGTGGGAATATTTTCCAGAGGCATGCAGTTACCCGGTTTGATATCCGCATTGGGTCCGGTCTCAAGGACATCACCCACTTTTATTTCCAATGGTGCAAGAATATATCTTTTTTCACCATCGGCATAGACCAATAATGCAATCCTGGCACTTCTGTTAGGATCATATTCAATAGCCGATACTTTTGCCGGAATACCATCTTTGTCACGTTTAAAATCGATGATTCGATATTTTTTCTTTGCCCCGCCACCTCTATGTCTGGAAGTAATCCGCCCATAGCAGTTACGACCGGCACGTTTGTTAATATTCTGGGTCAGTCGGCGTTCAGGTTTTGTTTTGGTAATTTCTTCAAAAGAAAGGTATTCCTGAGCACGTCGTCCGGCAGATGTCGGTTTTGTCTTAATTATTGTTGACATATATATACCTCTTTAAACACCATCAAAAAATTCTATTCTTTGTCCTGGCATCAATGTAACGATTGCTTTTTTCCAATCGTTTCGTTTACCGATAATTCTGCCACGCTGCTTAATTTTTCCTTTTACCTGAACAGTTCTAATCTGTTTAACCTTGGTATTAAAAGTTTTTTCCACAGCAGCTTTGATTTCAACCCGGTTGGCCCGTTTGTCTACTTTAAGCGTTACCTGATTATATAATTCTTTTTGAAGGGTTGTTTTTTCTGTTACTATAGGTCCCCTGAGAATGTCATATGCGTTCATTTTAACTCAACCTCCTTTCAATATTTTGAATGGATGCTTCCACTAAAAGAAGGTTTTTAAACTTTAAAATATCATAGACGTTAAGGCCTTCTGTTTTAATGACCTTTACATCAGGGATATTTCTGGAAGACAGCAAAAGGTTTGCATCCTCAATATCAGAAACAATCAACAGATCTGAGAGTTTTAAAGTGTTCAGCACATTGGCCAATTCTTTGGTCTTGATGGCTTCAAGCTTGAAGTCATCAATCACATAAATGGAATTTTCTTCCAATTTAGAACTTAACGCCATTTTCAATGCAAGTTTTTTAACTTTTTTAGGCACCTTGATCTCATAGGATCTTTGGGAGGGCCCAAAAATAACACCGCCACCTTTTCTCAAAGGAGATTTAATACTACCGGCACGTGCATTGCCGGTTCCTTTCTGCCTGAAAAGTTTTCTAGTACTACCCTTCACCATTCCTCTTGTCTTACACGCAGCCGTCCCTTCTCGTTTTGCTACAAGCTGGGATCGGACGACCTGGTGAAGAACACTTGTTTTGATGGGAGCTTTGAAAATAGCATCAGAAAGCTGAGCTTCAGATACTTTTTCACCTGCATTGTTTAATACATCTACAGCAGCCATATTCTTCCTCATAAATTTTGATCAACTATGCATCACTGCGATATTATTGCAATACCCATAGCCGCATTTTAGTCTTAAAACTAAAACTGATGAATATTAAAAACTATTAATCAGCCTTCTGCACTTCCAATATTCCTGTTTTAAAGCCAGGCACTGCACCTTTGACCAATAACAGATTATCGTCATGCTTGATATCCATAATAGTGAGATTCTTTATTGTCTTTCTATCCACACCCATGTGCCCTGGCATTTTTTTACCTTTGATAACTCTTCCAGGCCATGCGCTGTTTCCGATTGAACCACCTTTCCTGTGATTTCTGCAACCATGTGTTTCCGGACCACGATTAAAACCGTGTCTTTTAATTACTCCCTGAAAACCGCGTCCCTTTGAAATACCGGAGATCGTAACTTTTTCTCCAATAGAAAACATATCAACACTGATAACAGTACCGGTTTCAACATTTTCAACATCATTAGTTCTAAATTCTCTTAAAACTCGAAATCCTTTATCTGTGGACTTTTTCAAATGTCCTGCAATGGGTTTATTCAATTTTTCAACTTTCTTTTCATCAAAGGCGAGTTGAACAGAATTATATCCATCTGTTTCGATAGTTTTAACCTGGGTAACAACACATGGTCCTACCTGCACAACAGTAACAGGAACAAGCTCTCCAGTTGCGGAAAAGACATTGGTCATTCCGATTTTTTTTCCAAGTAATGCACTCATAATTGGTTCCTGTTATTGAACTATAATTTAATTTCCACGTCCACACCCGGTGACAAATCAAGCTTCATTAATGCATCAACTGTCTGCTGGGTAGGTTCGAGAATATCCATCATTCTTTTATGCGTTCTGATTTCAAACTGTTCCCTTGATTTTTTATTAACATGGGGAGAACGCAACACAGTAAATTTATTGATCCGTGTAGGAAGTGGTACCGGACCTACAATTTTGGCACCACTTTTTCTTGCTGTATCAACGATATCAACTGAAGATTGATCAAGAAGCTTGTGATCATATGCTTTAAGCCTGATCCTAATTTTTGTTTTCAACATGATAAATCGTTCTTCCTAATTTATTCTACAATTTCACCGATAACACCGGCGCCAACGGTACGTCCGCCTTCTCTGATTGCAAACCGCAGCTCTTTTTCCATTGCGATGGGGTTAATCAGCTCTACATTTATACTTGCATTATCACCAGGCATGATCATTTCTACTCCCTCATCAAGGGTCAATACGCCGGTAATATCAGTTGTTCTAAAAAAGAACTGGGGTCTGTATCC
>JBDRQO010000029.1:0-3207 GCA_043826275.1 Pseudomonadota bacterium
AGTAAGAGATGACACGGCCTAAAAGCTTTTGTTCCTTGACGGTCAGAATTTTATTTGAAGATGGGTCTGTTTTCTTTTTAACTGCCTTTTTTTGATCAGGGATAAAGGAACCATGCTTTTTTACAGATGCCTTAAAATCCAGGTTAAAATATAGATGATCAAATTCGAAGACATCACCACCACGACCGCAGCCAAAACAGTTCCATAAATTTTTCTGTGGGGTGACGATAAAGGACGGGGTTTTGTCTTCATGGTCCGGGAACGGGCACTGGCATATGTAACCTTTTCCATTTTTTTTAAACGTGCTGCCGGTTGCCTGTTCGATATAGGCCTTTAAATCTGTGCCGGTTTTGATGGTGTCGATCCTGGTTTGTTCTATCATTCTCGTATCTCCCTTTCTTGATTTTTTAAAGGAGATGCGATAGAAAATAAAAACGATTATAAAAAGGCTTTTGCCTTTTGTGATCTGTTTTACCGGCCATCAACTGATTAACTTTGGCGAGTTGGAGTTGATGGCCTTTTGTTTTCAAAAGTCCCTTTAAAAAAACCCTGTCAAGATAAATATTGCAAAATATTTAAAAAAAGAATACATATCTTATATGTTTTGCTTGCTATCATTTATGATATTTTATGTCAAGGATATTTACGATGAAACAATCTCATATTAACGGCAGTTCCAAAAACCTGTGTTATAATGACTCCAGCAAATCAAATATGGAGGATAAGAACATGCCGTTTTCAGAAAAACTGTCAAAAATGAGGAACGATAGAGGATTAACCCAACAACAAATGGCCGCCATGATCGGCGTGGGGATTGCCCAGGTCAGACGATATGAAAAAGGCAATTCATCCCCGACCCTGGAGGTTATCAAGAACATAGCAAAAACCCTTGGTATCTCTGCTGATGAACTTATTTTTGATAAAGGCGAGGGGGTGCCTGATACCAGAATCATGGATAAAAAACTTTTGGAGCAGTTTGAGATGGTATCCAAGCTCAAACCCCATGATAAAGAGGCCATTATGACCATCATAGACAGTATGATTATTAAAAATAGGCTTGAACAGGTTATGCCAGGGTCTTCTGATGCAGCTTGGACAAACCAGATGCGCAAAGTGGTTAAAGAGTTCAGGAGCAATGCCAAAGATTATTCTGAAGATGAGATTGACAATCTTGTAGATGAAGCGGTTCAGTCAGTAAGATCAGAAGAAAACACCGGAGATAAAATTGGAGCCTAAACTCAAGGCGGTTATTGACACCAACCTTTTTGTCTCAGGCCTGTTCAGCCGAGATACTGTATCTTCAAGACTCCAGGACCACTGGATCAACCTGGATTTTATCCTGGTCACTTCTATCGATATCATAAAGGAAGTCAACCGGGTCATGCATTACCCAAGGATACAGGAACGGTTCAATCCGGATCCGGAGAATATCAAGCGGTTTTTCAGGCTGGTGTTCCGCAAGGCCCTGATCACCAAAGACCTCTATAAAACCGACAGGCTCACCAATGATCCCACTGACAACAAGTTTTTGGCCTGTGCCCTGGAAGGCCAGGCAGATTACATCCTATCCCGGGACCCCCACTTAAGGAATCTCAAGCATTATCAGGGTATACAGATCCTTGATGCCACTACTTTTTTAAACAAAATCAGCAAGGGCAGATCTGACCCCCGTTCCTGAAGCTGACACAGAAAATGAAAAAAATAGAAGACCTTCCACCATCACAGCAGAAGGTCCTTTTAAAAACCATCGATACTTTTCTTAAAGGGGCTCAGGCTTAAAAGAAGCCAAAAAACTTATAATTCATGACCTGACCCTCAAGTCTAAAATTCCATCGCCATTCATTATTTCCACTAAGGAAAAACTATATCGTTTTGAGTTTTAGATACCCAAGTAATTAATTCATCTTTAGCTTGCTTAAAAAGCTGCCTTTCCTTTTTATTAAAAAGAAAAAAATTCCAACTAGCCCATTTATAATTTGACAAAATTTTTGGAGCTCTTGTTTTAAAATATAAATAATATCCAGCTGTTGAATATTTTTTTGCAAACTTTTCATATTTCTTTTTCTTAACACCATGTCTTCTATTGAAATGAACGTGATGTCCTATTTCATGATAAATAATTTCTGAGAGTAAAAGGCCACCAATTTCAGGATAAATGTTAAAAGCATATTCCGGGATTGATCTGTTTAAAATGTTTTTTATAAAAACCTCTATATGATTTTTTTTCTTTTCGTTATCTTGGTAATAAAAGGCTTCAACGATGTCGTTCTGTTTTTGATATTCTTTTGAGACTTCATTTTTTATTACTATTTTATCCAAACCAACAATGTCAGTTGCTGGAACAATAGCGATCATGCGGTTCATAAAATTTTCAAAAGGGAATTTGAGAATAACGTCGTTGTTAACTTCTATATTTATTTTCATATTTAATCACTTGAAATATGGACTTTAATTTACACTTCTGCTTTGTTTGAATTTTAATGTTTTTATTCAAATTACAAAACACCTCCGGGATTATATATAGGATCGTAAAGACCTACCTCTTCGATAGCCTGGTCTATATTTATTTGATTTGGTTGAGTAAAATTGGGGTTTGGGTACAAATCTGGATTAACTGAAATAATGATGGGTGCTCCCAGTCCACCACCCATGCTTTGTAAAATTTTAGTTATTTTATCGAAAAGATTAAAAGTCTCAGACATACCCTTTTTACATTTTGAAATATTATCTGAATCTGGAATCCTTTTACCTGGTAAATTATTAATACCATTGGTATTATAATTTTTTGGTGTAATAACTGGAGTGGGTTTACCAGGGACAAACTTTATATTTTGCGGTGATACTTTTGGCACTTTATTTGTGGGATTAAATTTTTGATTTGGGTATAATCTACTGGGATCTAAACCCCATGGATCAATAAAATCAATTGGATCATTCCAAGCATAAACAAAAGGATTTATGCCCCCAGTCAACCCAATCGGATCTGGTGTCAGGTATCTTCCGGTGTCTGGATCGTAGTAACGGTGCCAGTTGTAGTGCAGTCCGGTTTCAGTGTCAAAATACTGGCCCGGGAACCTTAATTTTCAAAGAACTATACTTTTACCAAACTTAATTATTGTATTGCCATGCCTTTTTATAGTGCATCTTTAGAAATTTTCATTAAACAATAAATCCAAAAAATGAACGAAAAGGATAAATGTATTAGAC
>JBDRQO010000030.1:0-28702 GCA_043826275.1 Pseudomonadota bacterium
ATATTATAAACTTATTTTTTAATATTATTTGTATAAAAAACGCATTTATAACACGAATTACATTAAAAGCAAGTTTTTTATCATTTTAACCTGACCAGACAAACTGGTACCTGTCTATCTATTATATTAAAGAACTTGTCAATATTTTTTCCGGAAAAAAGACCCAGTTTAAATCGGGCACAAAGCGAACAATTATCTTCTACTTTGGGCAGATCCTCTTCCCGGCATTCATTGCCTTGAATGGCATGCATTAGTAATTTATTAAATTGATGCTGCCATTCTTTTTGATTTTCACATTTATTTTCATGCACCTTTATCTGTTGTATGTCAAGGGGATTTACAACATCCTGACAATTGGACTCAAGATACTCAAATACAGCACGGCTTGTGGTGATAAATATCGGGACTTCTTCATTTTTATTCAAATGCCCTTTATCGGCCATATATCGAGTCCATGAAACAATTCGTTCACCAGTCATCTTATCACCAAGATCACTGGGCGTTAATTTTTTTTCCATATGCTCTGACAAAGGGTCTAATGAAAAATCCGGCAGACCGCGCAACGCACGAACAAGCTCGTCCTGTGTTTTATCCAGAATCTTTAATTCCATATCAATACGATCATGCTGGGCATCACACAATTGGGCCATTTTTAAAAAAAGAAGGCTTTTCTGCCAGAAAACCGTTTGGGTTTCAGTGGTTTGAGAGGATTTGTCTTTTAAAAGCTGTGATTTAATATGGCTGACATCTGTATCATGGGTAAAATACGGGGTATCACTTAAAAGTGCTTTAAGATTTTTTTCATTGCCCTTATGTATGTTTGCCCAGTCCAGATATTGGGCGCTGGTCTGTTCAATGGTTTCAATCTCTTGTTTTGATGGGAATACTGGATTAATTCTACCCATTTCATGAACCGTCTTTAATTGATCTTGTTCAGATAAATCCTTGTTCACTGACAGATATTCAAATGCAGGGAAAAAAGATAATGCCGCATCTGACTGATCTTGCGTGATATGGGTAAAAGGAAAAAATAAAATTCTAGGTTTCATAAGTCTGCCTTTTTATCATGAACACTGACGCCTAATGCAATCAACTGGTCCCGAATCTTATCAGCCTGATTCCAATTGTTTTGTGTTCTTGCCTCTTCTCGTTGATTGATTAGATCCTGTACCTTATTTGAATATTCCGTTTTTTTATCAAAATTAAAAATCTGAAGTACTGAATTAACGTTTTTAAAACAATCGATCAGTTTTCGGGCACTTGCCGGATCAATCCCATCCTCAGTAATTCGGCGATTAATGGTCTTTACATTTGCCAGGACGGATGAAATCACACCTGATATTTTAAGATCATCTCCCATGGCCTGGACAAAGCATTGTTTGATATCATATACAAACTGGTCAATTTCTTTAAACGCTTTCCCATTTTTTATGGCACCAGACTGTATAACATTGAGAATCTCCAGACAGCGGTTGATCTTATGCAGTGAATACTGGGCCTGTTTTAGAGATTGCCTGGATAAAACAAGGGTTTTGCGATAATGATTGGAAATCAGCCAGAAACGAATGGTCTTAAGATCCCACCCCTGATCAACGAGAGCCTCAAGGGTTAAAGATTCAAGATCAGATGTCCCTAAACTGCCGTCATATTGGATTGGGTCACAATGGAGCCAGTATTTGGCAAGGCTTGTACCTTTTGCAGCTTTAGCAATAGCCACCTCGTTTTCATGATGCGGAAAAACCAGTTCCCGGCTGCCGGTTTGAATATCAAATTGATTTCCCAAAAATTTCATGGCAATAGCAGCACATTGCAGATGAAGCGATGGTCGAACATTGCCCCACTGGGTTTTGATCCCGACCCCGCGTTTGAGCTCTGAAAGCTTGACCCGCTTTAAAAGCGTAAAATCCCTGGGGTTTTTCTTTTCATATTCATCCAGATCAACCGTGGCCCCAATTTTAATTTTATCCAGATCAACACTTGAAAAATCACCGTATTCAGACAGGCTTGAGATATCAAAATACATGGAATGCAATTTTTCATAGGCATGTTGCTTGGATTGCAGCTGCCGTGCTAATTCCGTCATTTCTTCAAAGTGTTCGGAAACCTTTGGATATGCATCAGCCACCCGAATATCCAAAGATGCCAGATCTGTTTTAAACCGATCAATGTAGGTCTGGGTAAACTTGGAAAGTGTTTCGCCTGCCTCATGGGACCCCTGAATGGTCTTATCATCGTAATCGGTGATATTGACCACATGATTCACGCTGATATTATGATATTCAATATACCTGATTAAAAGATCTGTAAACGCATACCGCCTGAACTGTCCCACATTCAACCGCTGGTGAACCGTGGGCCCGCAGGTATATATGGATACCTTGTCTTTTTCAATGGGTTCAAAGGACAGTTTGGTTTTTGAAACTGTGTTAAACAATGTCAGGGGCAGATTTTTTTCAACAGCAAAAAGACTGGTGGATAAATATCTTTCACCGCTGTCCGGAAAAATGACAACAATCACACCTTGTTTTATCTTTTTAGCCTCTTCAATGGCAACCGCCATGGCGGCTCCGCTGCTCATACCGACAAACAAGCCCTCAAGAGAGGCAAGTTTACGTGCGGTCTCAAAGGCGGTGTCATCATCAATATTGACTATTTCATCCAGTCGACTTTTTTCCATGATCTCAGGCGTATAGGATTCTTTCATATTTTTAAGCCCCTGGATCTTATGCCCCAGATAGGGCTCGGCACAGATGATCCGAATGTTCTTATTGGCCTCTTTCAGGCACCGGGAAAGCCCCATAAGAGTTCCACAGGTCCCAACTGTTGCCACAACACTGATCACCTTACCCTTTGTCTGTTCAAGTATTTCAGGGCCTGTGGTGTAATAATGGGCCTTCCAATTGGCTTCATTGTTATACTGGTCAGTTAGAAAGTACTTTTCCGGGTTTTCTCTGGCCAGTCGATATGCTTCTTCAATGGCACCATCAGATCCCAGATGTTTGGGTGTTAAAATGAGCTGGGCACCCCTTGCCCGTAGAATACTCTTTCGCTCTTCACTGGCATTTTCAGCCATGGTTAATGCAATTTTATATCCTCTTACTGCACAGATCATGGCAAGCCCGATACCTGTATTCCCGCTGGTGGCTTCAATAACGATTTTATCCTTGGTCAATTTTCCTGACTGTTCCGCTTCATTAATCATATAAAGAGCGGCACGATCCTTTACAGAACCACCAGGGTTCATGTATTCGAGCTTGGCAAAAATACTTACCCCTTTTACAGGATTGATCTTGGTAATTTCTATCAGGGGGGTATTGCCAATGGAATCAATAATAGAGTGTGTCATTTTGTTTGGCCTTTAGCTATCTGGAACATCCTAAATCCTTATTCAGACTTGACTTTTAAAGTATTAAATGGCTTTATACAGTAATTTTAAACGATGTGCAATTTTTAACTGGAAATACGATGGTCTGCATACCAAGCAAAAAAGGTCTGCTGTTTCTATACGGCCTTGTTTTTTTTATTGTTTCGGCCACAGGAACAGGACTTGCCGCTGCAGAAGGGCTTCCCAAAAACCCTGCTCAAATCTCCTGGCACATCTCAGCTCAGTCGGTTACCTTTGATAATAAACGCGACCTTTATATTGCTGAAGACAATGTCATCATTTCCGGGGGCAAAACCCGGCTGGAAGCAGATTATGTCGAATTTTCAAACAAAACACAAGATGCCTTTGCACAGGGCAATGTCTTGTTGATCTCCGGTGAAGATTCCATTACCTGCAATGCAATGAAAATCAATCTGGCTACTGAAATCGGCACCATCAGCAAGGGTAATATTTTCATTCAAAAAAGCAATTTTCATATCTCTGGGGAAAACATTAAAAAAACGGGTAAATTCTCATATAGCGCCGACAAAGGCGCAATCACTTCCTGTTCAGGAGACAATCCTGACTGGAAGATCACAGGAAAAAAGATCAACGTAAGCATAGAGGGATATGGAACTGCCAGCCATACCATTTTATGGGCCAAAAAGATGCCCATGCTCTACAGTCCCTATCTTATTTTTCCGGTTAAAACCAAACGGCAAACCGGTTTTTTACTTCCCAGGATTACGTCTTCAGACCGTAAAGGCTATGAATATGAGCAACCCTTCTTCTGGGCAATTTCACGAAATACCGATGCTACCATCTATTCTGATTACATGTCAGACAGGGGAACCAAACTGGGTATTGAATACCGGTATCTTATAAATAGTAAAACAAAAGGCAGCATCTTTTTCGATGCCCTTGAAAACGACAAAACTGACGATGGCACAAAAGATACTGAACTATACAGTTTTACTTCAACCGCCCGACGGACCAATAATGATCGGTTCTGGTTCAGAATGAAGAATAACCAGGAACTGCCGAATGATTTTAACGCCAAAGTGGATATTGATGTGGTGAGTGATGAAGATTACCTTCATGAATTTAAAGATGGATTTACAGGCTATACACTAACCAAAGAATATTTTGATCAAGAGTTTGGCCGAAGCCTGGATGAATACGATGATTATACCCGTAAAAATGCATTCACCATCAGCAAATACTGGTCCAGATACTCTTTTAGAATGGATACATTATGGTATGACAATGTCAGGGCCCGGGATCTGAACACAGATGATCCGACCTTACAGACCCTTCCCAGCTTCCAGTTTGATGCATCAAAACAAAAAATCGGCCCTTCAAAATTTTACTATTCTCTGGACAGTGAATATACCTCCTTTTACCGAAAAGACCCGACAGCCACCTTGGTAAATGGACAAAGAGCTGACTTTTACCCTAAACTCTATCTACCATTAAAGCTGGGCCCATATTTTAATTTTGAACCCTCTGCGGGTGCCAGGGAAACCATTTACCGCACCAGTAATTTTACAGACATTAATGGCAATTCTGATGATTTCAGAACCAGGGAAATTTATGATATCGGCGCCTCATTGTCATCAAAGGTCATCAAAATATTTGATTTCAACAATTCTATTGCCGACAGGGCCAAGCATGAAATCATCCCGGAATTAACCTATGTCTATACGCCGCACATCAGTCAGGACGAACTGCCCTCTTTTGACGGTATTGACCGGATAGCAGAGCAGCACCTGTTGACCTGGTCTGTGACCAATAATTTTATCACACGAAAAACACTGACAGACCCGCATGGCAAAGAAAGTACAAATTACCGGGATATGGCCTATATTAAACTCTCCCAGAGTTTTGATATTAAAAAGGAACGAGATCAGGAATCCAGACCTTTTACTGATATCACCCTGGATGCAGAACTGAACCCCAGCGAATTTTTCACACTGGATACAGATCTTACCTGGTCGCCTTACACTACCCATTTTAAATCATTAAATATCGGTAATACCATCCGGGACAACAGAGGAGATTCACTAAGGACCGAGTATCGCTATACCAGCAGCCTGTCCGAATCTTTGTACGCTAAAATCGATATAAGTATCACAGATGAACTTTCTGCCTATTATTCCATTGAACAAAACCTGCTGGATAAAAAAACCATTCAAACCCGGGCAGGATTCTCCTATAAAAAAGCCTGCTGGCAATTTGATCTGTTTTTTGAAGAATCCCGAGGAGATAATGTCATTACTTTTCTTATCAATTTAAAAGGTATTGGAGAGTTTGGAACAAAATGATTGAACCCACCAATTGGTTTGCTCTCCTGACCCGAAGCAACTTTGAAAAAACAGTCTACGCAAGTATTATTAAAAAACAATATGATGCTTTTTTGCCCCAGACAAAGAAAAAAAGTCAACGAAAAGACAGGAGCCTGATGATCGACGTTCCGCTTTTTCCGGGGTATCTTTTCGTTAAAACAAGCCTGGATGCCTTAGATCAGCTCAATATTATAAAAACAATCGGGGCTGTGAGGCTTTTGGGTAATCAGTCTGGGCCGGTGCCGGTACCTGCATCCCAGATCGAATCTTTAAAAATTTTAACCAGCGTCAACATGGATTTGATCACTGGAACGAATATCCGGCTGAAAAAGGGAGATCCGGTCATGATCCTGGAAGGTCCCATGGCTGGCGTAAGAGGAGAATTTACACACTACAGGGGAAAAGGCCGCCTGGTTATAAAAATTGATCTGTTAGGCCAATATGCCGGTGTTGAGGTTGACCAAGAAAATGTTGAAAAAGTTACACACTTATCAGGATAACTCCTTGACTTTTTATCAAACATTAATTAGAAATCATTAAACATACAAACTACTTGTGTCATTCAATACAAAGAGGAAACATGAATAAACTTGAGCTAATATCCACATTAAAAGAAAAAGCCAACCTGAGCAAATCCCAAGCTGCCGAGGTTATTAAAATTTTTTTTGATTCACTTTCCGATTCTTTTCAAAAAGGGGAAAGAGTTGAAATAAGAGGCTTTTGCAGTTTTCATATCAAAGAATACAAAAGCTATACCGGCCGAAACCCAAAAACCGGTCAAAAAGTAACCATTCCTCCCAAAAGATTGCCGTTTTTCAAATGTGGCAAAGAGCTAAAGGAGCGGGTGGACTATTAACAGGTGGTGATTGATCAAACCATGTCTGATTTTGATCAAATACCATTTAACGCTAAAGCGTTTTCAGAGTTAAGATCGATCCTAACGACAAAAAAGATTCCCAATGCCCTTCTTTTTTATGGAAAAGAAAATACCCGAAGAAAGGAAGCGGCCTTTTTTTTTGCAAAAGGGTGTAATTGCCTTGATAAAGAAGCGTTTCCTTGCGATCAATGCCGGTCCTGCGCAAAAATAGACTCACACCATCATCCTGATATTCACACGATTACACGGCTAAAAGACAAAAAGAATATCACCATATCCCAGGTTCGGGATATGGGTGTGACTTTATCAAGCAAACCCAATGAAGCCAGGGTCAGAATAGTCATTATTGTTGATGCCGACCTGATGAACACCCAGGCCCAGAATGCCCTGTTGAAATTGCTTGAAGAACCACCGGAAAAAACAATGTTTATCCTCACAGCTCAAAAGGAATCATTGCTGTTGCCAACTATTATTTCAAGATGTCGGAAAATCAGGTTTAAACCCTTGACCGAAAAAATACTTGGGCAGCAATTAATCACTATGCACAATATTGATCCGCAAAAAGCAACTATCTATTCTAAAACCGCAGATTCTGACCTGAAAAGAGCCATGCGATATTTGAATATAGAACCCAAGGATAATAGTATAGACTGGATCAAAAGACGAGAGTGGCTGTTAAAGAACCTTGCTCTGCTGGTTAAAAATAGAGAATTGAATGTCTCGCATGCCTTGAGTCTTTCCCATAGATTATGTCTTTCTCCTGACTTGATGGATGATACCCTTGCCATTATAAAAACCTTTTTCCGAGATTTGATTGTATTTGGATTCTCTCCTGAAAAAATAGTTAACCTTGATTTTTCTGATACTTTTACAGATATTAGTCAAAACGTATTGCCGGTTTTTTTTTTCCAATGGCTGAGAGCATTTTTTGAAGTTGAAAAAAGACTGCAATCCAATTCCAGCTTAAGATTAACGCTGGACAGGTTTTTTCTCAAATTGGTCTGTAATAAAGGAACAATGAGTTATGATTAAAATTGCTGGTGTTAAATTTAAAACAGCAGGTAAAATATATGATTTTAAAAGCTGTGCATTTGTCTTAAATGAGGGAGATGCTGTCATTGTTGAGACCGAACAAGGGCTTTCGTTTGGACGAATTGTTGTCCCCCCTTATGAAATAGAGGACTCGGATAAAAAATTAAAACAGATTGTTCGTATAGCCACTGATGAAGATTTTTTAAAAATTGAAGAAATAAAAACCCTTGAAAATACCGCCCTTGAATTTTGCATCAAATGTATCAATGATTTAAATCTGATGATGAACCTGTTCAGCGTTGAAAGTACATTTGACACAAACAAGCTGACTTTCTTCTATACAGCTGATGGAAGGATTGATTTCAGGGAACTGATCAAATTGCTGGTCAAAGAATTCAGTATCCGGATTGAAATGCGCCAGGTGGGAATCCGCAACCTGTCCAAACATTATGGCGGGGTTGGTAAGTGCGGCAGAGAGATCTGCTGTTCTTCTTTTATGTCTAATTTTGAACCTGTTTCCATTAAGATGGCAAAGGAACAGGGTCTGTCCTTAAATCCGACAAAAATATCCGGTGTCTGCGGCAGACTGATGTGCTGCTTGAACTTTGAAAATGAGACCTATAAAAGCCTCAAACGGGAGATGCCCAAACTGGGAAAGAAATTCACCATTTCAGAAGGGACAGGCAAAGTCGTTCGTCTCAATGTTTTAAGAGAAACGGTTATCGTTCGCTTAGAGGATAATACCGAAGTTGAAAAAAACATGGCACAACTAAAAGAAGACATACAGGATAATACAGGACCAGCAAAAAAATGAAAACAAAACGACAATTTTTCACTACTCCCATATATTATGTCAATGCACAACCCCATCTGGGCCATGCCTACACCTCGATTGCCGCTGATGTCGCTACCCGGTTTAAACAGATGGAAGGCTATGAAACCTTTTTTCTCACCGGCACGGATGAGCATGGAGACAAGATTATTCAGGCGGCTGAAAAACAAAAAACCACCCCCAAAGAATACGCAGACAAAATCTCGAAGCTTTTCCAGGATCTTTTGCCGATATTAAATGTATCGAACAATCGTTTTATTCGAACAACCGACCCCGACCACATCAAAGTGGTTCAACAGATCCTATCAAAAATTCATGCTTCCGGAGACATCTACTTTTCAAGCTATGAGGGGCTGTATTGTTTTGGTTGCGAACGGTTCTACCAGGAAAGAGAGTTGGTTGACGGCAAATGCCCGGATCATGGTACAGCGCCGGAAAGCATCAAGGAGTCCAATTATTTTTTCAAAATGAGTAAATATCAGGAATGGCTGATTGATCATATCAACACCCATCCTGATTTTATACACCCTGAACAATATAAAAATGAAATTCTCTCGTTTTTAAAAGAACCCTTGGAAGATCTTTGTATCTCCCGGCCGAAAAGCCGCTTAACCTGGGGAATCACCCTCCCCTTTGATGAAGACTATGTCACCTATGTCTGGTTTGATGCTTTGGTCAATTATATTTCAGCACTGGGATATCCGGACCAGAAACGATTTAAACAATTCTGGCCAACCGCCCGCCATTTTGTGGCCAAAGACATTATCAAACCCCATGGAATTTACTGGCCCATTATGCTCAAAGCTGCAGGTATTGAAATTTATAAAGGACTCAATGTCCACGGGTTCTGGAATGTTCAAGGCAGTAAAATGTCTAAAAGTATCGGTAATGTCACCGACCCAATAGCAGTAACCAATGAATATGGTGTGGATTCATTTCGATATTTTCTGATGCGGGAAATGGTGTTTGGCCTGGATGCCAATTTCACTGAAGAAACCATTGTGACCCGTATAAATTCTGATCTTGCCAATGACCTTGGCAATCTTTTTTCACGGATTCTTTCCATGAGCCATCGCTATTTTAACGGCGAAGTGATGGGTTCTGAGCCCGGTATTGAGATCGAAAAAGGCTTAAGCCTTGAAGCTGATGCAAAATCAGCCATTGATCAATTTGCCCCTGCCATGGCCAAATGTGAATATCATAAAGGCTTAATTGCCATCTGGCAATTGATCAGTACCATGAACAAGTATATTGACAAAACCGAGCCATGGGCTTTGGCAAAAGAAACAAAAAGCCTGCCCGTTCTTGGAACGGTCCTTTATAATCTCATAGAAGGCCTTCGGGTGATCGCAGGACTTATCTATCCGGTTATGCCTCAAACAGCATCCAAGATGCAAAAAACCCTCGGGATTGAACTGGGTATTGAAAAAGGTGAAGACTCTTTTCAAAGCCTTGAACAGATTGCAGTATGGGGCCAGATTAAAGCTAAAGCCAGGATTGCAAAACCTGATGTTCTTTTTCCAAGAATTGACGTGTCCAAAACCAAGACTAAAGAAATAAAAAATACGATCAATTCTTTTAAGCCGGTCTTGAAAAACCAGATTACCATTGATGATTTTAACAAAATTGATTTAAGGGCCGGAACAGTGCTTTCCGCTGAAAAAATAGAAAAATCAAACAAACTATTAAAGATTATTGTTGATCTGGGGGCTGAAACTCGACAAATTATCGCAGGAATTGCAAAAGATTACACACCTGAAACAATTGTGGGCAAACAGGTCATTGTTGTGGCCAATTTAAAAGAAGCCACTATCATGGGAGAAGTGTCCCAGGGGATGATTCTTGCGGCCACTCATAAAAAAAAGCTGGTGTTGTCCGGTTTTGATACACCACCTGCACCGGGCAACCCTGTAAAATAAGGCCATCCTTATTATTAGAGGTTAATGAGAAATATTGATATAGCCTGTATACTGTGCATTGTTTTGTCATGGATACAGAAAGATATCGTTGGGTATTTATTTGATCACTGAAAAAAAAGAAAACTCCTGGCGGGAGTTTCAATCTGAATATATTGTTGAAAAAAAGAAAAAACAACGGTTTTTAAAAATCATAAAAACCTTTTTTTACGGTTGCGCCATTTTTCTTGTTTTAATACTGGTTGCTGTTAAATTTAATATTTCCCGGCATTCAGACCCTCACCTGAAAAAACAAACCCAGGTTCTTCCATCAAACAGCCCCATAGATCAGCTGCAATTAACAAAAGATCAACTGATACCCATTATTCACTCTGCTCAATTGGCCCGGTCTGATAAAAATATTTTTTTTGTAGATACGCCGGACCACAGCTATAAAGTGACCACGAGCATTGACGTCTATCTTCAAGAATATCTATTGTCTGTTCTCCATCAACTGAAAAAACTGACCCGGGGGAAACCCCAGAGAATCGCCTTTACGGTTATGGAGGCAGATACTGGGAAAATCATTGCCATGGCCGGATTTGATCTGGACGATGCCACAATCAACCCGAATATCGAATCTGACTTTCCTGCTGCCAGCATTTTTAAAATTATCACGGCAGCAGCAGCGGTTGAAACCCTTGGGTTCACCCCCAATACTCAGCTTTATTTTAACGGCAGCAAATATACACTCTATAAACGCCAGCTAAAAGATATAAAGAATCGATATACATCTAAAGTCTCTTTTTCAAACGCTTTTGCAGAATCCATCAACCCGGTGTTTGGAAAAATCGGAAAAAACAAACTGGGAAAAGAACGGCTTGACTCCTATGCCCAGGCATTTGGATTTAATGAGCGCATCAATTCTGAGCTCCCTTTTTTTTCCGGCACCTTTGCGACAAACGATAGTGAATATCACCTGGCTGAGCTTGGATGCGGTTTTAATAATGACACTACCATTTCTCCTTTATTTTGTACCATGGTGGCAGCAAGTATCATCAATTCCGGTCATCTAATACTGCCAAGTATAGTTGAGCATGTAACCGACGCTGAAGGAAAAATCATTTACAATAATAAAAAAGCAATTTATAAAACACCTATTAGTACACAGACCGCCTCAACCATGGTTGCTTTGATGCAAAAAACCATATCCCGAGGAACCGCTAGAAAGTCATTTCGGGGCGCGTCCAGGGATCGTGTTCTTTCAACGCTGTTGATTGGCGGAAAGACCGGATCCCTTTATAACAAAGCAAATACGGTGAAGTATGACTGGTTTACCGGTTTTGCAAAAGAAAAAAAAACCAATAAAAAGATTGCCCTGTCCATTGTTGTGGGCCATAGAAAATATATTGGGACAAGAGCCAGCACCTATGCAAAAATGATTTTAAAGCAGTATTTTAAACCCAAAGATTGAACATAAAGCAATTATAATATCTTTTAAGCCCTTTGAATGACGGAGGAAATAATGTTCCGCATAAAAACGAGTCTTTCCAATCTAATTAAAAAGATGGGTCTATACAAAAAACTGGGTCTGATCAAACAGTTTGGATCAATCAACATTGATTTTGCCACATCCATCAACAAGGCAAAAAATAACACCATCATTTTTTTCCCCAACCGGCCCAACACGTTTTTTTGCGGCATTTCTGCCCTTGTTGCCTTTAAAGGCAATGGATGTAAAATATTCAATCCGGATCAAATCAATGACATCCTTCCTGTATTAAAAAAAGGCAGCCTGTCAAAAAAAACGCTCTCAATAGAAAAAGACTTTCTGGGAGGTGATAAAGTATTAATCGCCTTATTTGACGCATGTCAGGATATCAAACATGAAACATGTTTTTCAGATCTTTTTTTTAACAAGGAAAAACAGAACCAGCTGGTTGTGATAACTGATCAAATTGAACAATTGATCACTATAGAAACAGCCCTTTCCAAAAAGAAAGTCTCAAGTCTGTCCGCCATTGAAGTGGAAACCATCTCTGGGCGCCTTGAGCGACTTCAAGATATCTTATGGTGCCTTCGAAAAGAAATTATAGAAAACATCACTAGCATTGGTAATTTTGCCATGGGACTTGAAACTTCTGAAAACGCCAGGGGCCTGGCTATTTTTAAACGGATCAATGCCATACTTAACTCCATTGACCGATTAGAGGTCAGGGGCCGGGATTCTTCAGGGATCTCCGTTCTTTTTACCTTTACCAAAGAAGAATTTGAGCATTTTCGAACAGGGTTGCTCAAAGCCGGGCTGTCTGAACGGCTCAAACAACGAACCAACCATCTGGTTCTTTCCAATAACAGCATCACCATCAATGACACCCATCCGGAAAACGGTGATCACCATGTCAGCATTTCTTTTGTCTATAAATTTGCCGCTGAAATCGGTGCCCTGGGAGACAATGTCTCATTTATCCGCAGCCAGATTAAAAATGATCTCATGCTCCAATTACTTTCCAATTATAATTTTATTGGAAACTCTGTCTCTGCTCATACCCGCTGGGCATCTGTGGGTGATATCTCAGTGGCCAACTGCCACCCGATGGATAATACCCCGGTTGATCATGAGATCGGCAGAACCGGTATTGTCCATGTCTGCCTGAACGGGGATATTGACAACTATCTTGAATTAAAAACAGAGTATGAAGCAAGATATGACAAAATTCATCAAGACATCAATACAGACACCAAACTGATCCCTTTACAGATTGAGCATTATTTAAAACGCAACCATTCCATTGAAGAGGCTTTCAGGCTGGCCGTCAATGATTTTGAAGGCTCTCATGCCATCAGCATGCACACAAACCTTTGTCCGGGCAAACTCTTTTTAGCCCAGAAAGGCAGCGGCCAGGCTATATTTGTAGGTATTGCCCAGGACCATTACATTGCTGCCTCTGAACTTTACGGAATTGTGGAAGAAACTCAAAATTATATCAAGCTCAATGGGGAAGACAAAGGCCAGATTGTTATCCTGGACCAGGATTCTATTGGCGGGGTATCAGGTATACAATCGTTTTACTATGACAATACCCCTATTACTATTTCAGAAGACCAGGTACTGACCAGCCAGATTACATCCAGAGACATTGACCGACAAAATTTCCCTCATTATTTTCTCAAAGAGATATCAGAATCTCCAAGCTCTGTAGAAAAAACCCTTGAAAACAAATTCAAAAAATCGACCAAAACCGGACTTTATACAACCATATTAAATGAATCAGTGATTCCCAAATCTTTAGAAAATGATTTTAAAAGTAAAAAGATTAAAAAGGTCTGTTTTATCGGACAGGGGACTGCCGGGATTGCCGCCCAGGGCTGTGCCGATCTTTTAAAATTTTATCTGGGGGAAAATGATGTTCAGATACGGGCCTTGAAATCGTCCGAACTGTCCGGGTTTGCCTTTGCTGAGAATGAGGCAAACAAGGATTCCATGTCCAACACCCTTGTCGTGGCCATCAGCCAGTCAGGCACAACCACGGATACCAATAGAACCATTGATATGGTCAAAACCTATGGGGCAAGAACACTGGCCATTGTCAACAGAAGAGATTCCGATTTGACCTTTAAAACAGATGGCGTTCTATATACCAGTTCCGGTCGGGATATTGAAATGTCTGTGGCATCCACCAAAGCCTTTTATGCCCAGATTACAGCCGGTGCTATTTTAGGACTCCACCTGGCCACTATTGCAGGAGTACGGTCAAGTCAATTTGTTACAGAACAGGTCAATGAAATCATGGCACTGCCGGATAAAATGAGAACCATCCTTGATATGAAAGATCAAATCAAAGATTCTGCCTTCAGACTTGCCGTATCAAAAAATTATTGGGCCACCGTGGGGTCAGGATCCAACAAGACCAGTGCGGATGAAATCCGTATCAAGCTTTCTGAATTATGTTATAAAACCATTTCTTCAGATTTTGTAGAAGACAAAAAACATATTGATCTGTCCAGTGAACCCTTGATTATCATCTGTGCTGCAGGAACACGGGAAAGTGTTTTAGGAGATATCATCAAAGATACCGCCATTTTCCATGCCCACAAGGCAACCCCTGTTGTGATCACTACAATTGGTGAGGACCGGTTTGATACTTACGCAAAAGATGTCTTTAAAATCCCTGAAACCAAAGAGCATTTTGCACCCATTCTCAATACCCTGGTGGGTCATATCTGGGGGTATTATGCTGCCCTTGCCATCAATGAAGGATCGGTGTTTATGTATGAAGAAAAGGCCCATGTAAAGGATCTTATAGAAGAATATACCACCATGGGGCATGATATGTATGAGATCCTTTTAGAAAAAAAGTTCAGAGAAAGTATTGCCCAATTTTACAACATCTTCTCTAAAAAACGGCGCCATGGTGATTTTCCAGCAGCCTTAGGACTTGATACGGTTGCCAACCTCACCTTATTGTTGAAATACCTGTCCGGTCGTTTGCCGGTATCAGACTTTGAAATTGACTTTCAGACCAAGGGCACGCCATCCAATATGCTGGATACCTTTTTTGAAACTATCGGCCAGGCCATCAACACCATGGCACGGCCCGTGGATGCCATCAAACACCAGGCCAAGACCGTTACCGTGGGCACCAGTCGAATCAGTGAAAAATTTGAAGGACTTGTTTTCAATGAACTGGCTGCCAATAATATCCAGATTGCCCAGCTGACCAATAAAAATGTTCTGGTCATTAAAAACCTCCAGGAAGTGCTCGCCCAGATCCACGGTGCATTTCTCTATCAGATTTCCGGTTTAAGCCTTTTAGGCGATGTTACGCCAGAGACCAAAATAAAAATTGTCGGCAAGACAGGGAAATTGAAAGACGTCAACTCCAGAGTGGAATCCGACCATAAGCTTAAAGGAACAAAGAACATTATTGTCAGGGAAGGAAATGTCTATATTGGAAAAGGCCGAACAGATAAAAAGAACATTCTGGTCATCCCGGTGATTTCTTCCAATCCAAAAACCCCCAATATCATTGAATTTATCCTGTCTTTAAATATTAAATTTAAATCTTCCGAAGAGATCCCTTTGCTTAAGAAAATCAAGGCCCTTGGCGGAAAATATAATCGCTTGAAAGACTGGATACTTGAAACCAATAATATTGAGTGGGATGACCGCTACCTGAACCTTGTAGAGGTTGAAACACTATTTGGTGATACTGCTGAAACAGCTGTTGAAAAAATAATTGAAAAGATAAAATAAAAAAAGCAGTCAACCCAATGCCGTCATATAAACGAGACCCGATGTTTCTTTACCTCATCGTGCTCACCATATGTTCCACTGCCGGCCTCCAATGCTGGAGAACCCTTTTTGATAATTTCAGTGTCAATGTTGTGGGACTTGATGGCCAGCACATTGGTGTCTTGCAGTCTGTCAGGGAAATCCCGGGCTTTCTCGCCCTGTTGGTGACCTATGTCATCTTGATTATAAAAGAACACAAATTAGCTGCATTATCCATCCTTTTTCTGGGCAGTGGTGTTTTTTTAACAGGTTTTCTGCCCAGTTTTTCAGGTCTTGTCTTCACCACCATGATCATGAGTTTTGGATTCCACTATTATGAAACATGCAACCAGTCATTGACCCTGCAATATTTTGATAAACATGAATCCCCCCTAGTTTTCAGCACTCAAAGAAGTTATGCCGCAGCAGCCAGTGTTGTTGTGGGATTAATTATCTTTTTGATAGCCCCTTATATGAGTTATAAGGCTATGTATATTATTTTTGGCATTATCATTTGTAGCGGCGGGTTATGGGCATTTACCCGGAACCCTGTAAAAAAAAGCTTACCCCCTCAAAAAAAGGAAATGGTATTTAAAAAAAAATACTGGCTCTTTTATTTTCTAACCTTCATGTCCGGCGCCAGACGTCAGATTTTTATCGCATTCGCAGTTTTTTTACTGGTTAAAAAATTTGGATTTACAGTACAAGAGATCACGATTCTATTTTTACTCAACAATGTGATCAATTTTTTTATCAATCCATGGATCGGAAAATTCATTGTAAAATATGGAGAACGAAAACTGCTCTCCATTGAGTATTTCTTCCTTATCCTGGTTTTTATTTCCTATGCATATGTGGACTCAAAGTTGCTCGTTGGTCTGATCTATGTTCTGGATCACATTTTTTTTAATTTTGCCACAGGCATTAAAACCTTTTTTCAAAAAATTGCCCAGCCCGAAGACATTGCGCCCAGTATGGCAGTGGGCTTTACCATCAATCATATTGCTGCGGTGATTCTGCCGTTTATCGGCGGGCTGTTATGGATGGTGGACTATAAAATCCCGTTTATTGCCGGTGCTTTTTTCAGTTTTATTTCTCTTTGCCTGGTTCAGTTTATCCGAATACAAGAATAAAGTTATTTGACTCTCAGGTTTTAAAACTGATAATTTGACGCAAGGAATATAGATTGATGAACATCTTTAAAGACAAAATTATGAGACTAATTGCCGTGGTCGTCTGTGCCGGTATTATGCCTCAGCTGTTTTTTAAAAATGGATTTTTACTTTCCTTTCTTTTAAAAATCGGATTTAAAAGCTCGGATGTTCTTATCCTGTTATCACTGCCTTCTCTTATCATGTTTATCCTTTCGGTTCCTTTTGCATTTTATGCGGATAAATACGGCAAGAAAAAAATAGGTATCCTGGGAATGATATTGACCTGCCTGGGATTCATACTCATTACATTGGCAGGATATTTTAATCAGCACACGGCCTTTTTGATGATCATTCTGGGAATTATTACTTTCAGCGTCGGGTTTTCCGGTGTCCTTGCCGGTTGGTTTGCATTGCTCAGCCCCCTTGTTCCCGAATCAATACGTGGCAGCTTTTTTGGTAACTTGAGAGTGACATGGCAAATTTTTGCCATTGCATGTTCCTTTATTATTACATTCATCCTGGAACTTAACGCATCACTGACCATGTATCAACTCATGCTTGCTTTTTTCACCGTCCTTCTGGTGATTCAGATATTTTTATATTTAAAGATCCCGGAAATTGAGAAGAGTGACCCTGATGAAACCTCCATCGCCCATATTTTATCCTCAATCCTTATCGTTCCCGGCTATCTTCCTTTTTGTGCCTATTGTTTTTTATTGATGCTGGCCACAGGTGCATGGCCTGTAACGCTTGGGCTGCTTGAAAAAAATGTTCTTCTTTTCAGTGATGACACCATCGTCCATATGGGAACCTTGCTGTTTATCGGTTCGCTGGTCGGTTTTTATATCGGCGGTAAAATGGTGGATAAATTTGGAACCAAACTGGTTTTTCTTGTGGTTCATTTTTCATACTTCACATTTCTTCTCATTGTTGCGTTCAGGGACCTCGTACCGGTATCCATGCCGGTTTATTTTAGTTTTATCACCTTTAATCTCGGGCTGACACAAGCAGCATCCTCTATTGCTCTTACCTCGGAAATGATGGCTCTGGCACCCCGTGAAAATAAATCTGTTATGTTCTCAATATGCTCATCCCTTCAATTCGGTGGCGCAGCCATTTCAGGGGTCATCAGCGGAAAGATAATTGAATACGGCGTTCTTTCCAAAAACTGGACCATGATGAATCTTAAGCTAAGCAACTATGATACCTTACTTTTGTTCAGTGCAATCCTTGTTTTTGTCTTCATCATCACTCTGGGGCTTATCCCCTCAGTGGTGAAGACCCGAAAAGTTCAATGGGTGCCGCATTCTTCCAAAATTTTATAAACATTTAATCGTTACCGCGGATGAGCAACAAGCATCAGCAACCTGTGTATCAAGCTTGTCGTGGATATATTGTCCCCAGGATTTTAAAGACTTTTCTACAGTTTCAACGCCAAGATAGTCTCTCCCAGATTTTTCAAATCTTGGGCTTTTTTCTTGCCTTAACTTGGTTAGATTTGATACAGGTAATAATTTGGATGTAAAGAGGACATGGTATCTTAATTGAATGGTTTAAATCTTGAGGGAATCAACAAAACATATGGCATGGTAGAAGCCGTGCAGAATGTGTCTCAGCAAATTCATTCCGGAGAATTTTTTACATTGCTGGGGCCCTCCGGATGCGGTAAAACCACCCTGCTTCGCGTGATAGGAGGGCTTGAGCTGCCGGATTCCGGCCGTATTGTTCTGGAAGGAGTAGATATCACGGGTCTTCCAGCAATCAAGCGCCATATTAATACGGTTTTTCAAAGCTATGCCCTGTTTCCCCATTTGAATATTTTTGAAAATATTGCATTTGGGCTTCGTTCCAGGAAAATTCCAGGGGCTGAAGTTGATAAAAGAGTAAAGAAAGCACTGGATATGCTTGAACTCGGTCAGATGATCAAGCGCTTTCCCCATCAGCTTTCCGGAGGACAAAATCAGCGGGTAGCCCTTGCCCGGGCCCTTGTCAATGAACCCAAGGTTCTTCTTCTTGATGAGCCCATGTCTGCTCTGGATGCAAAACTTCGGGCCCAGGTCCAGGTGGAACTCAGACACTTGCAGCAACGGCTAGGGCAGACCTTTATCCTTGTGACCCATGACCAGGATGAAGCCCTTGTGGTGTCGGACAGAATTGCTGTCATGAAGGATGGAAAAATTATCCAGTTTGGTACGCCTGAACAGGTGTATGATTCTCCTAAAAATAAATTTGTTGCTGAATTTTTAGGAACAGCCAATTTGATTGAGGGCACGTTTCATGATGGTAAATTTTATACAGATATCGGGACCTTTGAACTGGAAAAACCGCCTTCCTGGGAAAAAGGGGTGATTGCCATCCGGCCGGAATGGATCAGAATTTCTGATACAAAACCTGCAAAAAACGGTCTTCGGGCAACGGTTACCGAGATCATCTACCGGGGGACCAACCTGGATATCTGGCTGAGCCCCGGCCCCATCAGGCTTCGGACCAGCACGTATAAAAATATCCGGGTCGGGGATGAACTCTGGCTGGATATGGCACCCAAGGAGATGGCGGTGCTCAATGAATAAGCTCATGATCTGGTACGGAGAACTGATCACCGGGGAAAAACTGATGAAAAGGGGCCTTTTTTTTCTGGCTCCGGGACTGTTATGGTTGATTTTTTTTCTGGTTCTGCCCGGTCTGATCCTGGTTGTGGTCAGTTTTGCCGGTCGAGGCAACTATGGCGAGCTGGTGTGGGAATTTTCCCTGGAAAACTATAATCGCCTGATCGGGTACGGCATATTCGGTTGGACGCCGGATTATATTTATATTCTGTTGCGCTCGGTATGGGTGGCGCTTGTTACAACGGTTTTATCTGTTATTCTCTCCTATCCACTGTGTTTTTTCATTGCCGGAAAACCGTTAAGAACACGGTATTTATGGCTGACTATTATCATTATTCCGTTCTGGACCAATATGGTGATTCGCACCTATGCCTGGTTTCTGATTCTGGCACCGGAAATGCCCCTGGCCAAACTGGCGGCTTTTTTGGGATTTGTTTCTCCGGGGATGCCGCTGTATCCCAGTGTGTTTGCCGTATATCTGGGCATGATTTCCATGTTTCTTCCCTTTGTGGCCCTGCCGCTTTTTTCCAGTGTTGAACGCCTGGACTGGACCCTTGTGGAGGCAGCCCAGGATCTTTATGCATCCAGCTTTCGGACGTTTATGCATGCCATCCTGCCCCAGACGCTTCCCGGTCTGTCGGTTGGCATTATTCTCACACTGGTTCCGGCCATGGGCATGTTTGTGGTTCCGGATCTTCTTGGCGGAGCAAAATACATGCTTGTGGGAAACCTGATCCAGCAGCAGTTCGGGGCCAGCAGAGACTGGGCATTTGGCGCTGCCATCAGCATGGGATTGATGATATTGACCATGTTCAGTCTGTATCTGTATAAGAGGAGAAATAAGGAAATCGTTTTATTATGAAAAAAATAAATCTGCTGGTGAGTATGGTTGCCATTGCCACCATGGGATTTTTATACCTTCCCCTGATGGCGGTGGCCTTTTTTTCAGTCAACAATACCAAATATGGCCTGGCATGGAAGGGGTTCACCCTGGACTGGTATCTGAAGTTATTCCAAAATGAACAGATTCTACATGCCGCCTGGAATACCCTGGTATTAGCTGTTGTGTCCACCATTATATCCACCATTTTGGGAACCATTCTGGCCATTGGCATGGACCGGTTTCCCTGGCCCCGGAAAATGAACACAACCTTTGATCTGATTATCCATCTGCCGGTGATTATACCGGATATTATTTTTGCAGCCGCCATGGTGGTTGCGTTCGGTTTTCTTCGCAATCTGTCTTCTGCGTTCGAGCCCGGGTTGCTCAACATGATCCTTGCCCATATTACTTTTCAGACCGCATTTGTAACACTGGTGGTTCGAAGCCGCCTGGCCAGTATCGGCAAAGACGTTGAAGAAGCCGCAAGAGACCTGTATGCCGGTACAACCTATCTGCTACGAAAGGTGACATTGCCGTTGCTTACACCCGGCATTGTTGCCGGGGCCATGCTGGCATTCACCCTGTCCCTGGATGATTTTGTCATCAGTTTTTTTACAGCAGGTCCGGATTCAATAACGCTTCCGATTTATATCTATGCGGCAGTCAGAAGAGTGGTAACCCCCCAGATTCACGCACTTTCAACCATAGTTCTGCTGGTGACCGTTGTCATGGTGATCTGCATGGAACGGGTGACCAGAAAAATGAATGACACATAAAAAATGGATTGTCAGCGACACTGGCATTCACGCAAATAAAGGAGAAGAAAAATGAAAAAAATAATATTTATGATGATGGCAGTTTTGATCCTTTTGTCCGGATCAGCATGGAGTGGTAAAAAAGAGCTCAAAATCTTTACATGGTCTGAATACATGGATGAAGAGAACATGCCCAAAGAATTTGAAAAAGCAACCGGTATCAAGGTTCATCTGGACATGTATGAATCCAACGAAGAGATGCTGGCAAAACTTCAGGCCGGCGGTCTTGGGCAATATGATATTATAATACCGTCTGATTTTATCATGCCAAGTCTGATGGCCTTAAAACTTTTGACCCCTCTGGATCATGCCAAAATACCAAACCTGAAAAATCTGGGGCCTAAATTTACCCAGACTTTTTTTGATAAGGGCAATCAATATTCTGTGGCCTGGCAGTGGGGAACCATTGGCCTTATGTATAATAAAGCCAAATTAAAAGACAATGATGTAAATTCCTGGGCCGTTATTTTTGACCCAGCCAAAAGCCGGGGTTCATTTTATCTGATGGATTCTGTCAGGGAAATGCTCGGAATTACGCTCTTGTATCTGGGATATGATTTTAATTCTATTAATCCCAAAGAACTCAAACAGGCGTCTGACCTGTTGATCAGTACCAAAAAACGCAAAGAATGCCTCGGGTTCAAAGGCGGTGTGGGTGGAAAAAACGATGTCATTTCCGGTGTTGCCGACGCAGCCATTGTTTATAACGGAGATGCCATCCAGACGGTTTCCAAGGAACCGGAAAAATACGGATTTATCGTTCCAAAAGAAGGCAGTGAAATCTGGCTGGATTCCATGTGTATTCCGGCAAAGGCACCCAATGTGGATGCGGCTCATCAATGGATCAACTGGGTTCTTGAACCCAAGGTGGGGGCATCCCTTTCCAATTACAACCAGTATGCAACCCCCAACGATGCAGCCATTCCTTTCCTGAACAAGGAGGATCTGGAAAATCCCGGTATCTGGCCCACACCTGAAATTATGAAGACCCTTTCCTTTGTCAAAGACCTTGGGAAAGACAACAAGATGGTGGATCAGGCATGGACAAGGGCAAAATCCCATTAACCACAACCCCGAGCCAGGACGGTTTCCGGATGCCGGGTGAATTTGAACGGCACTCTCGTTGCTGGATGCTCTGGCCGGAAAGGAAAGATAACTGGCGGCTTGGCGCAGCACCTGCCCAAAAAGCATTTGCAGGTGTTGCCCGGGCCATATCTGAATTTGAACCCGTTTCCATGGGGGTTTCAAAAAGACAATTGGAAAATGCGGCAACTCTTTTGTCTTCAAACATTACCATTGTTGAAATGGAGTCTGATGATGCCTGGATGAGGGATGTCGGGCCCACCTTTGTAACAAATAAAAACAGGAACGTCCGGGGTATTGACTGGGATTTTAATGCCTGGGGCGGCTTTAACGGTGGCCTGTATTTTCCCTGGGACAGGGATGAAAAAGTTGCAGCTGCGGTTATGGAAAATCAGAAGATAGACTTCTACAAACCCGGCTTTATCCTTGAAGGCGGTTCCATTCATACCGATGGAGAAGGAACCCTGATCACAACAGAACAATGCCTTTTAAATCCCAACCGGAATCCGTCCTTGTCAAAAACCGAAATTGAGATCCTGTTAAAAGATTATCTTGGAGTTGAAAAAATCATCTGGCTTGATCAAGGGGTTTATATGGATGAAACCGATGGTCATGTAGATAATTTGTGTTGTTTTACAAAACCCGGCCAGATTCTGCTTCACTGGACCGACAACACATCTGATCCCCAGTATGAACGCTCCTGGGATGCACTGGAACGTTTATCCAATGCCCGTGATGCCAAAGGCAGGCCATTGTCCGTACATAAAATTCATCAGCCCGGTCCCCTGTATATCAGCAGGGAAGAAAGCAGCAGCATTGAACAAAGCAATCATGCCGCGCAAAGAAAGCCGGGAACCAGGCTGGCAGCCTCTTATGTCAATTTTTATATCGCAAACAAGGGCATTGTCATGCCTGTTTTTGATGATCCCCGTGATGCTGATGCCATTGCCCTTGTCCAGTCTCTTTTTCCGGAAAGAAAAGTAGTGGGGGTGCAGGCAAGGGAAATCCTACTGGGGGGGGGTAATATCCATTGTATTACCCAGCAGCAGCCTTGAATCATGGAGGTGTTTTTCTTTATTTGCGGACACATCGGATGATGGATCAAGCTGTTTGATATCACCGGTTTTTTCAATCTGAAAAATAATATCAGTCCCAGGAGAAAGATCAGCCACAGGCTGTATTAGAATATTTATGGTGATTGTAACGCGGCAAGCAATATCAGAAATTCTGTCAGACAATATCAAAAATTTAAATTTTTTAAATCAACTCATTATATTATTACATAATTAATCCATCGTTTTCGACTTTTAAAAGCATTGCCTACAGTAAGCTGGAAATAGCCTAGGTAAAAGTCGGTTGAGAAAAATTCTTCATGTAATTCAAAGACTATAATCATTAATATTCTGGACTTTTAGATTCCGATTCTATAAACATTAATAATTATTTTTCTTTAAATGCTTTTTTGTTGTTCAATCAAATATAAACTGCTGACAAGAAACGCTATTCTCGATTAAAGAAAGGATCACTCATGAAGCAAATTGTTGTGATAATTATGGTGGTAATGTCTATGTTAGCTTTAGCACCTTTATTATATGCTGCAAATGTTCAAGACCACAGTGAAACAGGTGGTAGCTGTAATGAATTCCGCAAGCAGATTGATGTGCTGACAAAAATATTAGACAATCCAGATCTGTACAAAGCAATCGTTCGGCGAACCCAGTACATAGACGAATTAGACAGCCTGGACGAAGTAAGCCGGTTTCAGCTCCATGCGGATCAGGATGGGGATACAACACTCAAGTTTGATACTCCTGAAGAAACACTGATTGAAAGGATAAACGGCCTTAAAGACTATATCGGATGGCTTGGCAGCTTTCAGGTCATGGCTGCTGAGAAAGTTGCTGAAGAAGTGCTGGCTTCTGTTACAAGATGGCAAGGCCATATTATGAAAGCGAAAGAGAAAGGCCTGACTCTAAAAGGTGATTTTAAAGAGGTGAGTCCTGTTTATTCTCAATTACTGGAAAGTCGTCTGACTGCAATGGAAAACTTAAAAAACCTGGCAGATCGTTCCCTGTGTTTTGGCATTAATAAAGATCATCTTGCCCTTGCAAGACTTTATCATGAAACGATTCCCAATAGCAGCGGATGTGACAGTTTCCTTAAAAGTGCCTTATTAAACCGTATTGCAAAACAGCAGCCGCCTGGATTTTCTCCCTTGCTGGATAAGGAAACCTATTTAAAAATAAGTTCCTCTTGTCGTCATTATGGTGAATCAAAGCTGATAACCATTCCAAATCTAAATAAAATGAGTTTAAAAGAAGCTAAGGCCATTTTGAACAAAAAGGGCTTGACCTTAACAGCTCATTTAGAAAAAAGGGCTGGCAACCCCTTGGAATCTGGAAAAATATATGACCAGCTACCGGCTTCCGGATCAACATTCAGTGGAGAAAAACCCGTAGATGTCTGGTACTATGGTGACTATAAGCCACCACCAGAAAAGAAAAGCAAACAGGTTCCATATGTTGATATCCCAAGTACATTTATGGGCGAGCCCTTTTGGAGGGCAACCATCGATTATAAAGAGGTTTCCACCAAGGCAGGCAGATTTAAAAGACCGGCCAATGGTTTTAAAGTAAAGAGTGAGGGCTATAGAGAAATAGGGTTTGATTATGGGGTGGGTATAGATCTCAAGGCGATATGGAATGAAGACAAAAAAGATACCAGCCGACACAAATATTTTTGCAACCCAGGGGCAAACAAGGTTTCAATCCACAAAAAAAAGTGGTCTCTTTATATAATAGTGACAGACGGAGTTCACAAAGCCTTTGCATCCGCTTATTATGTTGCAGATAGTGAGCGTTCCCGGCTTGTAATGAATAAAGGAGAACAGGAAATGATTCTTGCAGCGCAAAAATTGTTTGATCAGATTCAACCATATGCGGACACCTGTAAATAGAAGATGCCATGAGACATTTATCTTTAAATTTCGTTTTGTTTTTTTTGGGAGTAATCATTTTAACCGTTTCTTCGCCACACAATTGTTTTCCGGCCACAACAATTGAAGGCAGGATAACTGAATTGCGGGATGATGCAGTTAAGGTCACATATAAACAATACGAAACCATGATTCCTTCAGTTGGTGATCTGGTGGATTTTAAAACCGAAAATGAAGGTGTGCCCGTTGATGCAGGACAGGGTAAGGTTATAGAAATAAAGACAGGTTTTGTCTGGGTAAAAATTTTAAAAGGATTACCCGACGAAGGCATGGATGCAACAATTCATATTAACAAGTCTTCTGTATTAACGAATAAACAACTTGATGAATTGTTTATTAAGAATGTAAAAAAACTATCTTTAGATGAACCTGATAAAGAAGAAGGATTAAAACTTTTAATAGCTTACCATGAGTCTGGAAATCGTGACGCAACAGGTTATCTAGGACAAATTTACAGCCTTGGCCAAGGTGTGCCAAAGAATGTTGAAAAAGGACTATGTTTAGCCAAACAGTCTGCCGATGCAAACTCATTGATAGGACATTTTGTCCTATATTATAATTATAAAAATGGAATCGGACTGGAACCTGATTTTGCCTTAACTCTGAAACACCTTAAAATTGCAGCTGACGGAGGCCATCCAGTTGCAATGTATGAGCTCGGAACATTGTACCATTTGGGGAAAAATATTGATCAAGACCTTAAAAAGGCTTTTTACTTGTTTGAAAAAGGAGCCATTCAATCAGATTGGCCATCATATTGGCCATGTCTATATATGTTAGGTTATTATTATGAAAAAGGATATGTAGTAAAAAAAGATATTAACACAGCAATATCCTATTATGAGAAGGTACATAAACAAAACCCCAATACTTGGACTAAATCGGCCCTGCAAAGACTGAACGTAAAAATTGAATAAAAACTAATAATCATATGGCCACTGGATTTGAACTTTTTTTATTTACAGTGATGACTTATCAATAGTCACGAGTCAAATCCGATAATTTAGAGAGGGCTTATTTCACCAGTCCGGACCTTTTGAATTGTTCCAACACACCATATCCGTCTGGTTAAGCAAGAGAAATTTTTTCATTTTCAATCTTGCCACCAAAAAAGAAAAGCAGTGATTTGATTTTATACCAGAGCACTTCTAAATCAAAATTTGCAATGGCTGATATTAAATCAATTTCATTAAAGTTCTTTCGAATAATTTTCTTGTAAAAACGTTGGCCACAGGTGCACCTGAAAGAAAGAACCTTTTGCTTTTCCTTCTCTTTGATGTCGGTTTTTTTTATCTTCTTGACGTTATGGCACATGGGGCATTCAATTCAATAACAAAATCTTCAGGTTGGGATTTTAATAAAGATATCATTTAATAATTTCCTCCGGTATTTATGTTTAAAATGGACAATTATTGTCATTCTTTGAACAAATTTCGTCTGTAAAAAACTGTTATTTCATAAACCGTGCCAAGGGTATAAAATTGCAATTTTAAGAAACACCACTGCCAAAGTCCCTGTTGGAGTGCTTTTTAGCCTCTTAAGCTTGAAATTGAGTTGTGTTGAAATATAAGCATGTGATTATATAGCATCGAAATATGATTCGCATTACTATATTTCAACAGTATGGGGACCTATAAACACAATTGAACTCAAAATCAAAAAAATCACGCAAAAAAAACTGGCAACATAATTGGAGATACACCATCTGTAACAAAGAAAAATTATATTTTTTTTCAAAAATCTGAGTTCATTTGCTCAAATTCCTTGGATTACGGGGCGCGATACATATTACTTGCCGCGTTACAATTCAATTTACAGGTTTGAGCAAGAGGATCAGTTGCGGATCGCAATTTTTTGTTGACTCTCAGCTGGGTATGCTTAGCTTCGACAAAGTAAGTTTTTGCTAATATTTAATTCAGAGGAGACTCCATGGATTATAAATTCAATACATTGGCACTTCATGCAGGCATTAAGACTGATGAAACCGGTTCCAGGGGGGTCCCGCTGCACCGAACCAGTGCTTACCTGTTTAAAAACACAGAACATGCCGCCAATCTTTTTGCTTTAAAAGAGTTGGGTATATATATACCAGGATTCAAAATCCCACCCAGGATGTTCTGGAGCAGCGGGTGACCGCCCTTGAAGGCGGGGCTGCCGCACTGGCATTATCTTCAGGGACTTCGGCCATATTCTATACCATTATTAATATCTGCGGCTCAGGGGATGAAGTGGTCTCCACTTCCACCCATTCCCAGTTGACGGACCAGGAATTAAAAGATGCCGGTATTACGGCTGACATGGTTCGATTATCCATTGGAATCGAAGATATTGATGATATCAAGAATGATATTGATCAAGCGTTGAATGAATGCCGCGACAAGCTAAGAAAAACAATTTCCAAATAATTTCTTGTATTTACAGCTTAGCAGGTGTACTTTTAATAAAGCGTGAATGTAATGACACGTCAAAAGGACTTAAAGGATATTTTAAAAAGTTCTTTGGTCACTGTTTTTTTATATTGAATGGGTTATCTTAATTTTTCGCCTTTAAATGTATCTAATCGACCAGTGATTTAGGATGGTATAATATTAAAAAAGGAGAAAAAAATGGACCCCAATCAATTTCGTGAAACCCGCATAGAAATAAGCCAATTGTGTGAAAGCATCCAGGCACTTACTGAAATAAATGATGAAGAAACATCTGTAAAAAAAATAGACCGGGCCGGAGTCCTGTTAAAAGGCCTGACACCAAAGGCTGAAGGAGAAATTCAGGAACGTTCCGTCAGAAATCTTGGACTCAAAATTAAGGCAGCATCTACTTTGATTGATAAAATGAAAACCACTAAAAAACCATCTGCTAGATTAAAAAATGCTATACCAGTGGAGATCATTGATTGGAATGAAGACCGTTTGTCAACATTGTCAAAAAATTATCTTTCTAAAGTCCTGGCAAATAAGGGATCAGACAAAGATCCTGACGTTTGTTTCGGCACAATCGGCAAAGGTGTCAGGCCCAGCTATCAAATTTATTTTGAAAATGGTAAATCATCCGCTTTTAGTGGCTCCAGTCATAAACTGCTTAAAAAAAAGCTGCCCAAAAGCTCCCAAAAAATTTCACAACCGTTTCCTTTCTCAATTCTTGAATCAATTATTAAGAAAAAATAACAGATTGCTTCTTTATAAGGGCTGCCCTTTGCCCTGATGCTGCAAACGCTTGCAGCATCAGGGTTTACATTGCCTTTAATTAAAAAATAAAAATACTTGTATGGTCATGTCTAAACTTTTTTATCAGACGCTGTTTTGATGTGTATCTTATGGTACCGGGCTGTAAATCAAAAACCCCGAGACTGTAATAAAAAATGCTGTCTGCTGTTGCAGAGAGGTGCAACCCGGGAAAAGAAGTAAAACAGGAGTTTCGGAGATAAGCCTTTCTGAAAGCCCAAAACCGTTGATTAACAAGCCTTTTCGCTTTTTCAACACGTAAGACCCCTCAAGGAAAATCATTTATGTGACAAAAAGCTGCTAAAAATATAGGCTATCCGCATTT
>JBDRQO010000031.1:0-125926 GCA_043826275.1 Pseudomonadota bacterium
AAGAATTATTATAAAAAATATATATGAATCAGGAGAGTAAAAATGGCCAAGATATGCAGCAATCAACATGCTTTATTAAGCCCGAATGCGGGCAAACTATCAGAAGGGCAGAGCCAGAAACTATACTGGGCGTGTTTGGAAATTCTTGAACGAACCGGCGTATGTCTTTATGACCAGGAAGCAATTGATCTGCTCAAAAATGCTGGGGCAGAGGTAACCGACGGTAATCGAGTTCGCATTCCTTCCGGAATGGTTGAAAAAGCATTCAGCACCGTTCCTAAAAATGTAACCTTATATAATCGGAATGGTAAACGGACCATGCAGGTGGGTGGAAACCGAAGTTATTTTGGAACCGGTTCAGATTGTCTTTACATCATCGATCATCGCACAGGAGAAAGACGGAACGCTGTATTAAAAGACATTGAAGAAGGGATGACGGTTTGTGATGCATTGGAGCATATCGATTTTGCCATGTGCATGTTTCTGCCTTCCGACGTACCCCAGGAGATTCTCGATCGATATGAAATGGAAGCCATGCTCAACTATACAACCAAACCGATTGTATATGTGACAACGGATTTTTCCGGTTGCAAGGATGCCGTTGAAATGGCCCAAATTGTTGCTGGTGGAGAAGATGAACTACGTTACAAACCTTTTGCATCCTGCTATATCAATGTAACAACAGGATTGCGCCATAACGAAGAAGCCTTGCAAAAACTATTGTATCTTTCAGGAAAGGGCTTGCCCTTTACTTACATTCCATCTGCCCAGGGCGGAGTGACTGCACCCATAACCGTTGCCGGAACAATGGCGATCAATAATGCCGGTGTTCTGGTTGGCCTGGTCCTGTCTCAACTGAAAAGACAGGGGGCACCTTTTATTATGCCGGGTTGGGGTGGAAACATGCTGGATATGAGAACAACCATACAACCCTATTCTGACCCTGAAAAAAGAGGCCAGGCCATCGACTTTGCGCACTATCTCGGGTTACCATCCTTTAGCCTTGGCGGTTGTAGTGAGTCGAAAGTAGTTGATCAGCAAGCGTCTGCTGAAGCCGCCCTTACATTGTTTACAGATGCACTGTTCGGAGGAAACATGATCCATGATGTTGGTTATCTTGAATCAGGTCTTTCCGGTTCTCTTTCTCAGCTTGCCATTTGTAATGAAATTATCAGCTGGCTGGAAGCCTTCATGAAAGAGACTGAAATCAACGATGATACCCTTGCCCTGGATTTAATTGATGAGGTTGGGCCGGATGGACAGTATCTGGATAATCCCCATACCATGAAGCACTTTAAAGAACGATGGTATCCAAAACTGTTTGACCGATCCAATTATGACGGTTGGCAGAAAAAAGGAGGTAAAAGTTTAGGAGAAAGGGCAAGCATTCAGGTCGAAAAGATTTTGGCTGAGCATAAACCGGAACCGCTTCCATCTGATATCGCCAAAGCAGTGCATGCAATAGTACAAAGAAATTAAACGATGCAAAGGAAAACAAAATATGCATATTGTAGGTGAATTGATAAATGCCAGTCGAAAAGTTGTCGGCCTGGCTATCAAAGAACAGGATTCGGCTGTGATTCGGAATTTAGCAAAAACCCAGGTCGAAAATGGAGCAGACTGTATAGATGTAAATGCCGGGATCTTTGTTGAAAAAGAGGCTGATTATCTGAAATGGCTGGTTAAAACTGTGCAGGAAGAAACAGGCGTGCCCTGTTGTATTGACAGCCCGAATCCAGCAGCTATTGAAGCAGCTCTGTCCGTCCATAAGGGAACAGCCATGATTAATTCCATCTCACTTGAGAAAGATCGATTGAACAAGCTTATTCCTTTGCTGGCCGGTACTGATTTAAAAATCATTGCCCTTTGTATGAGTGATGAAGGAATGCCGGAAACTTGTGACGAGAGACTTATGGTTGCTGAAAAACTTGTAAATGAATTGGTCCGAAACAATGTATCTCTTGACAATATATACGTGGACCCGCTGGTACAACCTGTCTCAACCAATATACAATATGGAATGGCATGTTTGGGTGCAATTGAAAAAATTATGAAAACCCTGGGGGGTTGTCATACGATCTGTGGATCATCCAATGTTTCCTTTGGATTACCGGTTCGCAAACTTTTAAACCGTACATTTGTTTCCATGGCCATTGCCAAAGGCCTGGATGCGGTTATCATCAATCCGTTGGATAATTTAATGACCAGTACAATTACAGCTGGTTTAGCGCTCTCCGGACAGGATGACTTTTGCATGGAATACATCAAAGCCTTTCGAGCAGACAAGTTGTCATAATAAATAAAGGAGTGAAAAATATAAATGTGGGAGTAACATCTTGCCGCGAACTCCAAATATCACATTATTGATATGAAAGAATTATTTGAAATTACATTTCTACCGTCCAACCAGAAAGTGACGGTTGAAAAGGGCACTACCATTAAGGACGCTGCTCAAAGTGCTTTTATCAATATCCAAGGGGAATGTGGGGGTCATGGCCGATGCGGCAAATGCAAAGTTGTTGTCATACCCCCAAAAAGCTCATCTCCCCAAAAAAATCCATCTTTGTTGACCCCACTTGAAAAAGAGTTCGTGCCAATTATAAAAGATAGTGGTTCCTACACATTGGCCTGTCAGACCCAAATTAACGGGCCATTGACTGTTTTCGTGTTGTCCGAGCTGAACGAAAGTGAAGTGGTTCATGGGAAAACCAAAATTGAGGGACTATTTCCCATTGATCCGTCAGTCCAACGCTTTTTCATTAATCAAGGTTCAATGGGTAGTGCTATAAATGATTTAAAAAAGGATGTGATCAGCAGTATCCAGGAAAAGATCCATCAAATCATTGGCCGGAACATTCGTTTTAATGAACCTGCGGCCATTCAACAGCTCAGTCTTCCGGAATATCACAGCGACAATATTACATTGGTTCATCACGAAATTCGTGGTGTTACCGCTGTGCTTTTTGACAAAAAAGAAAATAGCCTTGGACTTGCCGTCGATATTGGGACAACAACCATTGCCGCATATTTGTGTGATATGAGCAACGGTAAAGTCTTAACAGCAGAAGGCATTCTCAATCCCCAGTGCCGGTATGGAGAAGATGTTATCAGCCGGATATCCATGTCAAGCCAAAGCAAAGATGGTCTGCCGTTACTTCGAAAAATTGTGGTCAAAGCGGTCAATCATTTGATCCGATCCTGCCTGGAAACTGCCAAAGCATCCGGTGAAGACATTGACGAAGTGACAATTGTCGGCAACACAACAATGGAACAGATTTTTGCAGGCATTCATCCTCATAGCCTGGGGATGTCACCCTATCTGCCGATGATTCAGAATATCCCTGACCAAAAAGCTGGAAACCTGGGACTGGATCTTTCTTCTGGTACAAATGTCTATTTTTTCCCTGTTGAATCCGGCTTCCTTGGTGGCGATATTCTGGCTGCAATCCTGGCTGAGGGTGCCCATCATCGTGATGAAACCTGTTTGATTATTGATATTGGGACGAACGGAGAAATAGCCCTTGTCACGTCCGATAGAATTTTTACAACAAGCTGTGCAACCGGTCCCGCGTTTGAAGGCGGACAACTTTCATGTGGCATGCGGGCGACAAAAGGTGCGGTTTATCAGGTTCGAAAAGAATCAAAGAAAAATGGTTTTTGTTGCCGGATATTGGGGGAAGAAGATGGTGTAAAAGCTGCCGGAATCTGCGGATCCGGTGTTATTGATACTATTGCAGCTATGTGCAAGACGGGTTTGATTCTTTCTAATGGACGATTGAATGAGAAGGAATCTGAGGTGATCTGTGATGACAATGGCGTGGGTCGAAAAGTCATTATTGTTGAACCAGAAAAAAGCCGGACCAAAGAAGGTATTTTTATTAGCCTGCATGATATCAGACAGGTTCAACTGGCAAAAGCTGCAATGGCCGTGGGCATAGAATTTTTATTGCACAAGGCCGGTGTTACACAGGTAGACAAGACTGTATTAACCGGTGCGTTTGGGGCCCGGTTTAATTGGCAAAATGCAATCGATATCGGGATGTTTCCTGTTGAGATTTCAAAAAGCCGGGTTGTAACAACCCAAAATCTGGCAGGTGTCGGAGCCATTATGGCGCTTTTGGATAAAAAAAAGAGAACTGAAATCAAACACATCCAAGGCAAAATTCATAATATTGAGTTGGTTGGGCAAGTTGATTTCTCAGATAAATTTGCCATAGCGACCTTGTTTCCATCTTTTAAAAAAATAAGCAATTAAAAACAATGCCGATTTTAACAAATATAAAAATTAATTTAACGCCTGAAACTATTCTTGATAAGGGCCTTCAAGTCAGGCATCCTTCAAAGATAGCACAAGAGGTTAGAACATCAATCGCTCTTTCCAAACAACTGTTACAACCCAAAGTGGCTTACCAGTGGGTCGAGATCCTTGATGTTCAAAGTAATAGTATCGTTTGTTACAATAACCAATCAAAAATAAAAAATGAGTTCCACATTAATGCTGTTGACTCTTTACTATCTGAAGCTAAATCCATGCTCATCAGTATCGCTACCATTGGTTCCAGACTGGATGAGAAGATACTTACACTGAATCAATCAGGCAATTATCTGATGGCATATCTGTTAGACCATATCGGTGTGATTGTTTTAGAACAAATCAATACAATTGTCTGTTCTCTGGCAGAAAAAAAGGCTCAAAAAAATAATTGGGGAGTGAGCCAGTCTATAAGCCCGGGTTCTCTTGATGGATGGGGATTGGAAGGACAGAAAGCTTTGTTTGGGCATGTTCCTTTTGATAAGATTGGCGTGCATTTGAATCCCACTGGAATGATGAATCCTTTAAAATCAGTATCTGGGTTTATTGCGATTGGACCTGGCTTTGCCAGCAGAAAGGTTGCTTCTCTTTGCAGCATGTGTAATCATTCTTTGGACTGCAAAAAACATAACACAGAAAAATCAAGAGGAGTTATTTCATGAGAGTTGCTGTTTGTCAAACTGCACCGGTTTTACTTGATTTAAAAACCAATATAGAAAAGGTTCTCGCTCATATTCACCAATGCAAGGCTAAAGGTGCGGATCTGATCGTTTTTCCTGAATTGGCGCTCACTGGATATTTTGTTGGCCTGGATTATCACAAAGTCGCTCTCAGGATGGATTCTGTTGAAATAAAACAACTGGCAGCTGCCACCAAAGATACTGCTGCTGTGATCGGGTTTATAGAAGAATCCCAGTCCATGAACTTCTATAATTCAGCATTGGTTGCAATAGACGGGGAGATTCTTTTTGCATATCGCAAATTAAATCTTCCCAATTATGGCGTTTTTGAAGAGCGTAAATTTTTTGCCAGTGGAAAGCGTATCCGGGTTTTTAAATTGCATGATTTTAATGTTTCCGTATTTATTTGCAATGACCTGTGGCATCCATCCCTGCCCTATCTTGGCGTTACCGAAAAAGCAGATATTTTTATTTCGATTTTTAACTCATCTCAAGGTTCCATGGCCACAGAGTTCAGCAATATTGAAAGCTGGGAAATTATCAATAAATTCTACTCCCGTATCTTTGGGATTTACAATGTTTGTTCAAATCGTGTGGGAGAAGAAGGCCTGGAAGGAAAAAGACAACGACCGGATGACAATCAAATACAAAAGGATATGCCTGAAGCTTTTCTACTACCGGCGCTTAATAAATCCTACCGATTCTGGGGTGGCAGTGAGATTATCAATCCTTTTGGTCAGCAGATTTATAAAGCAAAGCTTTATGAACCTGATGTCATTATGGGTGATGTTTCCAGAGATCTTATTCGAAGGAAAAAAATTCTGCTACCCTATTTACGGAATGATGACCCTTACTTTACCCATCGTGAACTTGGGCGAATTCTTTTTAAGAAACAAGGACCTGAGAATGCAGAGTAAACAATCCAATAATGCAGGAAAGTCGATCTCCTTGGGGCAACAAAAAATTTTTAACCATCATGAGTGGTATCCATTATGTTTTTAAAAAATAATCGTTTTTGGGAAACATCAGGACAAAAATCATCCTATGATCTTGTTATTATCGGTGGTGGGCTGCATGGATTAGCCACAGCGTATTTTCTTGCACGCTACCATGGCATGAACAATATTGCTATTGTTGAAAAACGCTATATCGGCTATGGCGGATCAGGACGTAATACTGCGATTGTTCGTGCCAATCAGCGGACCCAGGAAAATGTCAGGCTTTACGATGAAGGACTCAAACTGTGGCCGCAACTGACCAGGGAGCTTGATTTTAATTTAATGTTTTTTAACAGCGGAAATCTGAATCTTGCTCATTCTGAAGCAGCTATGAATGCTTTGCGTTTGCAGGTGACCACAGCGCAGTATCACGGTATCCCGAGTGAACTGGTCGATGCGCAGCAATGCAGGGAACTTATTCCAGCCCTGGACATTTCCGACAACCTGCGATTCCCGGTAATGGGCGGGATGTTTCATCCTCCAGGGGGAACGATCCGTCATGACGCAGTGGTGTGGGGCCTGGCCAAGGCAGCGGCCAAATACGGAGTGCACATTCACCAGGAAACCGAAGTGACCGGAATCGGCGTTGAAAATAAAAAGATTGCTTTTGTTGAAACCGATAAAGGAAAAATTTTTACGCCCCGCGTACTGAATGCAGCCGGTGCCTATTCTACACTGATTTCTGCCATGGTCAACCAGCAACTGCCCATTCATGTCTTGACCATACAAGCCATGGTGACCCAGCCTTTGAAACCGATTCTCAATCATGTTGTCTCCTCCGGGGCTTATCATTGCTATGCCAATCAAACATTAAAAGGTGAAATCGCCACTGGTGCTCACATGGACCCATGGCCCAACTATACCACACAAACAACAGCCAACTATATCAAGCATCAGGCAGAAGCAATGACCGAACTGCTTCCCTGCTTAAAAGGTGTTAAATTCATGCGCACCTGGGGAGGCCTTGCTGATATGACACCGGACATGGCGCCGATTATCGATGGCAATGATCCGATTAAAGGGTATTACATAGATTGCGGCTGGGGGTATTTCGGGTTCAAGTCTGCACCGATTACAGGAAAATATCTGGCCCAATTCATTGCAACCGAAAAATGTCCCCAGATTTTACAGCCATTTACATTAAAACGCTATGAAAGGCATCAGATGATCGGTGAAATTGCTACACCGGTTTATTATGGGCCGTGGAATTAATTAATCATGACACTTACAATCACTTGTCCAATTTGCGGAGAACGGAGCGGATACGAATTCAAGTTTGGTGGAGAAGAATGCGGCCCAAAGCCTGAATGGAAAAATCCAACACCTAAAGACTGGTATGACTATGTGCATAAGCGAAAAAATATCGGTGGTGTACAAAAAGAATGGTGGTTTCACAAAGACGGTTGCAGTCTTTGGTTTACCATACACCGTGATACGCTGACCAATAAGGAAGCCTTGCCCCCAAAAGACATCTTTCGACAGGAAATTTACCAAAAGGACGTTGAATGAAGCGCGAACAAAAAAAACGGCTGACAACAACCCCCACCCTGCATATTGATCCTGAAAGACCTTTGGGTTTGACGTATCAGGGCAAAACATTTTCAGGCGCATCAGGCGATACAATTGCTACCGCTTTGTATGCCAACGGGTTTCGTGTTTTTTCACGAAGCATTAAATATCATAGACCTCGAGGGCTTTATTCGCTCAACGGAGAATCCGCAAACTGCCTGATGGAAGTAGACGGCATACCGAACGTAAATACTGAATACACACTGCTGCGGGAAGGTATGACCATCAAACCTCAGAATGTAAAAGGCACGCCGGAAAAAGATCTTATGGGGTTTGTTGATTATCTGGATTGGGCCATGCCGGCCGGTTTCTACTACCGTCGCTTTCACAGGCCGTATAGATTGTGGCCGGTCTTCATGAAACGCATTCGAAAAACAGCGGGAATCGGAAAGATTGATCCTAAGTTTCAGATAAAAGGCCGTTTTGAAGAACGATATATCAATACGGACGTTTGCGTTATTGGTGGCGGACCAGCCGGTCTTTCGGCTGCTCTTGCCGCTTCACAACAGGGAATGCGAGTCGTTCTTCTTGAAGCTCGACCTTGGATGGGCGGCTGCTTTGACTACCGCATTGGGTCCCATTTGTCAAAAACGCCTCTGTTTAAACGTGCCAGAAAATTGGCCCGGGCTGTATCCAGAGAATCCAATATTCGCGTGTTTCCATATACCTTTATGACAGGATTTTATGGCAATAATATCATCACAGCGATTCAAAAACGGATGGACAAAGAGCCATACGACGAACGCTACATCGAAATCCGTACAAAAGCGACTATTGTGGCCACCGGTTGTATTGAACGTCCGCTTATTTTTGACAACAATGACCGTCCTCAGATCATGCAGATCAGCTGCGCCCATCGACTGGCACATACCTATGGTATTTTGCCTGGAAAAGAAGCGGTGTTCAGTGTTGAACACGATCTCGGATTGGAGACAGCCATTGACCTGGATGCGTTGGGTGTCAATATCATCTGCATTGCTGATTCCCGTCATGACGGCCAAAACCCGGCTTTGGTTGCTGATTTAGAGAAGCGCGGAATACCGATTTTAAGAGGTTGGGTAGCCTCCAAAGCATACGGCACCAAACACATCAACCGTGTACGAATCAGCACATTAGAAGGTATGCGCCATCGCGATCTTGCGTGTGACCTCCTTGTTGCATCGGCCGGACTGACACCGATAACCGGTCCGCTGAATTTACTGGGCATAAAAATGGTTTATGATTTCCACACTGGATATTATCTTCCAAAAGACTATCCTCCCGGTATCTTTGCAGCTGGAAGACTTCTGGGCTTTGAAAGCCCTGAGACGATACAAGCTTCCGGTGAACTGGCTGGATTGCTATCTGCTGAAACCTGCGGCGCCAGTGTTGCAAACCATGTGAAACTTGCCCAAGAAAAATTGGCCCAATTACCCGGTCCGATTCGAGGTTCCAAATTGGTCCAGGCACCGGTAACCGTCCGGCGGCGGTTTGTTGATTTTGACGAGGATGTTACGGTAAAACATATTGATCAGGCTTGTCATCTGGGCTTTGACGCTGTTGAACTCAATAAGCGGTTTACGGCTGCTGGAACCGGTCCGGGACAAGGCGGCATTCCCGGCCACAACCTGCCCTTAGTCATTGCCCAATATAAAGCGCTGTCTCCGGATAAAATAAATCCGACTACCGTTCGCCCTCCGTTGCATCCCACACTCCTGGCTGCATATGCCGGTAAAAATCATAATATTTATAAGCGAACACCGGTGCATGAACAATTGGAACAGGCCAATGGTGTTTTTCGACGCATCGGTAACTGGATGCGCGTTCGCTACTTATCCAGTGATTTTTCCAGTCAAAAAGAAATCCAGGCGGTTCGTCAACAGGTTGGAATCATTGATGTGTCCACATTGGGCAAGTTCAGGATTTTCGGACCGGATGCACTCAAAGCACTGGAACGGATGTATGTGGGTGATATGTCAAAAACAGCACCGGGTAAACTCAAATATTCGGCCATGTGTAATGAAGACGGATGCCTGATTGATGATGGTGTCATTGTTAAAAGAGGGGAAAATGATTATTATTTTACAACATCAACCGGGCGAGCAGATGCCACCATCGAATGGTTCCGTTATCACACGCGCTATGATGACTGGTCGTTTCATATGGTCAACCTGACCGATGCCTTTGGAGCCATTAATCTGGCAGGTCCCCATGCCAGGGACGTGCTTACTAAAATCACTGATGCCGATCTCTCTAATCAAGAATTCCCTTTTATGGGATATCGTGAATTCAAATTGACAAATGGCGTTCCGGTTCGTGCTTTGCGTGTTGGCTTTGTGGGTGAGCTTTCCTATGAGCTTCATATTCCGGCATCTTTGACAGCTCAAGTATGGGACGACTTGCTTGAAGCCGGTCAAGATTCGAAAATTGAGATATTCGGATTGGAGGCCCAAAACGTATTGCGCCTGGAAAAGGGCCATGTGATTATCGGACAGGAGTCGGAAATTCGAACCACCCTGCACGATTTGGGCATGGGCTTTCTTTGGGGTCGTAAAAAACCGGTTTCAGGAACCATTGGAGCTGTGGCGCTTTCACAAACCGAACATCAAAAAGGACGTCTGAAGCTGATTGGCTTTGAAATGGCTTCCAAGGATAGACCACCCAGAGACGGTTCAATAATCGTTGATGAAAAAATTCGTGGTCATATCTGTACCGCACGATATAGTGAGACATTAAAAAAATCGGTCGGTTTGGCACTCTTGGAATCTCAATGCGCGGCCATAGGCAAATCAATATCGATTTTTGAAGATAATTGCAACGGTGATCTGCTAAAAGCAACAGTGACCCCAACACCTTTTTACGATCCTTCCGGCGAAAGGATGAAATATTAATTTATGCAAAAATACACAAAAAAAACAATGCGACAATCTTCAATTATCTTTAATGCCAATCCAAAAAAAACACGGATGCACAATGGTTTTAAAGTCATAATGGATTATGACAATGAATCTGACAAAAAACAGTACGCGCCAGCCATTATTGATTTAAGCCATATGTCAAAATGGGATGTTCAGGATATGCATTTGAACCAAATAAAACCTTTGGGACAAAACATTCCGGGAAAGCCGGGAGAATGCAGTATTCAAAACAAAAAAAACATTATCTTTCGGCTTAACCATACACAGGCCTGCATCTGGCATATCCTTCCAGAGGAATCACCTCAAATGTCGGAAATTATTCCTGCTGAACCGCCCTATACAGACATCACCGATGCCCATGCGCTTTTGGCTATCGTTGGCCCGTCAGTGCCTTCCTTTATCGAAAAAATTACAAACCTTGATTTAATGTCCCCTCATCGAAATACACCCTTTGTCATGCAGGGACCGATTCTCCACATTGCCAGCAGGATACTTGTATTGCAGCTTGAAAAAGAAAATTCAGTCGTCCTTTTTTCCTTCTCAAGAGGCTATGGCCAAATCATGGCAGAGGCATTACTTGATTCAGGAAGCAGACAAGGCGTTTATTTTGCAGGTGAACAATTGTTCTGGTCAACATAAACCAGGGTTTATATCGTTTTAAACAATCACAGGATGCTATACTTCAGGGTTTACTCATTTTTATTGTGTTTCGGCTTTGATAAACTTTTTTCTTTGGTGTTTTCTTCGAACGAGGCATCTTGTTCAAAGAATTTTTCAGGGGCTTCGGAAATGGAGCCTGTTGCGAGAATCGGTGCGACTTGAATCGATTTGGCATCCATAAGAGAGACGATTCGTTGCAGAGAAGCCAAAATCATGGATTGTTCCCAATCCTGGAGTGAAGAAAATGAGTTGATAAAGTGTTCCTGCATGGGAGGAGGTGCTTTTTTCATAAGCTCTTGGCATGTTGCTGTAATCGATATAAACACTTTGCGCTTATCGCTATTGCTCCGCCTTCGGATAATCAGGCCTCGATTTTCAAGACGTTCTAAAATACCAGTTACCGTTGGTTGTCCCAGACTTACGGTCTTTGCAATTTCGTTGATAGATATTTCTTTTTTCTTGAATATTACCTGCAGTATGATTAATTGTGGGCCGGTTAATCCAAAATGACGGACAAGATATCGTGAATGCAGATCAACGGACTGATTGATGCGACGAATGGCTATCAATACATCATCACAGATAATTTCTCTTGCCGGTATATTCTCATTTTGAGTCATTTAGTTCACCTTTAAAAAGTTCTGTTAGTTTTACATATATTATTATGCTCTTCTTTGCAATTCCCCAAAAACAATAGATCATACTCCAATCTAAATCTTCAGGTTTTCGAGAACAGATATTTGGTGAAATCGTACGAGAATACAGCATTGTTTTGTGCCTAAAATTTTAAAAAAGCGTATTAAATAGAAATCACAGCTTCTGATAACGCCATAAATTTTTTTAACAATGGTGAACACCATTTTTCTGCATGCCAGATCATGATGGCAGATGTTTCAATATCAACCTCATCCCAATCAAGTTTTACCAAGCTTCCTTCACCAAGTTGTTTTTCAATTGTTATTTGCGGACAAATAGTAAACCCAATCCCTTGTTTTAAACATCCTCGCATACTGTTGATACTTGAAAACCAGATCTTTTGAATGTTGATATTCTGTTCTTTGAGCGACCGCTCAAATGATTTGGGATAATTTCAGTCGGTTTTGGGAAGCACGGCTGTATACCCTTCCAAATCTTTAATTGAAACTTTTTTCTTCCGGGTAAGTGCATGTTTAGAATTGGTTATTAGGCTGAGACGCTCTGTTTTCAACATCCTGACATTCACTTCTTTAAAATGAATCGAATCTGTCAATAAAAAAGCCAGGTCAATTCGCCCTGAATTCAATTCTTCCCTTAACTGTGAATCAGAACAATTGATAAACTCAAGTTTCACCTTTGGGTGATCATTGTGAAAACGATCCACAATTTCTGGCATATAAACACTTGCCAGGGTTTCCGGAAACGGATCTCCATTTTATCTCCCTTATCATTTTAACCGATGCATTGCATCGAAATAAATCGTTTGACGCGATCAATTGTTTATACTAATCGAAAATACAGAACCACACAATATTAAAGGAGATAAAAAGTTATCTGAAAAACAAAAACAAGCCTATCGTTCTTTTTATGATTCTGCCAGACACAATGAGGTTTTAGAAACTAAAACAACCATATTGCTTCATTTTGTTTCTGCCATGGCATTCGGGTGTTACCCCTGAATGCAGCATTACCTTAGCGAGGCTAAGGAAAACGGTATCAGTGAAGAAGAAATCGGCGCAGCCCAATCCATTGTAATGGCGGTTTCCGCAGGCAGAATAAACGCGCAGTTTAAAGATGTCAGGGATTAAATATAAATCAGGTGTTTATCAGATATTCAATCTTTTTATAGGCCTGCATATCATCCAGCCAGCTCTGTGGGATCTGTGCAAGTCCCTGATAAGCACCTATAATAAAGCCTGTCAGCATGCCCCTGGCTGATGAATCTCCGCCGGCCATGATATTTTCAACCAGGGCCTGTTTGAGATCCTGCTCATATTTTGCAATCAGATGAATGGTTGACGGCAATGCCCTTATACTGAACACATCTGGCCAAACCGGGAAACGGCTTTGGCTGTTTCTTGGTTACGGCTTTCAAGACCGGCTGTAATCATTTGTTTAAGCTGAGGGGCATCTGTTATCTTTTCCAAACTCTTTTCAAGGGCAATAGATGGTTTTTCTCCATTAAAACCATGGTTGAAGCCAAAGCAAAAAACCGGGCTGAATCAATCACAGATGATTGGTTGTGAGTCATGGCGGTCTGGGTTTTTGCAGCAGCGACAAAGGCGTCTGGATCATCACCATAGAAAAGGGCCAGAGACGCAATTCTTGCTGCGCCTCCTAAATCTGAGGACATGGACCCGGACGGATTCATATCAGGATCTAAGCTTAAATTTTTCAATGTTTCTTTGGTTGCCCCATCCACGTAACCGGTATAATCTGCAAACATGGCCTGCCACTTTTTAGAAAAATGGCCAGGATCAAATCCTGACTGCTCAACAACAGATTCCAACAATACCAGAGCCTGGTCTCCATAATGAGTGAACTGGCCCTTGGTTTTGGTTTTATGGTAGGGTGCCGGCTCGGGCACCACCATCTGCTCCAGCCGACCATATTTATTTTTAATCGCAGCAATATCATATACCCAGTGAACACCCAGGGCCAGGGCATCTGCAACAAACGACGCCATAACCGCATCTTTTATATTTTGTTTCATACCGACCTCCCATGAAATATATACCGGCTATTTCATATCCTGTTTTCTTATTATAAGACCCAAAAAAAGAAATGAATGCTCTTTTGTATGTTTTTGCTTGCAGCAATCAACCTTCATATCGATACCCCACCCCGTGAACCGTGGTAATAATCACCGGATGAGAGGGATCTGGTTCAATCTTTTTTCGAAGTTGGGCAATGTGCTGATCAAGCGTCCGGGTAGTCCCGAAATAATCAATCCCCCATATGGCATTGAGAATATTATCCCGACTCATCACCTTTCCGGGATGATCATAAAAATAAGAAATCAGTTTGAGTTCCCTTTCCGAGAGGTCAATCTGTCTTTTGTTTTCCGATAGTTTATCGATCAATTTATAGGTTTGCGGGTTCACTTCAAACCGACCAAAATCAAATTGGTTTTCCCTCTTTGGGGATTCCTTTTTTTTTTGTCTTAAGGACCTGCGAAGAACCGCACTGATGCGTGCCAAAAGCTCATGAATTCCAAATGGTTTGGTGACATAGTCATCTGCACCCAGTTCCAGGCCCACCACCTTATCAATTTCTTCGCCTTTGGCTGTGAGCATGATGATGGGGACTTGCTGATCAATGGCCCTGATCTCACGACAAACATCATACCCGCTTTTTTCCGGCATCATAATATCCAGCAGGGCCAGGTCGAAGGATTGGGTTTTAAACAGGGCTATGGCCTGGTTACCGTCTGCGGCTTCAACAATGATATAATCTTCACTTTCAAGGGTATCTTTAAGCCCCATCCGTATATGAGGATCATCTTCTGCAACAAGAATTTTAATCTGAGTCATAAAGCCTTACTCCATATCTTTTATTCGGGCGGTAAAACAACTGCCGTTTTCAGGCATGGGTTCAAAGGTCAGGTCACCGTTAAGGTCTTTTAAAATCCGGCGGGCAATGCTCAATCCCAGACCGGAACCGGGTTGTTTCGCTGTTAAAGAGTCGTCGACCCTGTAAAATTTATTAAATATCAGGGCTTGCTGTGCTTTTGGAATACCCGGTCCATCATCGCAGATTTTTAAATCAACAAAACTCTTGTCCCGGGTTAGAACAAATTTGATGAATTGTCCTGAGCCGGCATATTTCAATGCATTGTCCAAAAGGTTTAATACCACCTGATCCACTGCATCTTGATCCGTTTTAATCACATATTCCCCCGGTTCAATATCCATGATAATTTCAAGTTTATTATCCTGAATCCTGATGCTGTGGGCTTCAATACTCTGTGCGAGCAAATCAGCAATATCCACATGGGTCAGGTGATACTTTTTTTTACCCTGTTCGAGCTTGCCAAAATCCAGTACATTATTGATTAATCTTGTCAGGCGCCGGCTTTCGTTAACAATCACGGACAAATAGGTATGGGTCTTCTGGGGATCTTTCACCCGTTTAGACAACAAGAGTTCCGCATACATCCGAATACTGGTCAAAGGTGTTTTTAACTCATGGGAAACCGAAGAAACAAAAGATGTTTTCTCCTGGGCATCTTTTATTTTGGATAATGTAAGCCGGGTTAAAAGCGTCCCACCTGAAACAATGGCAACAATAAAAATCCCCAGCAATAGAATAGAGACATATAAAAATCCATGGCCGGGCTGAAAATTATTTTTATCAACAAAAACCGCGACCTGCCAATGGGGCAGCAATGGTGATACCGGAACAATGGCCACAGGTTTCTCTTCTGCTGCATTCACCTGCCGACCTGATTGATGCATGGCATTTTGGTTTCCATCCATCAAGACCATTGATGCCCCTTTTTCCAATAATGTTGGAAAATCAACCACCAGTCTGGACAGCAGAGTCATTAATTCCAGTTCAATACCGTAGATCGGACTGTTTTGATAGGGTTGAACCCAACCCAGCAAAAAAAGATGATTCTCGCTAAACCATGGAATCCATCCTTTTTTTCCGATATATTTTTGATCGATCCCAGCAGCATTCATTGTCTCTTGAATCACCATTTTCTCTTGCCTGGCTAGTCGTGACAGGGCTATCAGCTTTTTCCTGGATGACTGGGGTGCTTTTTCCAACTTTTGGGTTTGATTTGAACGATAATAGGACTTGGATTTGCCAACACCCTGAGGTTGAGCAGGTCCTGATTCTTGAGCAGACAATCGGTTTGATTCCTGGACGGATACCCTTGAGGACATCTGGTTTTCGTCAAATTTTATCCGGCCGGAAAACAAAGAATCATACCGATTCATAAACATTCGTTCTTCAAAGGTAGATACCATGCCTTTGACTGGATATTTCAATTGCTTTTCAGGATAATAAATAAAAATATTTCTGACCAGAGGATTGGTCGCTTCCCACTGAACCAGTTCTGTTTTAAGTGTTAAAGGATCAATCTCCAGCAGGGATAGTTCAAGATTCTCCTGTACGGTTTCAATGGTTAAATGAATGGTTTCACTAACGGACTGAGCCTGTTGACTCAAGGCATGGATGGCAGACAGGGTAATGCGCTCCTGCTCATTTTTAAGCAGTACAAACCCTACGCCTGCCATCAAAAGGGCGGGTACTAAAAACAGTGCCCAGAAAAGAAATATGGATCGTTTATTTTTCATCCCCTATGCCATACCCGTTTGTTTTTATTTTGAAAGCTGTTGATTCTTCATTTGATACGATTCGGTTCTCAACACTTTCCGGCTTTTTTTATTCATGCCCATATCTTTAATCGAATCCGCCTGAGTTTCAAGTTTTTCCGCCTGTTTTAAAAGTTGTTCATCATTGTAGAGCGAACCGTATTTTTTAAGCTTTTGTGCCGACTGTTTAAGTTCTATTACTGCCTCTTTTTCCTTTCCCTGATCGGACAATTCAATAGCTTTTTCCTTAGCCAGAGCATTCAGATTCAGTTGATATTCACGGACCACACCAATATTGGTCGACCCGGCCACCTTTTTAGCATCTTTACTAAAAGAAGCATATGAAACCCCATTTGACCGTTCTTGTTTTTGGCTGAAAGGATTTTCGTAAACCACATCAGCACTGGCCACTTTGACCTTTGATCCGGCAATGGATTTTGGCACTCTGACTTCCACTAGCGCATATTTTTCCTGGGCACCGTAAAGCTGGTTCATATACAATTCAATCTGTTGGCCTTTGATTCTGCCTTCCCGTCCAATAATAGTCACTGGCTCGACATTGTCCGGCAAAGTGATAATCACTTTTACCTGCTTGGCTACCACATTCAACACATCGCCTAATTCAGCTGAAAAAATTCGTGGAAGGTCATGACCCGATTCAACAAAATAGGTGTTGCCATCACTCTTCTGAGCCAGCTGGGCCATCAGGTCTTCGTTGTAGTCTGTGCCCACGCCAACCGTGGTGACGGAAATATTTTCTTTAATCAATCCTGCACCCAGCCGCCCTAAATCTTCTGGTGCTCTGGGGCCCACATTGGCCAACCCGTCAGACAACAATACAATTCTGTGAACAAAATTGTTTTCAAGATTTTTCCTGATCTCGGCTGCACCCTGGCTGACGCCGCCAAAAAGTGCAGTACTGCCCGACGTCTGGATCTGTCTGATTCGATTAATAATCCATTCTATATTTCCAGCATTCTGCGCCGGAACAATGGTATTGACATTGGTATCATAGACCACCACAGAAAACACATCTTCTTTGCCAAGCCTGCTCACCGCCTCAATGGCGGCTGCTTTTGCCTGGTTAATTTTGGTACCCTGCATGGAACCGGACTGATCCAGCACAAGGGCCAGGTTAACTTTCGGGCGTTTAATGTTGATGGGTGTTGATGGGGCCTGCAGTGTAACTTTGATGACCACATTCTGCGGATCTCCTGCCGGCAGAATGGCCCGGTCGGTCTCCACACGACAAACCACTTTATCCGGTTGTATGCCGGCAATGGCTGTCCCGACAAATATACTCAATACTCCACATGCCATAAAAATAAGGACTCTTTTTTGATATCTTCTAAAAATTGGTCTCATGATCGTTTCTCCTTTATTTATTGAATGACCCCTGATTTTTCTAAAACAGTTTAAAAACCTTTTTTGGAGTTTTCCAAGGGTTAAACCCATCTCACTATTAAGGCCAATCTTAAAGGATTATATTTATGAATGTGTCATAACAAGGTAAAGAAGTTGTAAAAAAGATGTAAAATATTTAGTAAACCCTAAATAATCATTCGGGCCAGTTCTTTGGCTTTCTCAAAACTGGACTCAACAATAGATTCCATTTTCTCCTTTGGAATATTGTAAACACTCTGGGCCTTTTCAATCATTTCATCCACACCGTTATTGGATTGATTTTCTCTTAAAATAGAAACCAGGCGGACAGGTCCTAATGTTTCAGGATCATTATCGACCTTGGAGTCATGATGATGATTAATGGCCAGGGCTATATTTTCAGGCAATCCCCATTCACTGCAAATCCATGAGGCCACTTCAGCATGGTCCCAATCAAGAACGTCGCGTTCCAATTGAGCAAGATCTGTTCCATCAAAATGCCATTTTTTAAAAATTAGATCATAGTCATCACTTCTACGGCAGGCCAGAAACGGCAAGGCCATATCCTGAAGAAAAGCAGCTGTAAAACATTCCGACTCTTTTGCCGGACAAAGGATCTGGGCCAGTTCATGGGCCAGCATCGCCCGTCTGGCAGATGTCAGCCAGAATTCTGCCGGATCATGCCATTGACACGTCTGTTTAGGAATTCCTTTGGCAACGCCCACGCCCAATACCAGAGATTCCAATTGAGATATTCCGACCAGAGCAATGGCCTGGGTCAGATTCTCCACCCGACTCACGGGTGAAAATGCGGCTGAATTGGCAATTTTTAACAATTGGACAGAAAGCCCCGGGTCAAGAGAAAGTGACTGGCCAATATCAGAAGCAGACGAGTATGGACTTCTTATTTTTTGCAGAATCTGCATCACCACTGCCGGAAAAGATGGCAGTTCATAGCCTTTTAGGATTTCTTTTAATTTTGCTTTTGGATCAACCTTATTTTTAAAAAAAGAAAACATAATTCTCCTGATTATATTTATTCAGCCCGTCGGGCCATTTTATTGCCTAATATACTCAACAGACCACCCAGCCCCATATATCCTGTCAGGGCCTGCAAGGTCACAAAAACCTGAGCCGTTAGAGAAGCAGGCACTGCATCCCCATACCCAAGAGTAGTTAAGGTCACAAAGCTAAAATAGATTGGTGAAAAACCAGTCACATGATCTCCATAATCAATATCCACCATTGAATAGATGGCAGCAAAGGCAAGCGTTGCACAGATGAGCCAGACCAGCCACCTTGAAAGGCTTCTGCCACAATCTGAAGAGGCCCACCAGAGCAGATATATCATCCGATGAAGCTTTGAGGTTTTCTGAAATTCAAACAAATAATTCTCGTCTGCAATATACCGCCTGACAAGGTAGGCACCCCTTAAGTCCAACCCCCTGATATCTGCCCCGATCCAGGAGGCCTTTTTAAATTCCTTTATTCCCAGAAGTCTTGCGCCCTGCATGTCTGCCAGTTCAAAATTAGTTCCATTCACATTGCTGTGTTTTAAGTCAGTTTCAAACAGCGAGGCTCTCGTAAAAATGGCATAGGACAGGTCAGTTTCAGACATCCTGGCTTTTTGTAAATTTGATGCTCTCAAGTCAGAGTGAACCAATGTTGAACGAGAGAGTGTGGCCTCACTTAGATCCGCATTAATCATGCTGGCATATGACAGATCTGCGCCGCCAAACCCGCATCGTTTGGCACTGCACTCATTCAGGCTGGCATAGGTCAAATCTGATCCAATAAACTCACATTCATCAAGGGTTGCCTTCTCTAATCCTGCTTTATGAAAATTGGAATAGCCTATAATTGTACCGGTCAGATCACATCGGTTCAAACTGGCGTATGAAAAATCATACCCTGACAGGTCCAGATTGGAAAGATCTTCATGGAAAAGGGTTATCCCTCTTAAATCCAGTTTTAACGGCCTGCCTGTGTTTTCCTTTTTACATTCGGTTTTTAAGCGATGAACCATCTGTTGAGCTAAAGTTTCCTGGCCATCAGGAACCATTTGATTCCACCTGGATTTATAGGCCATGACATCTGCTTTTGACAAAATATCTTTTTGGCTTGTCATATTACCATCTTTTTTCCCATAGAATAAGTTGATTAATGCTTCAATTCACAAGGTATTACTGTCATAGTATATCAATCAAGTATAAAAAAAAAGGAGATTTTTTAACCCGGTATTGTGCCCTTGGCTCTCTTTTTTTTGTCTACCCATTTGCCTTGACCTGATCGTCAAACACGATACAATACAATGTATGATTCAATATTGTAAAAAAAGGAAAAACCTATGAAATTTACCATTGATCATTTCAATATTAATGTTCTGGATTTAGACAAAAGCCTGGCCTTTTACGAACAGGCCTTGGGATTAAAAGAGATCCGCCGGAAAACGGCTGAAGATGGCAGTTATATCATTGTTTTTTTAGGGGATGGCACTTCAACCAATAAACTCGAATTAACCTGGTTAAAAGCCATGGATCACCCTTACGATCTGGGAGATGAAGAGTTCCATATTGCGTTTAAAACCAATGAGTTTGATGATGCCTATGCCCTTCACAAACGAATGGATTGCATCTGTTTTGAAAATAAGGATATGGGAATCTATTTTATTAATGACCCGGATGGGTACTGGCTTGAGATTGTTCCTGTTCGATAGACTAACAACTTATTGTCATGGGGCATTGACTTTTATAAACGAGTATCTACTGTATTTTACAGTTCCTTTTACTTCATCTATAACAACAGGGAGATCAAACCTTATGACCCCTTCAATTAAAAAAATTCTTTATGCAACTGATCTTTCCGAGAATGCCAGATATGCCTTCAGTTATGCAGCAGACCTTGCACAGAAATACGATGCCAAATTAACCATTTTATCTGTTTTGGAAAACATGAGTCCTTTTGCCGAGACTCAAGTCCAGCAAATCATGGGAATCGAAAAATGGAAACAGCTCAAATCCTAACACCTGGAAGATTCGAAAAAAACAATTAAAAACGGATAAATGACTTTTGCCAAGAAATGGATGAAAAATTGGATTCATGCAGTCTTTTGACAGACGATATCCAGATAACAAGTGGTGTACCCTATCGGAAAATTCTTAAAACCGCAGACACAATCAATGCGGATATGATTGTTATGGGGATCTACGGCCATAACTTCCTCCAGGACTCTTTAATTGGTGGTACCACCCGGCGAATTATTAAAGACAGCACCATCCCTGTCATGGTAATCCGGCTACCTGAAAAATAAGATTGTTTATTTTAACACATAGGTATCATACAAATAAATTATATTTGACATATACATAGTCAACTATGTATATAGGTTGAATGGAAATTTATATTAACAAAACCTACCCCATTGGGATCAAAGAGCAGATAAAAAGGCAGATAAAAACTAAAATTGAGTTGGGTCACCTGGCTGTTGGCGACAGACTTCCTTCGGCCAATGTGCTGGGACAGCATCTGAATATCAACCGGAATACTGTAGCTCTGGCCTACAAAGAGCTTGAACAGACCGGATTTGTAAGCATCAGCAAAGGATCAGGCACATTTGTTCAAAAAATCAGTACTCCTAAAAAGAATCAGCTGCTCAAAGGAATATTCAATCAGGCTTATGAACTGGCGATGCAATCTGATTTCACGCATGAAGACATCAGTAATTTTTTTATTACAGGCTTACTTGAAAACTCCCAACAGCGACTAAAAGGCGGGAAGGCTATTTTCATTGACTGCAACTATGAAGTCCTTAAAACCCTGGATAAAAAAATCAAACAAGAATGTGATATTGATTCTCATTTCATGCTGATCCAGGATATTGAAAAAATGCCGGAAAAATTTATCAAACGAGCCAGAGAATACGATTTTATTTTTTGTGGTATGAACCATTTGAAAGAATTACATGATATCGCCCCCGGCTTGACACCCCAAATCATGGGATTTCTGATTAAAACAGATGTCCAGCTAATCCACCAGATCATGGCCCTTCCTGAAAAAACAAATATCGGCTATTGCTGTCTGACACCCAAAAGTGCCCAAGCTTTTTTTCAAAACCTTGTGATTTCAAAAAAAACTGCCACAAGCCCGATCTTTTCAGGAATTTCAGAAAAAAACACCATCAAAGAAATGACGACCCAATGTGATATCATTTTTGCCACCCATTATGTCTATAACACCCTGTTAAAAAAATACCCTGACCACAAAAACATCCAGAAAGTTGATCTGGTCATTGACCCTGACAGCCTGAAATTTATTATTTCATTAATTAACAGAGGAGCTGTTTAATAATGGATAAAAACCTTAAAACATATATCACTAAATATGATCGATGGTTAAAGGAAAAATTAATATCCCATTCGTCTAAAGTTATTCCTGTGAATGAATCTTTGGATGGAATCAAACACATGATTCCTTCGGTTCAGGCCATTGATATCCTGGAAAAGGCCCACTTAATCACACTGGCCGAATGTATCTGCCGGCAACGGTATAAAAGGTGTGACAAACCCCTTGAAGTTTGTTTTATTCTGGATGAAACCGGAGAAAAATGGATTGAGAAGGGATTGTCAAAAAAGATTGATTTAGCTTTTGCCAAAACAATCTTAAAACAAGCGAATGAACACGGACTGGTCCATTTAACACTTTTCAAACCAGACCATAAGGTGTTTGCTCTATGCTCCTGCTGTTCCTGCTGCTGCCATGACCTTCAACTGGTGTTAGCCTATGGCAAAGACTATCTTCTATTAAAATCAGACTATATTGCTCACGATGAACCAGCGCTATGCCAGGACTGCGGCCAATGCATCCAGCGCTGTCAATTTTTTGCCAGACAATTAAAAGACAATCAAGTTTCCTATGATCCTGAAAAATGTGTCGGTTGTGGACTTTGTATCACTTCATGCCCGGAAAATGCCATCACATTAGGGTTGAGAACATAATAAATTAAACAAAAATATATCCCTGGTTGCCCTTTTTCATTCTGTCCTTATTTTTAATACTATAAGCAGCAAAATAAAACATATTATAACATGCTGCTAACTCAATAAAAAAAAAGGAGGACGACATGAAAACAAGTGAATGTGTCCCTCAAAGAATATCAAAATTTATGCTCGCATCATTATTGGCTGCTGCCGCTTTGGGCCTTATCATCATCGGAGTGACCCTTTTACCGATTTTTGGATTTATTCTGGCACTGCCCGTAATTGCCCTGGCCATCTATATTTTCAACCTTCACTTAGATGACCAGTGTGAAATAGATCCTTGATCTTAATAAAAGGATAAAAAGTGTTGCAACAAAAATAATGAAATATCAGGACTAAGACATTTCCCTGAATTCATTCATGGAACGGCCCCTTATGGCTTCTGCAATTTCAAAGACATAATCGTAGATGTGAAGCCCTTTGGATGATGCAATCATATCCCCGTTTTCAACGCCGATATGAGCAGCGCAGTATTGTTTCATCATTTCAATGGCAGCAAGATTTGCCGGGAATCCGCCAAACAGATCCCAGGACCTGAAATAGGGGAAGAAATGAAGTTTGCCATCCTGTATGCGCGTGTCTATGTGCCTTAAGCAGGGAGGATCAAGTAAAATCATATCAGATGGTTGACCCACCTGCAGGATCATCTGATTGTTTCTATGACCCTTGTTCTTATAAGTCCAGATCATTAATTCCATCTGATTAAGATAATATGTGCCTGATTCTTCAATCAGGATATTTCTGTCTTCCCAGACGTCTTGTTCCTGTATCAGAATTTTGGTCAGGTTTTTATATTCATCAGGCAGGTATTCAAGGCTGCATTTACAAATGCGCTGGCCATAGGTATACGACTCACCTTCTTTTTCCTCGCCGGTCATCAGATATGGCAGGTAATCATCAAGATAATCCTCGTCAACAGGATCTGGGAATCCCAAGGCCGGATTAACCTTGGGCAGCAATGGAACCGATTCAGGATGCGTAATGTGAATGGTAATATAATCAAATTCAAGTCTTTTCTGGCCTTCAAACGAACCTCGGTTAATAATAAAAGATCTGCCTTTTTCAACACATTGATAAAGCGTTTGAAACCAGGCATCTGAAAGACTTGTTGCTTTGATAAACAGCGGTTCCAGCATGGATTACTCCTTATTTTTTATTCGCTTTTTGTATGGATTTAAAAATATATACTTTAATCCATACGGTTTCAACCTTATTTGTTTTTTCTTTTGACACTCTTTTCCAGATTCTTTACTGGTCACAAACCCAAGACTTCCACTCATTTAATATCCTTATTGTATGCAATAAGGATATCAACAATCTACATATATTGAAAAAGAAATCGATGAACTGCCCTAACACCAACATCTAAAGAAGACGACCCTCTCTAACCAGAACTTGTCCCTCCACCATCACCAGGCAGACATCTGATGATTTTGCAGAATAAACAAGACCTGAATACGGATTAAACAAAGGAGTTAAATGGGGTTTTTCCAGATCAACAAGAACAATGTCTGCCTGCTTTGTTTTTTCAATAGAACCTGTGATGTGATCCAAACCGAGCGCTTTTGCTCCCTGGATAGTCGCCATTTTAAATGCAGTTTTAGCATCCATGGCACATGGATCAAGCAGGGCGACCTTGTGAAGCTTGGCCATGGTATCCATTTCAGAAAAAAGATCCAGATCATTATTAGATGCACATCCGTCGGTTCCCAACCCCACAGGCACATCATTTTCAATCAGCTTTGTTAAAGGACAGATCCCCGAGGCAAGTTTCATGTTGGATTCAGGGCAATGGGCCACGTGGGCACCACTTTTCCTGATAATGGCGATATCACTATCATCAATCCAGATTGAATGGACCATCAATGTCCTTTCATTGAGGACACCCATATTGTCCAGATACTCGATTATGGTCTGGCCGTAAAGGTCCTTGATCATATTGATTTCATTTTTTGTTTCAGCCACATGGATCTGAAAAAGAACACCCAGATCATCGGCTGCATGTTTGGCTGCCATCAGGGTCTTTTTAGAACAGGTATAAGGAGAATGACAGAAAATGGACGGGTAAATCCTTGAAGAGATTGTCTCAAATTTTTCTACAAAGGCCACAGCTGTTGCCACATTTTGGGCAGGATCAAGGACACCCGGAGCTGGAAAATCAATTATGCCCTGCCCTGCTATCGCACGGATACCGCAATCTTGCATGGCCTTGATGACGTATTCTTCATGAAAGTAACCGTCACAACAGGTGGTCGTCCCTGCCAGCAGCATCTCTTCGCATGAATGACGGCTCCAGCGTTCAACCGACTCAGGATTGACATCCCGGGCTTCTGCCGGAAAAATATGGTCATTCAACCAGACATCCAATGGCAGATCATCAGCCATGCCTCGAAACATGGACATGGGAAGATGAGTATGGCAGTTGATCAAGCCCGGCATGATGATTTTTTGTGTGGCATCAATCTGCTCTTTAACATCAACACCTGAAAAATCTTTAGCCTGACCCACATCTTCAATCATCCCGTTTTTGATCAGAACCGCCCCATCTTCAATCACCGGGCACCCCTCTGCCATGGTGACCAGCAAACCATTGCGTATCAAAATATCATATGCCATATTCATCGTCCTGTTTTTTGTATCTCATTTTGACCCTAAATAGTATTGACCTTACGATTCTTTTAAAACTATTTGTCAAAATGAACAATAAATAATTCCCATAACCTTTTAAAGAACTATCGCATTGACAATATTTAAAAGAAGATTTAATATATGAACAGCTGTTCAATTGAAGAGGTGATAAATGGAAAAATGTTCTATAAAGTGTATTAATGAAAAAAAGGTCAACCAGACACTAAAGTCCATTCCAAAGCCGGAAGATATCTTACAGATAGCTGATATTTTTAAGGCATTAAGTGATCCGTCCAGATTGAGAATAGTGCTGGCACTTCTAAAACAGGAGCATTGTGTATGTGAGATTGCATCCATTTGTGCCCAAACAGATTCAGCTGTTTCTCACCAGCTTCGCATATTGAGGACCCTTAAAATTGTGAAAAATCGCAGACACGGCAAAATTGTCTACTATGCCATTGATGACGATCATGTGGTTGCACTAATCAACATGAGTCTGAAACATATCAGGCATTAAATAACGAGAAAATACAATATGTCTATCATATATGAAATATTACAAGAATCCTGGCATCTCTATCTGGATGTTGCCATATATATGCTGTTCGGTTTTTTTATTGCCGGTGTGCTTTATGTCTTTTTCAAGGCTGATAAAATCAAACAATATCTGGGAACCGGAAAAGTTAGACCTGTTTTTCTGGCCGCATTATTTGGCATACCCATCCCGCTGTGAAGTTGCGGGGTTGTGCCTGTGGTTGCAGGCCTTAAAAAACAAGGTGCCAATAGTGGTGCCGCACTATCTTTTATGATTGCCACGCCTGAATCTGGTGTGGATTCAATTGCTGTTTCCTGGGCCATGCTGGACCCCATCATGACCCTCATACGGCCGATAGCCGGATTTATTACAGCTGTCAGTACCGGTATTGTTCAAAACTTTTTTGGCACCGAGGAAAGCGTCTTGGAAAGAACCTTGCCCGCACAAACCTGTAATTGCGGAACAAATTATAGTGATTTGATTCCAAAAAAAAATCCATCTCTTTTAGAACAGTTCAAAACCGGAATGATATACGCGTATACCGAACTACTCGCTGATATTGCAAAACCATTTGCCATCGGCATTCTCATTGCCGGCGCCATTACCTTCTTTTTCCCGGAGGATTTAACGGTATTGGCCAACCAGTATCCATTTTTATCCATGCTCGTAATGCTGGCAGCCGGCATGCCCATGTACGTATGCGCCACTTCCTCAACGCCTATTGCTGCAGCCCTCATACTCAAAGGCTTAAACCCTGGTGCGGCATTGGTTTTTTTACTGGCCGGCCCGGCAACAAATGTTGCCACTATCAACATTGTTAAAAGCCTTTTTAATACACGGGCATTGATCATCTATCTTGCCATGATCGCGTTCTGTTCTTTGGCCATGGGATTTTTACTTGACTGGTTGTATGCTTTTTTCAATATCAAGGCCAGTGCCGTGGTGGGCCAGGCTGCTGAAATCATACCTTATTCCATAAAATTGATATCAGCCATCGTTCTCACCGTGTTGATGCTCATCAACAGCATTTTACAGATTAAAAAAAAATAAGACTGCACGCTATAGCGGATAACACATGAGTCAACAATCAAGCAGCCCTTTATCTTCACCTTTTTCAATTCCCAATGTCCGGTTATTTATCGCATTCAAGATCTTGTTCAATTCATGTTTTTATTATCCAGTATTTACCATTCTTTTCCTGGATTTTGGCCTGACCGTTGCTCAGTTTTCCATCCTTAATGCCGTCTGGGCGGTTTCCATTATTCTTGCTGAAGTTCCTTTAGGTGCATTGGCAGATATTATCGGGCGTAAACGACTTCTGGTGGGAGCCACCGTGGTCATGATCATTGAAATCAGTATCATCTGTTTTGTCCCCAGAAACGACCCCAAGCTGGTCTTTATTGTTTTTTTAATTAACCGGATCTTAAGCGGTTTTGCAGAAGCCGCTGCCAGTGGTGCGGATGAGGCCATTGCCTACGATTCTCTGGCTGCCCGGGGAGATAAGAATCAATGGGGCAGGGTGCTGGAAATATTAATGCGGTTCCAATCCATTGGGTTCATCCTTGCCATGAGCATTGGTGCTGCTGTTTATGACCCCAAACTGATGGAAACGGTATGCCGTTTTTTAGATTATCCTTTACATTTACCCAGGATATCACCATGCGCTTTCCTCTTTATCTAACCTTAATCCTTGCCGTTGGAGCCTTTATCACTACCCTTCTAATGAAAGATATAAGTTCCCCTGTTTCCCCTGCCATGGGCACAGACCGGATTCGCCAGGCTTTTGCCATGATATTAGATGCAGGGCTTTGGATTCTTAAGACGCCTTTTGCCCTGTCTGTTATTCTTTTTGGAATGTTGTTTGATGGCATCATCAGAATGGTAATCACGCTCTCCAGCCAGTATTATCGAATGATTGAACTGCCTGAATCAATTTTCGGGATTCTTGGATCTTTGGTTGCCATGCTTGGGTTTGTTATTCCAAAACTGGCCGGAAAACTTGTTGAAAACTATCCGGTATCTTATTCACTCTGGATCACTGTCGGTTTAACCTTTACCGGCCTTGTCTTCATGAACTTTTTCTGGCCATATACCGGTCTTATTCATGCATTGATTACGTTCAGCGCCATGTATTTTACCGGTTTTTTTGTCAGCTACCATCTCAACAAGATTGCTTCGTCCGAACAAAGAGCCACTATATTAAGTTTTAAAGGACTGGCCTATAATGTGTCATATGGGTTTTTAGGAATTCTTTATGTGCTTATTTTAAAAACCCAGAAACAAGGACTTGAATCCAATGATGTCCGGAATATGTTATTTATGGATACCTTTTACTGGTTTCCTGTGACCTTTTTGATTTGTTTTATTCTTATATTAATTTTTTATACTTTTTATCTTAAACCCAAACCATAGGGTTCAACATTGAATCAAAGCGGGCTAACCGCCTTTATTCTTGACTTTCCATCTTATTCTTGTTTATTTTAAAGACAAAAATAAGATAAACAATCCATAGTAAAGAACTATAATAAGGATGGTTAAATGTCAAAAGATCTCCAAAAGGTAAACTCTATTGAAAAAGCCATGGAGATCATCCTTAAATTTCAGGAAAACAAAACCTATTGGGGAATCCGGGAACTCAGCTCAGAACTTGGCTTCAGTCCGGCAACGGTCCAGAGAATCCTTCAGATACTCAAATCCTATGAATTTGTCCGGCAAGACCCTCAATCCCGACGGTATTATATTGGAAACATCTTTTACCGCTTTTTAGAAAACCTGAACAATGCCAATGATCTGGTCCGCATCGGACGACCGTTTTTAGAAGAAGTTGCTGAGGCAACCCTTGAAACCGTTCATTTGAGTATTATTGAAGAAAATTATCGCATATGCATCGATCATATTGAATCGCCCAAGGTTCTTAAAGCCGGTATGCCCATTGGCGACAAATCGCCACTTTATATCGGTGCTGCTGCAAAATGCCTGCTGGCATTTTCATCAGAAGATTTCCAGGACAATTATATCCGAACGACAAAAATGGAACCATTGACAAACGACACGATTATCCAGACCGGTACATTATTTAAAGAACTCTATAAGATAAAGGACCAAGGTTATGCCATCAGTCTTGGAGAAAGGACTCTGGGATTGGGATCAATAAGTGCTCCGGTCTTTGGGCATAATGGTAGTATCCTGGCCAGCCTGAGTGTTGCCATCCCTGAAATCAGGCTCAAACAGGAAGATCATAAGTCCAATTGTATTAATGTCCTGCTCCGTGCAGCAAATGATTTTTCAAAAGCCATGGGACGCAATACCAACCTGTCATAGCCCATCAGCCTTAACCATTGGATCTTGTCACTCGATTATAGCCAGTAGGCATTAAATAATAATCATTTAGGAGAATATATGGATTTTCAACTATCTAAAGAACTTCAAATGCTCCAAAAAGAAATCCGCAATTTTGCAAAAAAACAAATAAGTCCCTATGTAGATGAGTGGGATGAAAACCACTACCTTCCAATTGAAGAAGTCATGAAACCCTTGGGTGAACTGGGTTTTTTCGGAACCGTGATCCCTGAAGAATACGGGGGTGAAAATATGGGCTTTATGGCAGCCATGATCGTCACCGAAGAAATTGCAAGAATCTCATCATCATTAAGGGTCCAGGTAAATATGCAGGTTTTGGGCTGTGCCTACACCATCTTTCGCTATGGCAGCGATGATCTTAAAAATAAATATATTTCAAAATTATGTTCTGCTGAATATATAGGCGGTTTTGCCATCACAGAACCTGATGCCGGCTCCGATGTCATGGCTATCAATTCATTGGCGGAAGATAAAAAAGATCACTGGCTGCTCAACGGTTCAAAGACATGGATTTCAAATGCAGGTGTGGCAGATGTTTTGATCTGTTATGCATACACAGATAAAGCCGCTGGTTCAAAAGGATTGTCTGCTTTTGTGATTGAACCTAAAAATTATAAGGGAATTAAAACATCAGGCCTGGATAAACTGGGGTCACATTCCTCACCCACAGGTGAAGTCTTTATGGACAATGTTAAAGTGCCTAAAAAAAACATTCTGGGAAAGCCGGGAGATGGGGCAAAAATTGTGTTTTCCTCATTAAACCAGACCCGGCTCTCTGCGGCTGCCGGAGGGGTGGGGCTTGCACAGGCCTGCCTGGATGCTGCCGTCAAATATTGCAATGAAAGAAAACAATTTGGGAAAAAAATTGGCGAATTCCAAATGAATCAGGATATGATTGCCCAGATGGCGGCCCGGATTGAAGCTGCCCGTCTGGTGACTTATAAAGCTGCCTGGGCAAAAGATCAGGGCAGGTTGAACAATGGACTGGATGTTGCCATGGCAAAATATCTTGCCGGCGAAGCAGCGGTTCAATCTGCCGACTTTGCCATGAGAATCCTGGGCGCCTATGGCTATTCCAGTGAATATCCCGTGGCCCGATACTACCGGGATGCCCCTACCTATACCATGGTGGAGGGATCATCCAATATCTGCAAATGGATTATTGCTCTGGACCAGTTAGGATTTAGAAAAGCGAACCGATAAGACATATTTTATGTGGCCATATGTTCAGGCATATGACTTTGGGAGAACCGAATGGACCCTGAAAAAATTGTAAAAAAAACCAGTGCGACAGCAAAATTATATTTTTCCACTGTAAAAGAAAATGAAAAGCCATACCATCTCTGGCAATACTTTGACAAAGATCTTGCCAAAGACATGTCCCTGTATATCACAGGCCAGATGTATGCACGCGAAAAGATTCCCCACCCCACCCGGCAGCTGGTCACTGTGGCTGCATTAACGGTCCTGTCAAAACCGGATGAACTCAAGCTGCATATCCATGCCGCATTCAATGTAGGATGTACCAGAGAAGAGATTGCCGAAGTGATTTTTCAAACCAGTATTTATGGTGGTGTGCCGGCAACCAATACTGCCTTAAGAGTCCTCAAAGATGTGATCGAAGAATTAGAGCACCCTACCTAAAATCGTATTCCATATACCGTCCGGACAGCGCCTTTCAATGATATGGACCTTTTTTTCAGATAGGGATGTCAGCACTTTTTTGGTTTCTGAATTTAACAGGCCGGACATAATAAACCATTTTTTCTCCAAAAGAGATGGCAGTTCAATCATGTGCTGCATCACATCGTAATGGATGTTGGCAACCAGAAGATCACAGGGAATGTCCATGATCTGTTCACCCCTGGCCTGGAAAGCTAGAACTCGATCTTCAAACCTGTTCAAACGGATATTGTTCAGGGTTGTTTTTACAGCCAGATAATTAAAATCACAGGCCATTACCCTTGGACATCCCAGGGCCGCAGCACCGAGCGATAAAAGACCTGTACCCGTTCCAATATCCAGGACAGATCGAATCTTTTCCCTGGCAAATAAACGATGAATCAGGTAAAGGCAATCTTCTGTTGTCTGGTGCCGCCCGGTGCCGAACACCACACCAGGGTCCATGATAATATTTTTTATATCAGGATCATTTTTTTCGGGTGGATACCAGGGAGGATAGATGCAAAGGTCATTGACATAATAGGGCTCAATTTTATCTCCATGCCATTGTTCCCCTGTCATTTCATAGGTATCCTTCAATTGAATGCCACAATTTTTCTCAATAATGGTATCCACCAGCTCATCGCACCGGGCGGAAAAAAATAAAAAGGCAATGTCTTCATCTTCCCAGACGCCTAAAAAATGGCTGTTTTTTTCAACAGATATCTCAATTTTCGGGATACCGTTAAAATAATAGATATACAGATTCTGATATGGGTTGATCATTATTTACTCACTTACGCTCTTCTTTGGCAGCGGGCAAAAATACATTGAATATGGTTCCCTTTCCTTCAATACTCTCAACCGTTGTAAATCCCCCGTGATTATCCACCACGCCATACACAGAAGCCAATCCCAACCCTAATCTTTCATTAAAGGACTTTGTGGTGAAAAAAGGATCAAATATACGCGAAATATGCTCTGGTTTAATTCCTTGGCCATGGTCTTGAACACAAAAATGGACAAACCGGCCTGATACAATTTTATCAGCCCCTATGGTTTTTTTCTCAAGCACAACGTTATGGGTTTCAATAACCATGGTTCCATTACCCGGCATTGCTTCTGACGCATTGAGTAATAAATTCATGATGATCTGTTCAATTTGAGACTGGTCTGCATGAACAATCCAGATATTTTTAGTTAATCGAGTCTCAATGATCAGATCTTTGCGGCTCCGCTGGAATATTTGTATATTGGTCCTCAACACCTCATTAATATTTAAAGGACCTGATTTATATTTGCCCACTCGTGCAAATCCTAACAATTGCTTGATGGAATTCGACCCATTATCCACCAAATCCCTGATTTTTTCAGCTTTAACCGTATTGGGATGATCAGGTCCGGAATGTTTTTGAATCAACGAAGCATAGCCGGTAATCGCCATAAACAGATTATTGAATTCATGGGCAATCCCACCGGCTAACGTCCCAATGGCCTCAAGCTTCTGGGAATTAATCAATCGAGCCTCGATCAGTTTTCTCTGGTCAATCTGCCGGATGAGTTTATGATTTAATGCATTAAGCTCGCGAGTCCTGTCTGACACCATTATTTCAAGGTTCTGGCGATGTGTTTCCAGTTGATCCCAGTTGAGAATAAATACATCCCTGATTTTCGTAAAGGCCTGTTTTAATCTCCCGATTTCCTGTATCTCTGAATGGGTTTCATCCCAGTGGATGAGTGATAGCCGTTCCCGCAACACACCTGCCCCTTCTACTTTATGCAGGTCTGATAGTTTTAAAACAAAGTCGTCCAATGGTTTAAGATTTTTTTTCACCGCAAAGAGAATCAAAGCCAGGGTAACCATAAGAACAAAAAAACCAGTGCACAACATGCCGATAATGAGAAATACAAGATGCTTTTTCAATCCTTGTCTTGAAAAGCCAATCCTTAACATGCCCATTTTTTCGCCCATATGAGAAATATCCCAGAAGGTGTCAAAAACCATTTCACCAGTGCTTGCTCTGAGCGTTTCCCCTTTAAAACAATCTTGGTTTAATTGGCCCTGATAGATTCTAAACCAGGAGGGCCTTGTATCCTTTATTTCAACATGAGATGATTCAAACACGGGTTGCTTGATATTTTTTATAGTCACCGCGTCAAAATGGGTTTTACTCAGCATTTTTTCATCATCGCAGACCCGAATTACTCCACTCATATCGGTGAGTACAAAATACAGGAGGAATGGATCGGCAGCCTTGGTATTTTCAAGACTATTCCTGATATACTGCCAGTCCGAACCAAGCATCAAAAAACCCAGTTGTTTTTTAATAACAGAAGTTTCATAAAAGATCCGGCTCAGCTCTTGTTTTTGAAACCGATTTTTTTCATAAAACGTAACACAAGCGGTAAGTATCAGGATGGTAAGCGTGACAATAATGAATACCGGTGTAACTATTTTTTTTTGAAGCGTCTGCTTTGATATCATTTTTTAACTTAATCATTTTTGTTTTTTTAAATTGACAATTTTTAACGAATAAAAAATAATGTTTTTTCATCGAAAACACAAGAAAGACTTATATTTCATGAAATTCACAAAAGTAATTGCCAGGTTTGATGCTCCGGATATTTGTATTGCAGAAGAACTGATCTGTGATATTTTTTTTTCCTTTAACCTGAAAGGCGTGGTCTGTGATGTCCCATTGGATGAACCCGATGAAGGATTTGGCACCCATACCCTGCCCCTGCCTGAATATAATTCCATCACAGGCTTTCTTCCCCTTCTGGATTCAACCGACATTCAGCTTGAAAAAATAAAACAGAAAGCCGCTCAATTATCTGATTTGAATATTAAAATTGATATTTCAACACAGATTGTGGATGAAAAAGATTGGGCAGACGCCTGGAAAGCTTATTTTGAAGTCACACCCATAACAGACAGGATCACCATAAAACCGGAATGGAAAAATCACACCGCCAGGGAAGGAGAGATTGTCATTCACCTGGATCCCGGCATGGCCTTTGGCACAGGCACCCATCCCACAACATTCATGTGTATTCAATTAATGGATCAGCACCTGAAACCAGGCTCAACCTTTTTGGATATTGGAACCGGTTCCGGCATCTTAATGATCATAGCTGCCAAATTAGAAGCAGTGTCATTGTTCGGTATTGATACCGATCCGATTGCCATTTGTGTTGCCGAAAAAAACCTTGAAAAAAATATGACCGATCCCAATATATACGATCTGTCCTGTAGTACTCTGAACAAAACCCCGGTTAAACCGTTTGATTTTATTGCCGCCAATATCATAGCCCAGGTCATTGTAGATATCCTGCCTGATATTGCCCTAAGAATGACCGACCATACCATCACACTTTTATCCGGCATTATCAAGGAACGTCAACCAGATGTCATGGCTGCGCTGGATGCGGCTCATCTAAAAGTTGTTCAAGATGTTTATGAAGATGAATGGGTGGCCCTTGTTGTCAAAAAGACCTGTTGACCCAGATTGAACTATAACAAGAGAACGACAGCTATCAAAAAGAGATGGGATTAACAATTAATTTTTTTCTACAATAATCAATCCTGTTGAATTATCGTGCAAAATCCCTTGAAATTCCCTTCTCCAAGTGCAATATACCAATAATAGATTTAGTTTCATATCCGACATAACCTGAAACAGGAGGTCTTCATGTATCTACCTGAAGAAATAGGGTTGTTAATGACAAATAAAAGAGCAGCTGAACCTGAAAAAGATACTGAGCCTTTTAGCCGGAGCACAGACGCTTTAAATTTTCTCAGTTTGATCGGTCAGATCCCCAAAAAGGCGACTCAATGTTTCAATCCTTGAGATCAAGAATCCTGTTAATTGTCGTTTCCATCGTGCTTATAACGGTTACTGGAATTACCTACTTTATTCAAAAAGAAACATTAAAGACATTGACTATGCTTCAGGACGAAAGTGCCAGGAATATGTTGAATACCGTGGTACTGAATGTCGAAAATGAATATAACAGCCTGGTTTTTCATAAAAAAACTTCCCTTGAAATGAGAAAAAGGGAACGCAAAAATATTGTCACCGTCGCCATTGCTGCCATTGATGAAATTTATAAAAACCACAAGCAGTGGAATCTCACTGAGGATCAGGCCAAACAAAAAGCAATCACCATTATCAAGAACATGATATATGACCAGGGTGTGGGCTATCTATGGATCAATGACATGGGCAGACCCATACCTAAAATGATCATGCATACAACGATCCCCGAACTGGACAACAGAGTAATGGATGATCCCAAATTTAATTGCGCCCTTGGAACGAAACAAAATCTTTTCCAGGCTTTTGTGGATGTCTGTCTTGCAAAAGGTGAGGGATATGTGGATTATCTTTGGCCCAAACCCACTGAAGACGGACTGACTGAAGATCAGCCAAAGATATCTTATGTGGCGTTGTTCAAACCCTGGAACTGGGTTTTGGGCACCGGCGTATACATTGACGACATTGAAGCAGATGCCCAGGAGAGACTAAACGCTATTATTACGGAGTTACAGCAGACATTTTCAAAAATACGCGTGGCTAAGAGCGGATATATGCATATATTCAATGGTGATTATCAGATCCTTGTTCACCCACATCTTGCATGGACTGATGGCAGCTTTTTAAAAAATCCATCCACAGGGAGCCTGTTTTTAAAAGACTTGATGATTGCTTCCAGAACACCTGAAAAAGCATATGAGTATATGTGGGATAAACCACCTGCGCATAAGGACGAATACAATTTCCTTAAAAGAGCCTATATCGAATACTTTCCGCCACTGGACTGGTATATTGCAAGTTCGTTATATGTGGATGAAATCGAGAGTACCTCAAGAACCCTTGTTAAAACAATTTTTTATCTGTCGATATTTTTTCTAATTGTTTCCATTTTTTTATCAATACTTTTTTCTAAAACCCTGACCAATCCTTTAAGCAAATTGATGCTTTCAGCACAAGATATTGAAAAAAACGGGATTTCTTCAGCAAATATTCCCATTACCGGTACAAAGGAAACAAAGGCTTTAGGAATAATTCTTAAACAAATGATTCATTCCATCAGTAAATCCATCAATGAAAAGGAAACTCTTCTAACAGAATTACAGGACGCCCATGACAAGCTTGAACAACGGGTGAAAGATCGGACCTTTGATTTGGAGACAGCTAACACGGAATTGATGCGATCAAGAATAGCAGCTGAAAGCGCCAATCAGGCCAAAAGCGAATTTTTAGCCAACATGTCCCATGAAATCCGGACACCCATGAATGGCATTATCGGAATGACTGAACTGATCATGGATTCTGACCTTGGTGATCAACAACGAAGTTATATAAAAACAATCGCCAATGAAACCGATGCATTGCTCGGCATTATAAACGATGTCCTGGATTTTTCAAAAATTGAAGCCGGCAAACTGGACCTGGAAAATATTCCCTTTAATCTTTATCATATAATTGACGATCTTGCATCATCCCTTGCTATCCGGGCCGATAAAAAAGGACTGGAACTGATCTCCTACCTTACGCCGGATGTTCCAGGCCTGATCATGGGAGATCCAGGCCGCCTGCGGCAAATTCTGATGAATCTTGTGGGCAATGCCTTGAAATTTACCCATAAAGGCGAAATTTTCATTAAAGGGGAAAAACTGTTTCAGGATCAAGACAGGATTCAGCTCAAATTTTCAGTCAAAGACACTGGAATCGGCATACCAAAAGATAAACAAAGTAAAATTTTTGAAAGCTTTTCCCAGGCAGACGGATCAACCACCCGGAAATATGGGGGGACCGGACTGGGTACCACTATTTCAAAACAGCTCGTCGAAATGATGGGCGGTAAGATCGGCATAGAAAGCGAACCCGACAAAGGCAGCACCTTCTGGTTTACGGCATGGTTTACCATGCAGAAAAAGGAAGCTGAGGCTTCAACGCTTGTTTCTGTTGATTTGAACAATATCAAAATTATGATCGTTGATGACAATCAGACCAACCGCTATATATTTACCCGGTATCTTGAATTTTTCGGCTGCATTCCTTTTGTGGCTCAAAATGGAGAACAGGCCCTTGAAATGCTTGAACAACCAACAGCTGAAAACAAGATTGACCTTATTTTAATGGATTTTCAAATGCCGGGGATGGATGGGTTCGAACTGGCAGACATCATTCGGAAAAACCCGGCCTTAACCCATGTCCCCATCATCATCTTATCCTCCATGGGCAAACTTGAGGATGACCGCAAATACAAAGAAATCGGCATACAAGGGTATCTGTCAAAGCCTGTGAAAAGAGATGAGCTTAAAATGAGTATCGGCTCTGTTCTCGGATGTATTGAAAAACCGGTCCAAGCTGCAAAAAAACTTGTGACAAAACATTCCATTGCTGATGAACAAAGAAGAGATCTTTGGATACTGCTTGTTGAAGATTATCCCACCAATCAGAAAATTGCAAAAAAGCATATCAGCACTGCAGGGTTCAACATCATCCTTGCCGAGAATGGCCGACAGGCCGTGGATATCTATAAAACCCGTAAATTTGACATGATCCTCATGGACATACAGATGCCTGAAATGGATGGTTATGAGGCCTGTAAAATCATAAGAGAACTTGAAAAACAATTTTCAGGTAATACCCCGGATTTTAAAAAAGTTCCCATCATTGCAATGACGGCCCATGCTGTATCCGGTGTCAGGGAAAAATGTGTTACCGCAGGCATGGATGATTATATTTCCAAACCCCTAAAAAGAGATGATCTGATCTCCATGATTGATAAATGGACCCGGGTGGATAGCAAAACAAACCTATCAGAATCAATAGCTGAACCTGAACAATCCAAAGAAAAACAGGACCCTGTCGAACCCATTGACATTGAAACGGCGTTGGAAGAATTTGGAGGGGATAAAGAATTTTTAATGGAAGTGATAGACGAATTTATTCAAGCCATTGAAGAACAGATGCCACTGATACGACAGGCGATTTTAGTCAAGGATTCTAGCACCTTGAAAAAAGAAGCCCATGCCATCAAAGGCGGGGCATCAAACCTTATTGCCCAGGCATTGGCAAATGCGGCAAAAGAGCTTGAAGACATTGGCAAATCAGAAAATTTTAAAAACAGCGGCTTGGTGCTTAAAATCTTTGAAAAAGAGTATCTCAGATTTAAACATTATGCACTCGAATTTTTCAATAAAGGGGCATGACAAATCAAGTGGCAATGATGAGTAATATGTAATACCCCCCCCTATGATTCGATAATCTTATCTTTTTTTGACTTTCTCGTAAATGGGCAGGCCTTAATACATAACCCGCACATGGGTGCACCAATATCAGGCAATTGGGCAAACTCTTTGGTCAATTTATCCTTACAGCGATCAAAAAACAGGGCTTGATTTCTATTTTCATAATGGGTTTGTGTATTAATGCCCTTAATGGCATTCACCGGACAGGCATCGCGACAGGCCATGCATTTTCCACAACGATTGGCAACAGGGTTGTCCGGATTTAACAATGCAGTGGTCAGCACACTCACCAGGCGGACACGGGAACCGTATTCAGGTGTGATCAGCAAAAGATTTTTTCCCTGCCAGCCGATTCCTGCTGCGAAAGCCACGGCTTTGTGACTGATGGCTGCATACCAGTTTTCTTTATCCAACGCCTGGGAAGCGGGAATGGGTAGACTCTGATATCCGTCTGATTCCATTTTATTGGATATTTTAAAAGCGATTTCATCCAGCAATCGATTGGCAGTCAGATAGGCTGATGCATAATTTGGCGTTGGTTGATCAACAATCTGCTTAAAAATGGCGGCTGGCAATTGCATTGCAATGGAAAGGACAGTGTTAAATGGATCAAGAAGGTTTGGGGGAATGGTTTTTAACCCTTTCAAAGATTTTACATCGGCAATACCGACCAAATCTGCCCCCAAACCAAGCACTAACTTTTTAACCTGATTTGTATAATCCATATTCCCCATCCTAATTTAAAGCGATTGATGTCTTAACACGGCATTCTTGTTAGGACAAATGTTAAAAACCCGAATTAATGATAATCGTGTCCGTTTGAATATGCAAGGCCAAGTTTTAAGTATTTCTATGATTGTACAAGACCGAGTAACCATGATATACAGCTTTAACGATAGGAATACGATAATCTTAGCCAACTCGCAGAAGGTAATTGATGAATCCTGTGATCAGCCAAAAGGATTTTAGCCATAATCAAGTGGTAGAGGGGCAACACACCTGCCTGTACCTTTTTGGCCGGCTGGATGCCAGAAATGCCGCCCTGACGTGGCAGGAAATCAGTTCTGCCGTCCAGGCCTGCACCACCCCGCAACTGACGATTGATATTGAAAAGACCGATTATCTGGATACAGCAGGTGCAACCTTTTTGAGCCACCTTGAACATCTGGCCCAAAAAAAAGGCATAAAAACCTTTTCCATAATCAATTTGACAACTGCCTATTCTTCACTTCTGGATCTGGCAAGGGATGTCAGGAAAACAGCCATACCAGACAAAAATTCGCAGGGCCTGTCCTTTGTTGAAACCAATGGGCAATGGCTGAGCCGATTATTATCAGAGACCCAAGACTTTATTACATATATCGGCCAGATTACCTGGGCACTCATCCACAGTTTTCGTCATCCTGGCGCCATCCGCTGGTCTGATACCATCGGTATTGCAGAACGGGCCGGTGTCGATGCCTTACCCATTGTTGCCCTGGTCAGCTTTATTGTCGGCCTTGTCATGGCTTTTCAGGCTGCTATTCCCATGCGCATGTTCGGAGCGGAGCTGTATGTATCCAACCTGATCGGAATCGCCATGGTCAGAGAATTAGGCCCCTTGATGACAGCCATTGTCCTGGCCGGAAGATCGGCTTCTGCCTTTGCCGCTGAAATTGGCACCATGCGCGTTAATGAAGAAATTGATGCGCTCACGGTCATGGGAATTGATCCGATTAAATTTTTAATTGTTCCAAGAATCATTGCCTCCACCATCATGACCCCATTGTTAACCCTGTTTGCCAACCTCATGGGAATTCTGGGCGGGGCATTGGTGATAACCTCTCTGGGTTATCCGATCATCTCTTATTACAACCAGATTGCTTCTTTTGTAAAGCTCAATGATCTCACCGGCGGGCTGGTTAAATGCTTTGTTTTTGGAATTTTAATTGCAGCCACAGGATGTATCAGAGGATACCAGACAAAAGGCGGACCATCAGCCGTGGGAGAATCCACAACCCGTGCAGTTGTCACAGCAATTATTTTAATTGCCGTATTTGACGGTATTTTTTCAATTATTTATTATTATCTGGGGATATGAAACAAGAGAACATCGTCATACAAGTAAAAAACCTTTATGCCGGGTATAACCATACCCCGATCATTGAAAATATCAATTTTGAGATTTTTCAAGGTGAAATCTTTGTTATCCTGGGTGGCTCAGGGTGTGGAAAGAGCACCCTGCTCAAGCACATGATCGGTCTTTTACCTCCCATTTCAGGAGATGCCATCATCCTTGGAGACAACATCTGCACCGCCCATGGTCAAGAAAAAAATCTCATCCTGCAGAAAATAGGCGTTGCTTTCCAAAGCGGCGCTCTATTTGGGTCCATGACTGTGATGGAAAATATCATGTTGCCGCTCAAAGAGTTTACCCACCTTCCCATATCAGCAATGGAAGAAATTGCCCGAATAAAACTTAAACTGGTGGGCCTTGAAAACTCAGTTTTTCTAATGCCCGGCGAACTGTCCGGTGGGATGAAAAAAAGAGCGGCTCTTGCCCGTGCCATGGCCCTTGACCCATCCATCATTTTTCTGGATGAACCCTCGGCCGGACTGGACCCCATCACCTCGGCAGAGCTGGATCAACTCATCATTGATCTTGCCCAAAGCTTAGGAATTACCTTTGTGATTGTCACCCATGAACTGGATAGCATTGAAAGCATTGCCCATAGAGTCATCATGCTTGAAAAACTCAGTAAATCAATCATAGCGACCGGTGCGCCGTCAGAATTAAAAAAAGACAAGAGTAATCCGTATGTTTACAATTTTTTTAACCGAATTATTGAAAAGAGTGTAAAATGACCCAAAAAACAAATTACTTTAAACTTGGCTTGTTTGTCATCATTGCAACAGCTCTTTTGGCTGTTTTTTTAATCATTTTCGGTGCCGGGGATTTTTTTAAAAAAGAGTTGCTGGCAGAAACCTGTTTTAATGAATCTGTCCAGGGTTTGAGCATAGGCTCTGAAGTCAAATACAAAGGCATTAAAATTGGAAGCGTCAAGTCCATTACCAGTGCTGCTCGCATCTATCAAACAAAATCAGATTATGTCCTGGTCATCATTTCCTTAGAAGAAAGCATCTCCCTGGGACAGACCGGAAAAACAGCAAAAGTCAGAATACAAAATGCCATCCAGGATGGCCTGACCATAAAGATCGCTTTTAAAGGACTGACCGGCGCTGCCTATCTTGAAACTGATTATACAACCATTGATACAAAAGAATTGCTCAAGATTGCCTGGTCGCCCCGGAATATCTATATTCCGTCTCAACAAAGCAAGATGAAACAGTTTGGAGATTCCATCAACCAGATCCTTGACAGCCTGGCTGCCATCAATATGAAAGGGATGACCCTGGATATTCAATCGCTTTTAAAAACGCTTAATCAAAAGGTCAATGATGTGGACATGAAAAACATCTCCGGTCTTGTTGCTTCCCTGCTTACTGAAATCAAAGACACCAATACAAAAGTCAGCGGGGCGCTTGGCTCGCCCAGGCTCAAACAACTCATGGATGATGCCCAGGTCTCTTTTTCTGAAATACGAACCATTGTTGAAGCTGCGAAAACACCCTTAAATCAGGCAATTATGGACTTTCAAAAAGCGGCCGGCAGCACCAGGACCCTAACCACAGGCTTTGAAACCCAGCTGGGTCCAAAAATCGGCAGCCTTGCCACAAGCCTTGATAAGCTGATGAAAAGCCTTTCAGCGACATCTGATTTGCTGGAAAACCTGGTCTGGCTGAATTCAGACAAAATCAAGCTGATCATTGAGAACCTTGAAACCACATCGGAAAACCTAAAGCAGATGAGTAAGGATATCAAACGATACCCCGGCAGATTGCTATTTGAAAAGCCACCCGAAAGAAGTCATTCGGAGAAAAAAACAGATGAAAAAAAATAAAGCATTATTTATTATGGTTATACTGATCTTATTTTCAGGATGTGCAGCCTTAGACAAAGAACCCACAATAAAAAAATATTATGGCCTGACCATCAAACTGCCTTTTGCCGGTCAAATAATTTCTGGTCAAAATTTGCCTGATAAAAATCTGTCAGGTATAGGAGATGCCCTTCTTGTAAAAGAATTATTAATTGCCTCAACCTTTGATTCCCATGCCTTTATTTACCGCATGGGGGAAAATACCTATCAAACCGATTTTTACAATGAGTTTATCGTCTACCCAGCTAAACTGATCACAGAAAAATTAACTGAAAATATCTATTCATCAACATATTTTTCACAACCCATGGCCAATCGCGAGCAGGCCATCCAATATCGATTGTCCGGAAAAATACTCAATCTTTATGGTGATTTCCAAACACCGGATTCACCCAAAGCTGTTATGGAAATCCGATTGATTCTTGAAAAAAAACAAGATAATGCGTTTGCATCCTATTCCAACAAAACCTACCGGTTTGAGGAACCCATTGCTTCACCCAGCCCGGAAGATCTGGTGGCTGGCTGGAACAAGGGACTGACGAATATCATTTTACAATTTTTGACAGATTATCAGTCCTTCAATTAAGCGTTATACGGCAAATAATCCGTATATCCTTTTTCCCCGGGGACATACCACAAGGACATATCTTCACAAGGATTTAAAGGCCAATCATTCTTCAAGCGTTCCACCAGGTCAGGATTGGTAATATAAGGCCTGCCAAAAGCGACCAGATCAGCATGGCCGTTGGAAACCTGGTCTTGAGCGATCTGTTTGGTATAACCGCAATTGCCCATGATCGTCCCATCATAAACCTTTCTGAAATCTGCCAGAGTCATGGGTTCTCCTAGCTCATGAAAACCAAATGCCAGGCCATCCATAATATGAAGGTAAGCCAGATTAAATCGATTTAATTCTTTGGCCACATACAGAAAAGTCTCTCTGAAATCAGGACTTCCCATATCGTTGAATACCCCATTGGGTGAAATTCGGGTGCCAACTTTGCTCGGCTCCCAGACTTCAAGAACAGCCTCCAAAACTTGTTTGAAAAAACGAAATTTATTCTCAACACTGCCACCGTATTCGTCATTTCGAAGATTGGTTTTTGAATCTAAAAACTGGTTGATCAAATATCCATTGGCACCATGGATCTCCAGGCCGGAGAAACCAGCCTCTTTGGCATTGATGGCCGCCTGTTTATAGTCTTTAACCACCGCCTTGATCTCTTCCCTGCTCAAGGCCCTGGGCGCTTCATAGGGTTTTGAACCCAATGGTGTATGAATCTTATCCCCATTAAGTTTAACGTCAGATGCAGACACCGGCAGTCGGCCATCATGAAAATCAGAATGGGATGCCCGGCCACAATGCCAGAGCTGTAAAAAAATCGGAGTACCAGTGGGCTCAAGCTTTTGGATTACTTTCTGCCAGCCCTGGACCATCTCATCCGTATAAATACCCGGAGAATCAATCCAGCCGATTCCCTGCTTTGAAATCACAGTGGCTTCAGTAATGATCAGTCCTGCTGAGGATCGCTGATGATAATACTCGGCCATCAGGTCATTTGGAATTCGTCGTTCTCCGGCACGACTTCTTGTCATGGGTGCCAGAACAATTCGGTTTTTTAAATGATAATCACCCACGGATACGGTATCGAATAACGTCTTTTGAGTCATATCTCCCCCTTTGTTAAACAATGTTTGTTTTACATTGTTTAAATGTGCGCACTTGTTCAATTATGACAAGGGTGATGCTAAAGCAAAAAAGATTATTTCTGGCGCTGTCGACGGACAGTGACGGTTTCGCCGCCAATCCACCAATTGTCAGTGTCCAGCTCTTCAATAGTGACAACCGTGCTGGCGGGATCTTTTCCCAAAACCCCGAATAAAAGATCAGTAACCCCCTCAATCAGCTGGGCTTTCTGATCAGCAGTGGCACCTTCTTTGGTAATTTTAATGTTCACATATGGCATGGTTGTCTCCTTTTAAAGCGTTATGATTCATAAGGGAAGCAGGGCTAAAAAATGCGTTGGTCACCTTTATCAACAGCCAGAAAGTCAAAACCGGCAAAAGAATAACCTGGATAAAAAAGACGCCCACGTACAGAAAAGTAAGAGTGAGCAAGGTCTCAATAATCAGGCTCATATTATTGGTCAATGTGGTGATGGCAAGGTTCAGAGCACGAGTTTTTTCTTTTAAAAACAGGGCAGAATTTTCAATGGTTCCCATCAGTCCATCAATTTCAGGCAGGGAGATTTCTTTTAAGGTATTCAAATCCTGAACGCCTAGAGATGTAATCGCGGTGACCAGCACATCAGACAAGCGCTCGGTCATATCATCTATTGGGTCAAGGGCCTGTCCCAGGGCCAGAGAGACACCAATACCGGCAGGTTCCAGTTTCAGCGACGATTCTTTTAAAATGGAAACCGATGCATTTACAATCCTGCATGTGGCATAGGCCAAGCCTGCTTTTTTAATGGCATCCTGGAAATAAAGATCTGTATTGGCTTCAAACACAGGTATCTTAGCACCGGAACCCACAAACAAAACAATGGCTAATAACAGGGCAAGGCCGGACCTGACGAGTTTTGAAATAATATTTTTTCGGGCATTACCTTTTTGGGAGATAACTCGTTCCATTTCCACCACCCTCCTGCCTGTTCCTTATCTGGAGTTTTCATCAGCCTTCAAAAGGTTGACGGTCCCGTTTGATATCCAATTTGCGCATCCGTGATGCAAAGGTTGACCGATTAATCCCGGATGTCTTGGCTGCCCAGGTAATATTCCAATTATGTTTTTTTAAAAGGGCGATAACATACTCTTTTTCAAGTTGGGGCCAGGACATGCTGCACAATTGACTAATCAAGTCATCTCCACTGCCGCCGGCAATGGGATTTAATTCTCCAAAGGGAGCCAGGTTGGCTTCCGGGTTGCGGACATGAAGCGGAAGATTTAACAATTCAATATAGTCATCTTCTGTTGTGACGATCAGATATCGGATCAGATTTTCAAGCTCCCTGATATTCCCGGGCCAGGCATAAGCGGCCATGGACTGCATGGCTTCAATGGATATTTTTTTTTCAATCGTCCCGGCTTTTACAGATTCAGTTTCAAGGAAATGTCGGACCAGCAACGGGATATCTTCTCTTCGATCTCTCAAGGGTGGCAAATGAACCGGCAGAACCGACAATCGATAGAACAGATCCTGCCGAAAAATATTTTGTGCAATCATCTGTTTGACATCCTTATTGGTAGCCGCAACAATCCTGACATCAACGTGTCTGACATGGGTCTCGCCCAGGGGTTTGATTTCATTTTTTTGAAGGATTCGAAGCAGGCTGGCTTGTGTGCTCATTGGCATATCCCCGATTTCATCCAGGAAAATCGTACCGCCGTCACCGGCTTCAAAAAGGCCAATCTTATCCTGGTTAGCCCCGGTAAAGGCTCCTTTTTTATAACCGAACAATTCACTTTCCAAAAGGGTTTCCGGGATGGCACTGCAATTTTGGACCAGAAAGGGTTTGTTTTTCCTTGGCGATGATTTATGAATCTTTTCAGCAACCAGCTCTTTTCCCGTACCGCTCTCTCCGGTGATAAGCACATGAAATTCAGTTTCCGCATAGCTTTTAACCAGATCAATACATTTTCGAAAATTCTGACTCTGGCCAACCATGGTACTCTGGTTTTTGGAATCATTTAAAGCTGATTTAAGGTTTAAGTTTTTTTGCTTTTCAGTGGCATATAAAACAGCATTGCTCAGGGCAATGGAACAGATATCCACCAGATTTTGAAGTTGCTCCAGATAGGCAGAATCTAAGTTAAGGTTGCTTTTTTCAGGCGTGGTATCAATGATCTGAACAGCACCATACACTTTTTTATCCCGAAAAAAAAGCGGAAAACAAAGGATCATGCTGCTTTTCACAGCCAGTTGTTCTTCTAGTTCCCGGTAATGACGCCGATCGCTTTTGGTTTCAGCCACGGTCATTTTTTTATTTTCAATGACCCACCCCACAATGCTGGGAGTCCTGGCATCCAGACTAACACCTATGATTTGATCACTTTCTGCACCCGCAGCCTCAATACATTGATATGTGCCTTCTTTTTTTATCCAGATCGATCCTCTCTGGACGTTCTGGATTTTTAACAAAGAATTTAAAAATTTTTTTTGCAAGGCCCCAGGATTAAGTTCTTTGAAAAGCTCAAGGTTGGATCGATTCATGGCATATCTCCTGCAAAATAATTACCAAATGATTAAATATAATAGGCTTGGTTAAATAAAGATACTGCATATGAAATAAAAACACAAGGCCTCTTTTTTTGATCCATATCGGAAGGATAATTTTTAATATTATTAATAATTCCAGATAGATCGATAAAAATTTTCCAGATTGGCACATAAACTGTATTTATTTTTTTAAAAGGTATCTGCTTTACGAGTGGTCAAATAAAAAGAGGAGAAGGATAATGGAACAAAAAATATTAATAGACTGCCTGGATACCGCACAATTTGCCTGCCCGGAATGTCATCAGAAAAAGACAATGCAGTTATCCGAATACAACATCCGGCGGCAACAGACACGAGTAAATTGTAAGTGTCGGTGCGGGTATACTTACGGCGTTATCCTGGAAAAAAGCATTGAATCCATTCAAAACACACAGCTGTTGGGAACGTTTATATCAGACGGCAGCAGGCGATGCAGTGGCAAGATGATTATTAAAAAACTCAACAGCAACGGCATCATGCTTAAAACCAATATTGAACAGAATATTCTGCCGGGTCTCAAGCTGTTTCTTGAGTTTGTCCTGGATGATGCCAAACAATCCATTGTAAAAAAGGAAGTGGTGGTCAAAGCCAAAAAAGGCAAATACCTGAGTGCGGAATTTCTTTCAACTGACCATTATGACAATTTAGGGCCCTATCTGTTTTTTAACAAATTATATGTATAACAAATTGCGTTGGGCAAGTGGTGCGTGTTACAGGCCGGGAAATATTTATTTCCCGGCCTGTGCTACTTTTTCACTATTTCCAAGAAAGGCATTAAGAATACCAACAATTGTAAATCAAAAAATAATACAATACGCAAGTACGCCTGATTGATATATTGAATTGATATTTTCTGGGGAAAATTAACTCTTGATAACAAACAATATTTTCTATAGAATTATTTATTTCGACTACACATCTGGAGACTTTATGAACCAATTCAATGAACACATAGATATTTTGATTAATGCCTATAAATCAAGCATAGAGCAGATGACCCACCTGAAGGTTACAGGCGCAGAAAAAAGACAGGTTCTCAAGGAAAAGAATGTTTTACAATTTGCCCATATCATAACCTATACTGATTATGACAAAAAAGTTAACGGAAAATTTGTCCTGACATTCAGCACTGTTCATGATGCCTTAAGACTTGCTTCTGCTATTGCAGAAAGACTTGGAATGGAAAAACTTGAAAAAATTGGTGATGATTCTACTGATTTATTGAATGAATTTTTAAATGTAGTGGTTGGACGAACCATATCAGACTGGGACAGCATTGGCTTGAAAGTGAAATTTGACACACCTGTTTACAAAAAAAGTTACGAAAGTGACATTTCAAATTCCTTGAAGGGATATATCATCGTCCTTGATATTGAGGACACGAAAACAAAAAATTCAACGGAACAGATTATTTTGAGAGTAGATTTCGATGAAAAAAATGAAAGCAAAATCAAGGGCAAAAAGATACTCCTTGTTGATGATTCAAGTGTAATGAGAAAAATTATCTCCCAAGTTCTTAAAGCAGAAGGAGCAACGATAAAAGAGGCGGAAAATGGTGAGGAGGCTACAAGAATTCATCGAACATTTAATCCTGATTTAACACTCATGGATATTAATATGCCAAAGTTAAGCGGATTTGAAGCCATTGCAAAAATCAGAGAATTTAATGCAAATTCAAAATTTATTATTCTTTCTTCAAGCTCCAGAAAAGATGAAATTATCAAATCAAAAGAATTAAAGGTATCAGGTTATCTAATAAAACCAACTGAGCCGGAGCAACTTATAGCAAGAGTTTCTGCCATATTAGGCTGATATTACGTTGAATTAAAATATCAGCTATAAATTATTATAGTTAGTGGCTGACCGAAAACCCGTGTTTGGGCGAAAAGTTGCCCATATGTAAGGCGCAAGAAATCCTGAAACCGGAGTGTACTACTGTACATGAGGATTTCAGGATTTTGCAGCAACGAAGCAGATGGGTGAGTTTTCGTTCAAACACTAGTTATTTGAGAATATAATATGCAGCACCATTGTAATCCTTTCTCTTCAATTGTTTATTGATATCAAACAAAGATTCTGTTGCACCAATTATCAGAACACCATTGTCATTCAGGCATGATGACAGGCTTTGAAATAATCGCTGGCGGTCCGTTTTGCTGAAATATATGGCCACATTCCGGCAAAAAATAATATCAAATCTTCCATATTCAACTTTAAGTTGCAGCAGGTTCATTTTTTCAAAATAGGCCATACTCCTCAATTCATCTTTTATTTTCCAGTGTGAGTCTTCCTTGGTAAAATATCTGTTCAATTGAACATCATTCAGCCCTCGACTGACTTCATAGTTTGAATACTTGCCACGGCTGGCTTTTACTATGGCTGAATCTGAAATATCAGAGGCTTTAATTTTAATATTATGGCTGAAAAGATTTCCTTTGAAATACTCCATAAGAGTGATGGCAATGGAATACACTTCCTGGCCGGTTGCGCATGCAGAACTCCAGATATTCAGATGGCCGCTCTTTTGTCCCAAGCTGGCCTGCCAATCCGGCAGTAACTTTTCCTTTAATAACTCATAGGGCCTTGTATCTCGAAAAAAGGATGTTTCGTTTGTGGTCATTAGATCAACTATATGGTTGGTCAATTGTGAAGAATCCTTTGCCTTGGCAATCAGATCTCCAAAAGAAGAAAGGCAATATTCTTCAATGAGTGGCTGAAGTCTGCTTTCTATAAGATAGGCCTTATTTTTCGTCAAAACTATACCACACTGCTTGTGGACTATCACTGCCAGATCCATAAGCTCTTTGATAGTTATCCTCATACCCCGACCCGCTGTATAATCTCAGTTGCGATATGGTTAAGTGGTACAACACAGTCAACAACACCGGCATTGATGGCTTCACCCGGCATACCAAAAACGACACAGCTTTGCTTGTCCTGGGCAATAACCTGGGCGCCCAACCGCTTCATCAACCGCAAGCCAAGAACCCCGTCGGAACCCATACCGGTCATGATGATGCCAAGGGCATTTTTTCCATACACCTTTGATATAGACCGAAATAAATAATCTACCGATGGCTGACAGTGATTCTCCGGCGGATCATCATTAACTTCAAGCATGTATTTTCCCGAAACATGTACAACCTTCATCTGCTTGCCGCCCGGGGCAATAAAAACTATGCCCCGCTTTAGTTCCATACTATTCTCAGCCTCTATTACGTTCAACGCACTTTTTTGGTCAAGTGATTCTGCCAATGCTGCCGTATAATCTGACGGCATGTGCTGAACAATGACAACAGGCGTACGCAAATCTTCGGGAAGACAGGGAATAAGCTGGGCCAATGCTTTAGGGCCACCGGTGGATATACCGATGGCGACTATTTGGATACGCCCAACCCCTGCAGGGGATGTTACTTTTTCTGGCGCAGCATCACTGAAGGTAGATGGTGATAGTTGTACCTGGGCCATGATCTCTTTTACAACAGGGACCAACTGGTCGAAAAGAACATTTTTGCTTTCTATTGGATTTTCAGTCTTAGGTTTGGTGACAAAGGTCAGCGCTCCAAGTTCAAGCGCTTTTAATGTTATGGCGGCACCTTCTTTTGTATGGGCCGAAACCATAACTACCTTTAAATCGGGATGATCTATCCTGACATGTTCTAAAACCTCAAGCCCATCCAGTTCAGGCATGTCAAAGTCCAGAGTCAGCATGTCCGGTTTCAGTTGAGGAATTTTTGCTAATGCCACCTTGCCATCTGTTGCAGTCCCGACAACTTGGACACCTGGAATGTTGGAAAGGACATCTGACAAAACTTTCCTATACAAGACAGAATCATCAACGACCAGGACTCGTAATAAACGTTTGGGCATCTGTGCCTTTATTTTTTGAGCAGCTCATCCAAGTCAAGAACAATCACCAGGTCTTTTTCCATGCGATAGACGCCGTTTATAAATGCACCACTTATTCCGTCAACGTTTGACGGCGGAGTGGAAATGTCGAAGGAGTGTGCACTGACAACATCGTAAATATTATCCACCAGCAATGCAATGCACTCCTCTTTATAACGGACAAACACAACCTGAATGTCATCATGCACTTCACTGGGGGGCATATTAAATTTCTGGTGCAAGTCAATTACTGTGACAATTTCACCGCGAAGGTTTATAACGCCTCGGACATAATCAGGAGCCCGGTGAACAGGAGTAATTTCAAAGTTATGGTTAATTTCCTGGACGTGGCGTGTGTCAAGTCCGCAGAGCATGTCTCCGATTTGAAAAAGGGCGAGTTCTATGTCTGGACTTTCGTTAGCTATATTCATAATTGTTTTATCTCTGTTAAAATAAATTGTTTTGGAAACTGCTGCCGTTATCTATGCTCTTAAGCATTAAGGAATGCTTCTTACACAAGATACTTCTTGACGCAGGCAATTATTTTTTCGCGGTCCAGTTTTACCAGGTAATCATTAATACCAGCATCTCTACCTTCTTTTTCCGCAGCATCTCCGGCCAAACTTGTGACTGCGATAATGGGTAGATTCTTGAACCGCTCATCCGCGCGTATCTTTCTAGTCATCTCCAGTCCATTCATATTGGGCATCTCAATATCGGTAAGCACGATATCAACTTTTTCCCTGTTCAGTACATCCAGTCCCTGCACACCATCAGTTGCTGTCAATGGTTTGTAACCGATCTCTGAGAGGAATGATACGACTTGATTGAGAAAAAATGGGGAATCTTCAACCACCAAAATATTTGCAGGGGTGTCATCTTTTATTTTGGACTTTAATGCTTTGGTCCACTCCGGCATAATGGTGTCAATGATTCCATAAAGATCAGCCAGCAAAGTAATTTCTTGGTTAATAATTGTTGAGCCCATAATACCTGGCTGCTTGTGGGTCATTTCATCGATAATATAAGTCCCCCTGATGATATCGATGATCTGTGACATAATAATTCCAACCTCCTTGCCGCTTATGGAAAAAACAATAATATAGCAGGTTGGACTGTCTGTATTTGGTGAGCCGACATCAGCAACCTCATCAAGGCTGAACAGAGGCAGCGGGCTACCGCGGTACTGAATATTTTTTCGACCTCCGGTGATTTTGATGTCTTTTATCTTGCACAATTCTATTCTTGAGATCAGGTCCAGAGGAATGGCTATCTGTTCGTCGGTTGCATTACAGACGAGCAGCAAGGACTGGGTGTCTTTCACTATTTTGCTCTCAGCTCTCTTTTGGGCTTGTTCCTGAACAGATTTTGAAACAGTTCGCAGATTCATGATCTTGCTGATACCGATGATATCTAAAATAAGTGCCACCTTGCCGTCACCCTGAACAGAAGCGCCCGCATAGCACTCGCAGTCACGTAAGTGGGTTCCGACCGGTTTGACCACAATCTCTTCAGAATCGAGCACCTGGTCCACAATTAAACCATAATGATAGTCTCCTACAGAGACCACCAGAACATTATAAGCGCTCATTGGGCTTGTCCGCCTGTCTAGGATAAGGGCCCGTTTTTCTTGGTCAGGGGCTACGGTTTGGGTATCAACCCGTTCAAGGATTTTATCGACTTGTGCCTGCCGTCGATCTTCTGTAAGGATCCGTTTGTCCGGGAACTGCTCACCTGTGTCGTCAGATGCATAATATCGATCTTCAATGCCAAGGGCATCTATAAGCTTGATCAATGGCAGAAGTTCACCTCTGAGGCGCATAACAATGGCGGAACCGATTTTTTCAATCCTTTCCTTGACCTTTGCTGCAGGTATTCTTACCAGCTCTACCATATTGACTTGCGGAATAGCATACCGCTCTTTTTGCACTGTAACAATTAAACTGGGTATAATTGCCAGGGTCAGGGGCAGTTTAATCGTTATCATAGACCCTTTGCCCGGTGTAGTGTCAATATCGACAGTCCCGCCGACTTTGGATATATTTGTATTAACAACATCCATCCCGACTCCCCGGCCGGAAATGTCAGTGACTTCTTTTGCTGTTGACATACCGGGCAGAAAGATGAGGTTTGCAATTTCTTTGTCGCTTAATTCATCAAGGGAAGAGGATTCGTACAGTCCCATGGTCAAGACCTTTTCCTTAATCCGCTCAATATTTATACCGGCTCCGTCATCTTCAATGGCAATCATAACCTGGCCGCCTTCATGATAGGCCGTTATTCGCAACGTACCAGTTTCCGGCTTTTTAGCTGCAATACGCTCTTCAGGGGTTTCAATACCATGGTCAACAGAGTTCCTGACCAAATGAGTCAGAGGGTCACCAATGGATTCAATAATGGTTTTGTCCAGCTCAACCTCTTCTCCTTCGATAATGAGATCGATTTTTTTACCAATATTCCTGGAAAGATCACGGACAATGCGTTTAAATTTACTAAAAACATTGCCTACGGGCTGCATGCGAGTACTCATTATGGCTTCCTGAAGCTCAGAGGTAACCAAATTGAGACGTTGAGAAATGTTGTCAATGCCCATGACCTTTCGGGACGATACTGCCTGGACAAGCTGGTTTCTGGTCAAAACAAGTTCACCAGCCAGGGTCATCAGGGTGTCCAGCAGTCTGACGTTGACCCGCAGGTTGTCTGGTTTTTGTTCCGCTTTAGCTAAAGGATCTTTAAGCAGAGTCGGTTTCGTTTTCTCCACTGTTTTCACAGCGGCTGTTGCCGCGGGGACAGATGGCGTTGAAGCCGGCCTGGCTTCAACTGATGGCGCCTGTTGAGAGACGGCGGAAGAAGGCAAAGCAGCCTGTCCCAGGTTGTCAGGGGTAATCTGCTGAATTTGATCAGGACTAATATCGAAAAAATTATCTATCAGGTCATTTTCCAATATTGTAGCAAAGATAACGAAAAGCTGGTTATCATTTTTTTTAATCAGTTCAGCTGAAGAATCAATGTCAATATTAGCGGCTAAAATATCTCCGGTTTCTTTGAGCTCTTCAATAATTTTTGTATGATCTTTTTCTGTAACGCCACTATCGTTTATCAGGGTGTATTGTAAAATATAGATAAAACTTCCCTGTTTAAAGAAAGTATCCATCACGGATTGTTCTACTTTGAGCAAGAGATCTTCCATGGGTGAGGATGTTAAAACATGATTGTTTTCAGCTGCTGGTTTCTCATCAGTGGTAATCTTAGATGATACAGGGGCAGACGATGATTTGTTCTCCTGATGGATATCCTTTTTGGGAGACTTTCCAAGAAAAATAGCGTTTAAGGCATTCAGGTTGCTGGAAATATCGGTTTCATTTGAACTTTCATAATGGTTAATTAATGTTGATAGGGTATCCATGGCATCAAGCAATGTTGAGATAATTTCAGGTGTAGGGCTAAGTTTTTTGCCACGAATTTCTCCCATTACATTTTCACTGTTATGGGATAGTTCCTGGATATTTTTAAGACCAAGAAAGCCTGCTCCTCCCTTGATGGTATGTACGGCTCGAAATACCTTGTTAACAATCTCTTCGTCAAAGTTAACTCCCGCTTCCTCTATATTAAGCAGGTCATCCTCAATGCCGTCAAGATGGTCCAGTGCCTCTTCGATAAAATCATTGATAATTTCTTTATCTTCAATAATGGACATGCAATTCCTCTTTTACTTAGCTCGGCCTTATCTGTGATAAGAACTTTTCAACTTCATCCTGCAAAACACCAGCCTGTTTTGACAGTTCGTCAGCATTCGCCAGCACTTCACTTGCAGCCTGGCCGGTTTCGTTGGCAGCATGGGTAACAATAGTAACGTTCTTTGTCACCTCTTGAGTGCCAGATGCCGCCTGATTCGTACTTTCAGCAATATCGCCGGTTACAGAAGACTGCTCCTCTACTGCAGAGGCAATAGTTGTTGAAATTTCATCAATATTATTAATTGTCTCTGTTATGCCGCTAATCGCAGAAACAGCATCTCTAGTGGCGCTTTGTATACCGTTAATATGTTCAGCAATTTCAGTGGTGGCTGCTGTTGTCTGTTTAGCCAACTCTTTAACTTCATTTGCAACTACCGCAAACCCTTTGCCGGCTTCTCCGGCCCTGGTGGCTTCAATGGTTGCATTTAAAGCCAGAAGATTTGTTTGTTTTGCAATATCAGTGATCAATTGGACAACATCACCAATTTTTTGGGAGGCCGTGGTCAGACTTCCAACCATTGCATTGGCATCATGTGCTTTTTTAACTGCTTCTCTTGCAATTGCCGACGAGGCGGTCACCTGTTCGCTTATCTCTCCCACTGAGGCAGTTAACTCCTCTGTGGCAGAAGCCACGCTGAGAACATTTGCCGAAGTTTGTTCGGAAGCGGCAGCAGCAGATGAAGATTGTTGAAGGGTTTTATCGGCAGTCTCGTTCATCTTCAGGGCAGACCTCTGCAAATCCGTAGCTGCAGTTGAAATGACGTTAATAACCGTTCCTATGCTTGAGTGAAAGGAATCAGCCATTTTTCCCATCATCTCTTTTTGTTCTTTTTCGTTCCTGATTTTGGTCTTTTCCTGCTCTTCTTTCATCTGTCTTTTCTCAATTGCGTTTTCCTGAAAAATTTTAACCGCCCTGGCCATCTTTCCGATTTCATCTGTTTGCTCCTGGGCCGGGATCTCAATTTCAAGGTTGCCGGCGGCAAGTTTTTCCATGGATTCGGTCATGCTGACCATTGGTTTGGTAATTGATCTTGCGATAACTACAATAAAAAGACTGACAATAACAAGGCAAAAAACGATACCGATAATCAACACAAGATGTTGCTTATCCAAGGCATTGTGAAGTTCTGTCAGATCATAGGTTAGTGAAATAATGCCGCCTTGTCTGCCTATGCTCCAGGTGGGGTGGCATCGAATACAATCTGCAGAGACAATTTGGGGGGTATAAATCAGGACGGAATCTTTTTTGATGACTTGAAACGGATCATGCGATAAAGAAAGCCTGTCAAATATTTCAGGCGGCACACTAGCACGAACTGAAGTGAGCTCAGTAGAGGATAGATTGATTATTCCTTTCCGATCATAAAGTGAAACCTCTAATACACCCTTGATCTTTTTCTGATTGGAGAGTAATTTTTTAAAATTTTGCATCTGACCCCTCTCCAGTGAACCCTTGACACCATCCTGAATTGAATGGGACAGGGTTTGTACTGAATCCATATAGGTTGCAGTCATCTGTTTTTTTACAAAATCGCTAAGAAAATATCCGCCGATATTCAGAGAAAACAGGAGAACAATGAGAATGGGAAACAGTATTTTTAAATTAAATGGTAGATTTGCAAAAGCATTTTTGATCATGGAAATAACCTCTTTTTTCGATACGGTTTACATTTTTATTTTTCAGCATCATCATCAAAATTCTGTGGCCAGTGTTTGTCATTCACTATGCTATCGAACCGAGCAATAGCCTTTCCACCTTTGTCAGGTGTTCAGAACTGCTGTTGACGTCAGCCAAAGTCTTTCGTATATCCGTAATATTTTCGTTGACCTTTCCCATACCATTGGTAATTTGCGACGCGGCTGCGGCAGTTTGAACAACATTGGAGCTAATCTTTTTCGTCTGAAGAGCTGCTCCACTTACGTTGTCAGCGATACTATTGCTGGAAACACTCTGCTCTTGAACTGCAGCAGCTATTGTTTCTACAATGTTCGTCATATTGTTTGTCACATCATTGATTTTTTTTATCTCTATTATAGTGCTTTGAGTGGAACTGCTCATGGCTTCAATTTTATGTTTAATATCAAGGGTGGCTGCATTTGTCTGGGCAGCCAGGTCCTTCACCTCCCCGGCAACAACGGCAAATCCTTTACCAGACTCTCCAGCCCTGGCCGCTTCAATTGTAGCATTCAAAGCCAACAGCTTTGTTTGTTCGGCAATCTCGACAATGGTATCAATGACCGAGGTAATTTCTTCGGAAGCCTTGCCTAAAATGTCAATTTTCTCAAAAGCTTTATCGACACACGCCTTTGCCGCCATAGTTATCACCCGGGCCTCCTCGGAATTTTTAGTAATCTCGCCGATGGTGCTGGTCATTTCATCTGTCACTATGGTTATTGAATCCATATTCTTTTGTAAATACTCAGCAGCCTCTGAAACACAAGCAATATTAACACTCATCTCTTGTGTAACAGCAGCAACCGTGTTTGACTCTTTTGCTATACTTTCAGATTTTTCTGTCAGATTGGCTGCCGCCCTTGAAAGACCGGCAACGGTTTCATGCAATTCATTCGCATTCTCTTTGATCCCTTTATGAAGACCTTGCTGTTCAAGATTTGCCTGTTTATAATTTTTATCTTCTGTCTCAAGCTTGACTGCCAGATCTTTCAAAATACCAGCAATTACATCAATCTCGCCGGCATTTTCAATACTACAGACTGCAGAATAATTACCCCTGCTGATTTCAACTGCAAAATCAGAACAGCCAATTATAGGTCGGGAAATCTTCCCGGCCAGCACCCACAGCATATAACCGGATAGAACCAATACTGCGCATAAAACACCAAAAACTATTGGAAGCTTTTCGATGAACAGCATGCCTACTGCGCTGCCCCCCCTCCCCCTTAAGACAATGATAATAAAAGCCAAAATCATGGCGGCAAACAATATTCCAAAGCTGCCAGCAAAAATTTTCTGACGAATCTGTAATCCTGTAAACGTAAATTCTCTCTTCTGGTCCAACGAAGCAGACATGCTCCTCTCCTTTAACTTTTTAAGGTTCTTTCCGTTAGAATATCATCACATATTGCCAATCATTGCCTGTTCAAATGATCTGTAAAATGGGAAATTCTTTTTTGCTGCAAACATGGGGGCAGCACAGCCGATACAAGGAGCGTTTGCGCCAATACACCAGGTTTGTCCGCCGTTCCACCATCGTGTGGGGCAGTCGGCATGGGTGTCTGGGCCCAGGCAGCCTAATTTGAAAAGACATCCTTTTTCCCCTATTTTTTCAGCAAAAATTTCCTGTTGAAAATCATGGTATCGCGGGCAAAGCTCATGGACTTTGCGACTGTAAAATAAGTCGGGCCGGCCATTGGTTAGTTCCGGCAAACCAATCTGTATCAGGTGAATAATGGTTTTCCATACCCAGTCCGGATGAACCGAGCAGCCTGGAATGTCAATCAGCAAGGGTGTAAGTTGTTTTCTTTTATAAAACTCCTTTAGGCTGACAGCATCGGTCAGATTTCCTTCAGCAGCAGGGATACCGCCATGGCTGGCGCAGGTGCCGATGGCGACAGCTCCGCTCATGGTCTTGGCAGCAGCCGTTAAATAATCGCCAAAGGGTTTGTGACCTAACACGCAGGCTTCCGGCATCCCATAAGGGATGGAGCCTTCTACAGCAAGAAAGTATTCTCCGGCCCGGCCGGAAATATATTCTTCAATCAGATTCAATGCCTGTTTACCGGAGGTGGCAGACAAATCCGCGTGAAAAGCAAGTTTTGAATATTGAGTAATCATGGAAACTGCATTGGGAGATTCTGCCTGCAGCAAAGAGATTGAGCAGCCGGTGCAGGATTGTCCCTGTAGATATAAAAGTCTTGGAACTGTTTTATAGTCGATCTCTTTTAAGGCGGCATTCACAATTGAAGGAAAATTGGATATACCAAAAGAGGCACTTAAACAAGCAGCCATTTTCAAAAATTGACGTCTATCGATCATAGATTTATCCTTACCGAACAATTAAAAAGTTGCGTTTTGAAATCGCCGGGATACTTAATGCACGGCGCAGCCTAAACACGGGTCAAAAGAATGTACAATCCTATTGGACTCAATCTGTTCTTCAGGATTTTTGACCATCGTTCCCACCAGAGCCGATTCCAGGGCACCGGGCTGATCATTATCGTCCTTTGGTGAACAATTCCAAGTGGTGGGCACGACACATTCATATTTTTCAATTTTATAATCTTTAATTTTAATATAGTGGAGTAATGCACCCCGGGACGCTTCAGTTGCCCCGAATCCTTCTCCTGAACGTGGAAGATCATACTGGGCCATATGTGGCCCGTTAACATCGATACGCTCAGTCTCTTCCAGCAAAAAATCAGCAATAACAACAGCAGATATGGCACGGCACAGATGTCTGCCCAATACTGAGTTCAATTGACCGGCCTTGATGCCTGCAATACCGGCAAATTTATCAACCAGTTGTTTGACTTTGGGGTTGTTATTTTGAAGATAATCCACCAGAACTCTGGCAGTCGGGCCGACTTCCACCATTTTTCCCTGATACCGCGGTGCTTTAACCCATGAATAGGCATCGGGTTTATGGGGGGAGGGGGTTAAGTCACCTTCTTTCACTTTTAAGCCGGAAGCAGATGAGTATTTGGAATATTTTACATCCTCTTTGATGGCATCAAAATCCACCGGGGAGATCTTACCATCAAATAACACACCAGGGGCAAACAAACGTTTGCTATCCGGTTCAGGCCCAAGGGGCAGGAGTCCGAAGGATAAAAAGCCGCCCTTGCTCTGGCCGATATTCCAATATTCCGGAAACCCTGCTGCCACAGCCAGAATATCAGGAATATATTTTTTGTGAATGAACGCTTTCACCTCTGAAATCAATGAGCGGTATGACGTAATATGATCAATGGTGGGTTCCTGGGTGCATCCCCCTGGAAAAATTGCCGTGGCATGAGGGAACTTGCCGCCAAAAATCGCCGAAGCCTTATTGGCCTTTTTCTGGATTTCAAGAGATTCAATATAGTGTTTTAACGCTCCAATATTAATATTTGCATCTGAAATGTATTTGCCGGACAGTCTGGGTAGAAACGGGGCTGCCGGGAAACTGGATTTTGAAGCCACTTCCGCTTTTACCCAGTCCCTGAGCGTGGTTAAATCAGAATCAGAGCCCGTGTATCCCAGGATTGCGGTGACATCCACAAAATCAAGCGCTGACAGCTGATAAAAATGCAATAAATAATCATACAGATGATTGGCCCCCTGTATCAGATTGTGCAGGATACGGCCGTTGGGCGGAACTTTAAACTTGTATGCATTTTCCTGGGCATACGAAGATGCAATGCCATGGGCATAGGGGCAGACACCACAGATTCGCTGGGTGATCTGTTGTGCATCCAATGGATCTCTTCCCCGGAGAATCACTTCAAAGCCTCTGAACATTTCGCCAACACTTTTGGCGTCTGTGATGACATTGTTTTCAATGGTTGTGTGGATACTCAGATGCCCTTCCAGGCGGGTTACAGGACCAATGTCGACTTTCATAGAACTCCTTGATGTATTCGATAAAAAATCACATCTCTTCTCTACTGATTAAATTATTAATTTCACTTATAATAACTTTGATATTCACTGGTTTTCCAAAAAAACGATCTGCTCCACAGGATAAAATTCTTTCTCTATTGTTTTGATCATCATATCCGGAAATTGCAATTACTTTTATGTTTGAGGTGCTGTTGTTGTATTTTAACTGCCGGCACACTTCAAACCCATCCAATTTTGGCATATAAAGGTCAAGAATCACTATATGGGGTTGAAATTGAACGATTTTTATACCTGCTTCAAAACCATCTGATGCAGAATCCACCTCAAATCCATTTTTCATGAATGCTGTAATTAATAATTTTCGTACTGACGGATCATCATCAACAATAAGAACCTTATACTTGTTTGTCTCGGTTCGACTACAACAAGTCATGCCTTTTGATTTAATTAATTTGTGAAGATCCTGTCGAAATATTCTGTAGTGCCCACCCGCAGTGACCCCTGCATTGAGCAAACCAGACTTTACCCATCTCCATATGGTTGCCCGGGTAACTTTGCAAAGTTTTGCTGCTTCTGTAACTGTAATTATTTCGTTATCAAATTTCATAAAAAAGTTTTAACAATTATTGGGGCAATCGATATTATACATATATAACCAATGTGACGTTTGATACGTTATGTTTTTTAATAGTCTCTGTCAATAGAAATTTGAAATATTTATTTCCCGGCCTGTGCTACATTAAAGAATAAGGGTCCACATCCACAGCCATTTTGATTCCTGAATGAGCCGCAGCTTTTGGATGGGCCATCATTGATTTGACCAGACGATTTAACAGGGCAGACGAAACACTTTTAACTATAATCTGCCACCTGAATCGGGATGAAATTTTTTGGATTGGCGACTCCACCGGACCTAAAATCTGGGTCATTTGTTTTTCTTTTTCATTATTTTCAAGCAAGGCATTAAGAATACCAACAACCGTCTGGGCATAGGTTTTGACTTTTTGATGATCAGTGCCGGATATCTTCAATTGAGTCATTCGAGAAAAAGGAGGATACATTAATGCTCGCCGGAACGGGGCTTCATTATTAAAAAAATCAATAAAGTCCTGATTTTGGGATGCTTTGATAATAAAGTGTTCTGGATTATAGGTCTGCATAATCACACGGCCTGCAACATCCCCTCTGCCTGCCCGTCCTGAAACCTGGGCCAGCAGTTGAAAGGTCCTCTCGCCTGCCCTGAAATCCGGGAGGTTCAAGGAAAGATCGGCACAAATCACTCCCACAAGGGTAATGGCTGGAAAATCATGCCCCTTGGCCAGCATCTGGGTTCCCACAATAATATCCACATTCCTGTTCCTGATATTTTTTAATATTTTAACCATGGAGCCTTTGAGCCGGGTAGTATCCTGATCCATTCGAACGAGTCTTGCATCCGGAAACAAGGTTTTGAGCATGATCTCCACTCTTTGTGTACCAAATCCCAGGGGTCTGATTTTAGATGATTTGCAGGCCGGGCATTTGACATCCCCGGGCCGGCTGTAACCACACATATGGCAACGGTATTCGTTATGCCCCTTATGAAAGGTCATGGTGACATCACAATATTGACAGGAAAGTGCTTTCCCGCAATCCCGGCACACCGGGAATGTGGCATATCCCCGCCGGTTGAGAAAAATCAAAGCCTGCTCTCCATTGTCCAGGCTTTGTTGAATATTTTTTTGCATCACCGGTGTAATGATCCGGTCAATGCCCCTGACATCCTGATATTCTTTTAAATCCACCAAAGTGATCTTTGGCAAGGGGTGACGATTAATACGGGTTTTCAGCTCCAATTCTGTAAACCGCTTTGAAACAACGTTCTGATAAGACTGAACCGAAGGTGTGGCTGACCCCAATACCACAGGGCAGTCATTTTGTTTAGCCCTGACAACAGCCAGGTCTCTGGCATTATACCGCAGGCCGGTCTCCTGTTTATAAGACGAATCATGCTCTTCGTCCACAATGATCACCCCGATATTTTCAAAGGGTGCGAAAATAGCTGACCGGGCCCCGATCACAATACTAACTTTTTTTAAGGCAATTTTGCGCCACTGATCCAGCAGTTCACCCTGGGACAAGGATGAGTGAATGACGGCAATTTTATCGCCGAACCGTGCCCTGAAGCGCCGTTCTGTCTGGGAAATCAAAGATATTTCCGGCACCAGGACAATGGCTGTTTTCCCAAGATCCACAACATCTTTGACCAGTCGCATATACACTTCGGTTTTGCCCGAACCTGTGATACCTGATAACAGATAAGGTTTAAATCCCCCTTCACCCGCTTCTACACGATTGATTGCCGCCATTTGTTCTTTGGTCAGCTCGGGTGCATGGTCGGGTTCAACCGGATCTCCCAGAGGATCTCGAAACACCTGGCGATGGATAATTTCCAGGTATCCGGCTTCGGCCATAGGCTTTATTAAAGTCGACGCTGTTGGGATGATTGCCCTTAACCCGGTCAGAGAAATCTCCTTTTTTGTTTTGACAATGGCCAGAATCATTTCACGCTTTTTTGACATATGGATCAAAGGTTGAGATCCTTTTCCCGGGCGAATGAATTTTTCAAGTTTAATCTTTGCCCCGTCTTTTTTAAGCACTGATGATACAATGATTAAATCATTTTTTTCCATTTGACGAATCAGGGCATTAATCATTTTATTATCACTATGCTTTAAAAGTTGTTTAAGTGAACAGGACTGTTTTTTCAAAACAAACTCAAGCACTTGTTCTTCCCCGGGCGACAGCACTTTTTGCGCCAGATTTTCTTGACCAACCGCAGTTGCAAACACATACGCCACATCGTGCCGGTCAAGCGCTGACGGAAGGGCAGCTTTAATCACATCGCCTAATGGGTGAATATAATAATCTGAAATCCATTTAAAAAACGGAATACAGGATTCAGGAAAAAGCGGATAATCATCTAAAATATCCAGAATGTTTTTTGCCACAAATTTTTCACAGGTTTTCTGACCGGACAGGATAAATCCTGTCACCCGCCTTCGTCCAAAAGGGACCAGCACCCGCATTCCCGGAGAACATAATTGAGCCAGATGTTCCGGGATTTTATAGGTATAGGTCTGGAGCACAGGAAGCAAAACAGCTACTTTTATGAATGGCGTTGAAATCATCTGTTCTATTGTGCATAAATCAAAAAATATTACAATACACAAGTGTGCCCGATTGATATATTGAATCGATATTTACTTGACTGCCACAATGGATTCGAATAGAATTCAGGCACCTTTTTCTGTCAAAAAAACCAGGGTATAAAGGAGAAACTATGACTGTATTTGTCGAAGACCATCCCCTTATCAAACATAAGCTTGGACTGATGCGACAAAAAGATATCAGTACCAAAGATTTCAGAGACCTTGCCATTGAAGTCACAAGACTCCTGACCTATGAAGCCACAAAAAATCTTATCACTGAAAAAAAAGTAATTGAAGGGTGGGCCGGGAAAGTTGAAGTCGAGAGAATAAAAGGCAAAAAAATTACTGTGGTCCCTATTTTACGGGCAGGACTTGGAATGATGGACGGCGTATTTGACCTGATCCCTTCTGCTAAAGTCAGCATGGTGGGTTTTTATCGAAATGAAAAAACACTAAAAGCGGTTCAATACTATGTTAAAACCGCCAATGCCATGAAAGAGAGAATGGCCCTGATACTTGATCCCATGCTCGCCACGGGTGGGACTTTGATTGCCACCATTGACCTGCTCAAACAATCAGGATGTAAAACCATTAAAGGCCTTTTTCTGGTGGCTGCCCCCGAGGGTATTGCAAATGTAGAACATAAACATCCAGACGTGGATATTCATGTTGCCGGCATTGATGAATGCCTCAATGATATCGGATATATACTACCTGGTTTGGGAGATGCTGGCGATAAAATATTTGGAACAAAATAACCCCCTCAGCCCCAACAAAAGGAAGAAAATGCTCACAACCCGATCAAATTCAATCAGATGATGATTTCAAAATTAAGGACTGTTTTTATTGCGCGGCCAGAAACGCCCAGGCAATAAAAATATATCGCAAACATTTACCAATGCACACCAGAACAAGAAAAATTGAAAACCTGACTTTGACCATCCCTGCCACAATGGTCAATGGATCACCAATCACCGGCACCCAGGCAAACAAAAGGCTGAAAACTCCATATTGCCTGAACCGGTTTTCAGCCTTTACCAGACTCTGTTCAGATACTCTAAGTATTTTTTTAAAAACAATCGTACTGCCCAAAACACCCAGATAATAATTTAACACCGCACCCAGCACATTCCCAACCGTGGCCACACCAACAGCAAAAACTGGATGGTACTCATGGGCCAGCAAAATCCCAAGAACCACCTCAGAACTTAAGGGCAGAACCGTGGCAGCCAGAAAGGCGGCCAGAAACAATCCCAGATAACCTGTATCAGCAAGAACTTCCATTCAACTCTCATTCAAACCATTTAGGACCGCAGATGAAATAAGTTGAACAAAAACAGCACCGAATTTTGATTCATCTACAAGGCGCATAAAATGTTGAATACTCGAAGTATTCGACCTTTTATGCAACACAGTAGATGGGCTAAAAGACAATCAATTTCGCTCAAGTTATACAATGTGAACAGAAAAATAAAAAAACACTATCCGAACTATAAATAATAAAGCTTTAATTCTATGTTTGTATTTTCCTTCTATCAAAACCGTTGCGCCTGTTGGATTCAGATGACAGGCTGACGATTACACCGTCCCTTACACTGCTTCTGCGATCTGTTTTACGTTTTCTCTTGTCGTTTTTTATTTTTCGACCAGATGTAATTCTATTTTCCAAATTCGTAGCTTTACTCTGTGCAGATAATATTTTTGGATTAAACATCATAATTTCTCCCACACTTTATTCAAATTAAACCAAAAAAATATGATACCAGCATGGATTTATTTTCCTAGCGAATCCATTAAAAATTATAATTTGCAATACTTATACCAAAAAAAGAATTGATACGGCAAATCCAGTCAGGCTGGTAGCCCATATGGACATTTCAAAACAAGATGTTGACTATACTCTTGATGCCTTTAAAGCCTTTTTTTCCGGCAGAACAATTGCACAAAATCAGTGAACATCCCATCAACACCCAGGGATTCGAATCGGGCAAACGCTTTGGGATCATTGACCGTGAACAGGTTAATAGTCTTACCCTTGGCCTTAAGCATTTGAATCTGGCCGGATGTAACAAGGTTGGCATTGACATTATAGGTGGAGAACGAAAAATCACCGAATTCTAAAGGATCTGTATCATTTTCTCCTACAAGGGCCTGAACTTCAATTCCAGGCTCCTTTTGCCGCACATGCAGGAGCCAGTCATGATTGAAAGAAGAAATCATTACCCGATCCAGGACAATCCCGGACTGTTGAATCATATCCAGTGTTTTGTCCGGAACAAAAAAATTGGTTTTATCTGAACCAAAACTTTTCAGTTCAAGATTAACGGTCCAGTCCATATCCTGGACCAATGCCAGGCCCTGCTCCAGCGTGGGAATTTTTTCATTTTTAAAAGCCTGCAAACTCTTAAGATCAACATTACCTTTACTGATCTGTGAAAACGGATCAGTCTTAATAAAATGTGAGCCTGCATCCAGGGACAAAATCTCTTTTAGTGTAAAGGCTTTTACAAGGGTTGATGGTCGGTTTGAAAACTTTGATGCCACATCTGTGCACCGGTCTAAAGTCGAGTCATGAAAGAGTACCAGCTGGTTGTCCTGGGTAATATTAACATCGGTTTCCCACAGATCAGCACCCAGATTGCAGGCAATATTTGCTGCTGCCAGGGTGTTTTCCGGTGCAATGCTTCTGGCACCCCTGTGGGCAATGACCTTTGCCATATTAAATATTATTATCCATCATCCATCTATACGCGTTTATCAATAGGAATATATTCCCGTTGGGTATACCCAGAATAAATCTGGCGTGGTCTTGATATTTTCATCTCAGGATCTGCCACATCTTCTTTCCACTGGGAGATCCAGCCGGGCAGACGTCCAATGGCAAACATGACCGTGAACATATTTGTAGGAATACCCATGGCCCTTAAAATAATGCCTGAATAAAAATCAACATTGGGATACAGACTTTTCTCTTTAAAATAGGAGTCATTTAAAGCAATATCTTCAAGCTGCCGGGCAACGTTTAAAAGAGGATCATTGCGTTTTATCTTGGACAGGACAATATCACACATCTCTTTCATGATCTTTGCTCTGGGATCATATGTTTTATAGACCCTGTGACCAAAACCCATCAACCTGAACGGATCCTTTCTATCTTTCGCCTTTGCAACGCATTCCTTAGCGGTCAGACCCTCTTTGTGAAGTCTTTCAAGCATTTGAATAACCGCCTGGTTTGCCCCGCCGTGCAATGGTCCCCACAGAGCTGAAATCCCGGCTGAAATGGTAGCATAGATATTGACTTTCCCGCTGCCCACAACCCTGACAGCAGTGGTGGAACAATTTTGTTCATGATCAGCATGGAGAATCCAGAAAACATTCAATGCTCTTACCAGGTCTTCATCCACTCGATAAGGGGTCACCACCCGGTCAAACATCATGTTCAAAAAATTAGAACAATAACACAGGTCCGGCCGCGGGTAAACCACCCGTTCCCCCATTGAGATCCTGTAAGCCATTGCAGCCATGGTTCGGATCTTTGAAATCAGGCGCAGATAAGTCTTGTTCATCTCCTCTTCAAGATCGATCAATTCCGGGTAAAAACTTCGCATGGCATTGACCATGGCAGAAAGAATCCCCATGGGATGGGCTCTTGAAGGATAACTTTGATAAAAGGCCTTCATATTCTCATGCAGGGTAGAAAAGTCATTCAGATCCACACTGGTCCGGGTTAGCTCTGCCCGGGTGGGAAGCTGTCCTGTTATCAAAAGAAAGGCGGTTTCTACAAAAGTTGAATGCTCGGCCAGTTGCTCAATAGGGTAGCCCCGGTAACGCAGCACCCCTTTTTCACCATCCATGTAGGTAATTGAACTTCTACAGGAACCGGTATTTCCGAATCCCGGATCAAATGTGATATGTCCGGTTTCCTGGCGAAGGCTCCGAATATCAATGGCTTTTTCTCCTTCTGAACCTTCAATCACCGGGAACATAAACTCTTTCCCATCTAATATCAGTTTTGCATATTCTGTCATCAAAACCTCCTTACGATTGCTGCATGAATGCCTGGAAAATTAAAACAGGGACGAACAATAGAATGATGATAACCAACAATAATATTATAGGGTTGCATTATCTAATGGCGTTAGCTGTTTTCCTTATCGGGTCTCACCGGGAACGGTGTAGGTTTTACAGGTGCCGCCTGAACATGCTCTTTCCTGAGTGTGAAGCTTTGAGACTTGCCCGGAACAGCCACCGCTCACACTAAAATTAGTTTTAGAAACCACTCTCTCAAATTCTGTTGATTTGCATTTTGGACAATTCACACTGTCTTCTTTATCAGAACCCATTACAATGACTTCAAAAAACTCTTCACATGTTGTACATTTAAACTCAAATATTGGCATTGCGCCTCCGTCACATTCTTATTTTTAATAGATTCCTAAACTAACCACGACTAAAGCTTTGTCAAGATATGCCCTGCTTGAGAAGCTCTCTGGCATGAGTAAGGGTGGCATCGGTAATCTGTGCGCCGCCGATCATCCGGGCAATCTCTTCAACTCTTGTGGTTTCATCCAGAAGAGGAATAATAGTGGTAAACGTCCTGCCATCAACCACGTCTTTTGAAATCCTGAACTGGCTTGTACCATATTTGGCAATCTGAGCCAGATGAGTGATACAGATGACCTGGTGTTTTTTGGACAATTCTTTGAGCTTTAAACCCACTCGTTCAGATGTTGCCCCACCAATACCGGCATCAACTTCATCAAAAATCAATGTCTCTAAAGATTTTCTTTTTGACAACACGACTTTGAGCGCCAATACAATCCTGGAAAGTTCTCCGCCCGAAACAATTTTCACCAACGGCTTCAGGGGTTCCCCCGGATTTGGGCTAAGTAAAAAGCGGACAGAATCCATGCCGTCCGGCCCGATCTTTTCTCCTTTTGATGTGGCAATATCTTCAGGCGCTTGTGCTTTTTTATTGGAAAATTGAACATTAAATTGTGCCTGTCCCATTTCAAGGGCTTCAAGCTCTTTTTGGGCAAGTGCGGACAGTTTTTGTGCGGCTGTTTGTCTTAACCCGGATAGGTGTTGAGCATCAATGCTGATCAAACGAAGGTATTCTTTGCTCTCCTGCTCATACGCCTTGATCTTGTTTTCAATCTGATTGGTCTGGGAAAGTTGTTCTTCAAGGCTTTGATATTTTTCAAACAATGCATCAAGGCTTCCGCCATATTTTCTTTTAAGTCGGGAGATAATGTCCAGCCTTTGATCAATCATTTCAAGAGAACCCGGGTCAAGATCGATGGTGGAAGACAGGCCTCTGAGTTCATCGGTGATGTCCTGTAGATCATATAAAGCAGATGAAAGCCGATCTGCCATTTTTTCAAGTCGCTCATCAGCTGTGACAAATTTTTGCATTTCATTACTCAACACCGATAAGGTTTCCACCATAGACCCTTCACGTTCATGGAGCTCATGGATGGACCGATTGATGACCTCAAATATCTGGGATGCGTTTAAAAGGCTTTTCCGTTTTTTCTCTAAAATCTCATCTTCATTGGGCCCGATATCTGCTTTTTGGATCTCATCAATCTGAAATTGTATAAAATCCTGTTCTTTTTGCTTATTTTCAAGACTTTGTTTGAGCTCAAGAATCTTGGACGTTAATGGAACCAGTTTTTTATACAGGGTTTTGACTTTATTTTTCAGATCCATGGTTTCGGCAAACTCATCTAAAATATCCAAATGGTTTTCTTCTTTTAAAAGTCCCTGGTGAGCATGCTGACTTGAGATTCCTGCAAGATCCTGGGTGATTTTTTTTAAAAGATCCAGACTGGACTGCCTGGAATTGATAAAGACACGACTTTTACCAGAAGATGACACCACCCGACGGATAATCAGACCATCAGACACATCAATACCCTGTTGGGCCAGAATTTTTGAGGTCATAGAATCCTCATCCAGATCAAAAAAAGCCTCCAACTCTGCCTGATCGCATCCATTTCTCACTAAATCAGACGACGCTCTTGATCCTAATAAAAGATTAACCGCCTCAATAATAATCGATTTTCCCGCGCCGGTTTCGCCCGTGAGAATGCTGAAGCCATCCTTAAAACAAATGCGCAGGTCATCAATGATTGCAAAGTTTTTTATGGCTAAATCGCTTAGCATAAAGTCTCCTTGCAGATATTATCCCCCCATACAGCCAGACCGCAATCATTGCTGCAACAATCCGCGGAACCCACAGCCAGAAGATTGGAAGGCCCAGGGGTAAAAAAAGTATTGGGTCCTCAATCATGGCATGGTTGATTCCAAGGGAAAGATGGAGTCTTGTCAACTCATCTTTTTCATATTCATGGGCCGAAGTCTCTTCAACAATCACAGCAGCCCCATAGGCCAAACCAAAAACAACGGCCGTCAACCATAACATGCCCGTGGCACGGCTCAGTCCCAGCACGGCCAGAACAGGAGATATCAATTTCGTGACAAAAGAAATAATATGAAAGGTTTTGCCGATCTCAAGAATCACCATTAACGGCATGATGATACAAACAATTTTAATTACCAGTTTAAACGTTTCCAGTCCCCAGGTTTGAAGCATGGTCATAAAAGATTGCGCATGTCCTGCAAGGCCTCCTGTACCATGTATAATCGCAGTTTCCGGAGTTACGCCCATAATTTTTGCACAGACCAGCGTCACCACAAAAGACATGCATAATCTGAAAAACGCGGCAAAAAAAGGGTTGATCCCTGAATTGCCCTGAACCATGCTCTCCTGGATCAGATTATGAGAAATCAGGGTGAACACAGCGATCAAGGTCATGTGCTCAATGGAAAAGGGCATGACAGAAAGGGCAGCAACGGTTCCATAAATTCCGGTAAGCACCCCCACAACCAGGACAAGGGCGGCAGATGCCGGCAGACACAGCCAGGTCATCATGGGTGTCAGAATAAAATCAAGCTTGTAGATAATCCCGAAATGGACCAGCAATGTGGTTGCAAAAGAAATTGGAAGGATAATTTTCAAAATCCAGAACAATCCTTTCCAGCCCTTTTTCAGCCCCTGTTTGACTCCGGATTTTATTTTGACAAAAATATCTTCAGTCTTTTTTGTCATCTGTAAGTGCCGGTTTAATCACGTTTTCTTTAACGGTCTCATTGACAGTGGCATAAAGGTCTTTAAACGATTCGTGAATATTGGACGGAGATAGCCGCCCCATTTCGATAAATTTCACAATCATCTCTTTTGTCGCTCTGAGTATCTGTTCGTCGATGGATTTCATAGTGATTTAAATAACAAAACTGTTTGAAGAGGTCAAGAATTTGGATTATTTTATATTGCCATGAAAGATATAATGCGTATAATACGGTTCTATTTTAATTGATTGGAAAAGGTATTAACAATTCATGGAAAAAAACCCGGTTGAACCAACCGATCCAACACAGCAAACAACTGACCACATGATTGATCATTTATCCGTCAATGGAAAGCACATCCTTTTGATCGGCACTGCTCATGTGTCAAAGCAGAGTGCTGAGCTGGTGAAGGAGACCATCCAGGCCGAACGACCGGACACGGTTTGCGTTGAGCTTTGCCAGACACGGCTGACCTCATTAAAAGATGTCGACCGGTGGCGGAACATGGATATTATAAAAATCATCAAAGAAAAAAAAGCCTTGCTGCTGTTCATCAATCTTCTTCTGGCCTCTTTCCAGAAAAAAATGGCTGATAAATTCGGGATCAAGCCCGGCCAGGAAATGATAAACGCAATCAAAGCGGCCAAGGAGGTTGACGCTGCTCTCATTCCTTCTGACCGTGAAATTCAGATTACCCTTAACCGGGTCTGGCGAGCCATGGGACTTTGGGAAAAACTCAAGCTGATGGGTGCTCTTGTCTTCTCATTCGGTGCATCAGATGAAATTGAAGAAGAAGATATTGAAAACATGAAGCAGGAAGATATTCTTCAAACCCTTTTAAAAGATGTCAAAAAAAGCCATCCCATTATCGAAAAAACACTGATTGATGAACGGGATCAATTCCTGGCCGAAAAGATCAGGACAGCACCGGGGGAAAAAATCATCGCTGTTGTGGGAGCAGCCCATGCTCCGGGAATCAAGAGATATCTTGCCGGCAATCAAACCATTGATATTGATGAACTCAACCAAATACCGCCGACAGGCAAGTTAGGCGGTTTCTTGAAATGGGCAATTCCTGCAGCCATTTTATTACTTTTTGTTATGGGCTTTGCCATGAAAGGTAAAAGTGCCGGAACAGAGATGATATGGATCTGGGTGGCTGCCAATGGAATTTTTGCAGGCCTTGGCGCAGCCCTGGCTCTGGCCCATCCCTTTACCATTATCTCCTCCATTCTAGCCGCACCATTAACCTCTTTGAATCCCATGATTGCTGCAGGCTGGGTCTCAGGACTTGTGGAAGCCTTTGCCAGAAAACCAAAGGTCAAAGATCTTGAATCGATTCCTGAAGATATCGTAACCATGAAAGGTTTCTGGAAAAACAATGTGACCCGGATTCTTCTGGTGGTTGTTTTCACCAACATAGGATCTTCCATTGGCACTTTCGTGGCTGTACCGTTAATGCTCAAGCTGATCAATTAAAAAACGATCAAATCAGATTTAATTTCAAAGCAATGATGGCTGCCTGGGTTCTGTCGCTAACCCCGATCTTATTAAAAATATTAACAATATGAGTTTTAACGGTATTAATGCTGATGCAAAGGTCTTGTGAAATATCCGGGTTTGTATATCCTTTGGAAATTAGGTCCAGAATCTGGGTTTCCCGTTTTGACAAGTCAAATTTAATATGAGAAGAATTGTTAAACTGATCGGGTTGGGCTGTTTTTTTATCTGTGATATCAACAATGATCGTCGTGACGGCAATGACCTTATCTTGTTCATCAAAAACCGGGTAGGCCCTTAATTCGCCGCACTTTTTTCTGCCGTCAGGCAGGGTGACCCACTTTTCTGAAACTATAGTTTTTTTCTTTACAAAAACAGGTTCAATGGGGCAGCTGATACAGGGAGATGAGCTGTTATGAAATAATTTATGGCATTTTTCCCCCACAAGATGATCATGTCTTTTCCCATATATTGCAGCACCATTTTTATTAATATAGAGAATCTTGAAATGGTCATCCACAATGATCAAAGGATCCCGGATACTCTTTAAAAATTGTAAATCATGGATAATCATAGCAGCCTCAAGTGTTATATTATTATTTTTTAACCTAACCAATACTCTGATTTCAATCAAGCTTTTTCAACTCAATCTTAGGGCCGTAATAATTATTAACCACACAACTATTTATTAACCCGATCAAAAAAATTGGATTATCACCCGAACGGGTGATGTTTTTCCATTTTATTTAATGTAAATATACTCAAAGCTTATAATAAATGAGGTATTCTATGAATAAAAACATGTTTAAATTCTCTTTAAATAAAAAGGGCAGGGCCGGGAATACTGTTGAATTGAATAAACCGATTCAGACACTGCCGCCTCTGGTTAAACTATCCTCCATTCTATTGGGTGGCGGTTCTCTGGTTTATTTTATTATTTTTTTGATTTTCGGCACAAAGGTTTCATTCAATCTTGGCCTGAATCATAGCAAAGCATTGTTTCTTGATGGTTGCCTGAGTCTTGTCTTTTTTTGTCAGCACAGCATCATGGTCAGGCCGACATTTAAAAACCGTGTATGTTTTTATATTCCCGAGCATTGGATTCCGGCGCTGTTTTCAATCGTATCAGGATTAACACTGATCCTTGTAATATTTTTCTGGCAAAACACAGGTGCTGCCTTTATCGTTCTCCCGACATGGCTGTTGTGGATAATGGGATGCGCCTTTTTTTTGGGGCTGGCAGGATTAAAATGGGGAGTGTATAGTCTGCCGGCATTTGACCCCATGGGTATTAGAAATCAAACATTTAAAAAAAATCAAGAACCGGTTTTAAAGATAAAAGGACCGTATAAACATATGCGTCACCCCTTTTATTTTTTTACCCTGGTTTTGATCTGGAGCAGCACTGAATTCACCATTGATCGCATTATGTTCAACCTGCTCTGGTCCTTCTGGATTGTTATCGGCACCTGGCTTGAAGAGCGAAACCTGGTTAAGCTGTTCGGCAATGATTATATCATTTATCAAAAACAGACCCCAATGCTTTTACCCATAAAAAAAACAATTCTTCCATTTAAAAAGGAGACCCATGATGGCCCATTCTTATAGTCAAATCCGCAATAAAGAGACCAACCATTGTTTTGTAAAATTCACACAACAGATAACAGGCTCTTTCATCGTCATCTTATGGACTCTTTTTCCAGGATTACTCAAAAAAATATTATATATGCAATTTTTCAGCCCTAAAAGAAAACAATTGACCCAAGACCAACATGCTTTTCTTGGCACAGGCCGGGCCTTTGTTTTAAAAATAAATGACGACACAATAAAATGCTGGCAATGGGGAAAAGGCCCAGCTCTTATCTGTGTGCATGGATGGAGTGGACTGGGATTGCAGTTTTGAATTAATGACCACAAGAAACCTGGGACATAAAAAAATTTTAGCAGATGATAGCGTTATTAACACTGCTTTAGATTTTATTACGACCAATCAAATGATTGAAGGCTGATTAAATGATAGTTAACCGGACAATAAATCATCGTATGAGCAGGAACGATACAAGTGGAACCAGACAGGTTCAAAGAAAAGGACAAGTCGATCCTTAATTGCAGAAAAGCATTGCATATAGAAAAGATACGAGATGAATTCTTTATTAGGCTTCAGGCATTAGCCCTTAAAAGGAGAAAGAGATAGTGGGCAATAGAAGCAATCGTGTATGCCCGGTTGAAAGAGCAGGCATTCTTGATGGTAGAGTTCGAAGATGGTTGCAAAACCCTCAGAAAATACTGAGCCCATTCTGCTTCATAAAAACCAGTGAGTTCAGGCCTTGTACAATTTGAATGCAGCATGGCAGTTTCAAAATTCATAGTTCGATAAATTCTTTTGTTATAAAATCCAGAACTATAAAATATGGGTTGGTTTTTTCCTTCTATTATGAGATAAAAACAATAGCCCCTAACCTTAAAATCGTTGTGCGGAGAAAATCCATGGACGTTTATGTTGCGCGCCAGCCGGTATTCACCATCGACAAAAAAATTTTTGGGTATGAGTTATTGTTCCGATTGGGACTTGAAAATGCATTCCCTGATATTGACGGCGATATTGCCACCTCCAAAGTATTGTCCAATGCGTTTTTTTCTTTTGAACTCAAAGAAATTTTAGGCAACAAGCCAGGGCTTGTGAACTTCACCAAACAGCTTGTCCTGCAAAAAACCCCGCTTCTTTTCCCCCAGCAACACATCATTATTGAAATCCTGGAGGATATTGAACCAGATGCAAAGATTATTGATGCCATGAAAGAGTTCAAGGACAAAGGCTTCAGTATCGCTCTGGACGACTTTATCTATCATAAAAAATTTATACCCATGATGGATTTATGTTCCATTATCAAATTTGACCTTATTGCCACACCCTTGGAAAGCCTTTCCGATATCGTCGCAAATATTCAAAAAAATTACGATATCACCCTGCTGGCAGAGAAGGTTGAAACTTATGAAGAATTTAAGTTAGCAAAAAAAATGGGTTTCACCCTTTTTCAAGGTTATTTTTTCGCAAAACCTGAAATCCTTTCCAAACGGGAAATCTCTTCAAATCAGATCACCAAATTACGGTTGCTCAACGAAGTCAATAAAAACGAGATTGATCTTAAAGCGATTGAAGAACTGATCAAAAAAGATGTTGGAGTTTCATTTAAACTTTTAAAATTTATCAACTCTGCCTATTTTCAACGACCCATGCCTATTAACACCATCAAGGATGCCATCACATATCTGGGCATTGTTGAACTTAAAAAATTTATCAATATTGTGACCGTGTCTGACCTGTGTGAAAACAAACCCAATGAATTGATCCGATCCTCGGTTATTCGGGCCAGGATGTGTGAGTTGTGTGGCACAGTGATGAAAACCGGTTTTTCCACTGAAGAGCTGTTTACCCTGGGCCTGTTTTCAACCATGGATGCCATGCTCGACACGCCCATGGAAACCATCCTTGAGAGTATCTGCCTGTCCGATAAAATAAAAACTGCACTCAACGGAAAAGACAAAGCATTTACAAAAACCCTTAAAATTGTTGCAAGTTTCGAGCAGGGCGACTGGCAGAATAACTTTTATATGGTTATGTCCGGCATGGCCATTGAAAAAAAACTGCCTGGATTTTATCTTGATGCAATCAAGATGGTCAACTCGTTTTTTGAATAAAATAGGATTGGCCTGATGCCCACATCTGATATCAGATCGGCCCAACGTATTGAGCCAGACTTTTATAGGCAGATTCCAATCGGTTGATGGCATTATCCAAGCCATCTGCGACTTTTCCTTTACCCATTTTTTCCAGATCAGACGCAGCCATTGACAACTCTTTGGCAATCAGATTGGCTGCCCCACCTTTGATAGTATGACTCTGTCTTGTAATGGTATCAAAATCGCTTTCTCTGATGGCATTCCGAATCAGGCCGATTTGACGATCAACTTCACTCATAAACGCTTCAAAGACGTCATTAAAAAATTCTTGATCATTGTCAAACTCTTCTAACACCTTTGCCATGTCAATGGGCTGGCCAGTATCTATTGGGTCCATGTCATCACATCCTTTGGAATTGTTTTGCTCAAGAACGGAAAATTGGCTGGAAAAGTGCTATCCATGAGCATCTCTTTTTTATATGGTCTGCCAGAATTCATCTCTTTAATCGTTAAATTGATTCAGCAAATTTTTGAATACAGGCAGGATAAAGCGCCCACTCTTGTTCAAGACCTTTTCTTTTTATATCATCAAGGGTATCGCTATCTAAAATTTCAAATGCTTTTTGCCCGATAATCGGGCCTGTATCTTCACCATAATCAATATAATGAACCGTGCAGCCACCGATTTTACAGCCATACCGGAAAGTATCGCCATACCCGTCTGTACCCGGAAACGATGGCAGAAGAGCAGGATGGATATTCATAATCTTGTACTGGCCGGGCTCGGTATTGATCCGGTCGATAAAATATGGCGTTAACATTCTCATAAATCCGGCCAGTACCAGAAGGTCAATGTCATAGGACAAGATATGATCCAGCAATTGTCGTTCAGCCAGGACACGGGTTTTTATAAAAAAATGAGCCCGATCATTTGAGGCGCCGCCTGATACTATTTTTTGTTTGGACAAGATCTCATCCATATTAAAATCATCCGGCAGATCAGCAGCAATCCCTGCTTTGCAGGATGCAATAATCTTTGAATAATCCACCACAAAGGTATCAATCCCTGCTTTTTTAGCCCTTTCAAGTCCCTTAACGCCTGGATTGTCAGATCCGGTAAACAGGATTTTAGCATCAATCTGATTGCTGGCGCAGGCATCAATAATGGCTTGAAGGTTTGTCCCGCCACCAGATATCAAGGTACCGATATTAAGTTTTTTTGCCATCCTTATTTCCTTATTACCGGCTCAATGGTCTTAAATTTAAATGGTCTGACCCCGGTATTTTCTATTTTGGTTATGATAACAACACAAATAATTATTGTCTATTGATTGCCATAGCCATTCTGCTCCCCGCAATCCGGGCATTCCCATGTAATACCGTTACATGTCATACCCCATTGATTCTCATACATACATTCCTGGCACATGGAAAATCCACACCGGCAATTCCAGCAGAACATGAATGTCTGCTGACAGCAATGGCATTGTTTTGTTTTTTTTAACCGTCTGTTTTCCTTTCGACTCATCGCTTTCTGATCCGCTTTCTGATCCATCCTTGTGAATATACTTCTCCTTTAATAAAAAAGATAGTATATATGCCTTAAATTGAATATAAATTCAATATTTTAAAAGGGTTGATTATGGCAATTTCTAAAAAAGTATTTCTCATTGACGGCAGTGCGTTTCTTTATCGGGCATTCCATGCCATCCGAAGTTTGAGCACAGCCAAAGGACACCCCACCAACGCAACCTTTGGCTTTGCCAGGATATTATTAAAATTATTAAAAGACAACACTCCCGAATACGCAGCTGTCCTGTTTGATGTCAAAGGGCCGACCTTTCGGCACAAACTCTATGATCAATACAAAGCCAACCGACCGCCCATGCCTGAAGAACTGGCCATCCAGATTCCGGATATCAAACGAATGATCAAGGCATTTAATATTCCCATCATTGAACGACCCGGATTTGAAGCAGATGATCTGGTGGGAACCTATGCACGGCTTGCCCAGGAACAGGGATTTTGTGTCATCATGGTCACAGGCGATAAAGATTTTATCCAGCTGGTGACCGACAATTGTGTTCTCTGGGACCCCATGAAAGATACCATCACCACTGTTCAAAAAGTAAAAAAGGATATGGGGATTGAACCGATTCAATTTATTGATGTTCTGGGCCTTGCCGGCGACAGTTCAGACAATATCCCCGGTGTCCATGGAGTGGGGCCAAAAACGGCGATCAAACTCATCCAGGAGTTTGGTTCCATTGAAAAAATTTATGAAAATCTTGACAGCCTTACAAAAAAGAAAAAACTGCACGACAATCTATCTGCTGGAAAAGATATTGTCTGTTTAAGCCGAAAGTTGGCTTGCATTGATACAGATGTTGTTGTCAGCCGATCAATTGATGATTTCAAGCTTGGCCCCATGGACACGAAAAAAGCCTTTGAAATTTTCCAGGAACTTGAATTTAAAACCCTTGCCATGGAATTTGCGCAAAGTGCAGACAAATCAGAAAAAATATACAAACTGGTTTCCACTCTTAAAGAAGTTGAACGGCTGGCCCATGTGCTTGAAAACAAGGGAATTTTTGCCATTGACACGGAAACCACTTCTAAAAATCCTGTGGAAGCCAATCTTGTGGGTCTCTCATTTTCCTATGCCCAAAATCAAGCCTTTTATATTCCTGTTGCCCATACGTTTCCCGATGGAGCAGAACAACCGGATAAAGAAGCTGTGTTAAATATTTTACGACCTGTCCTGGAAAATCCGGAAATTAAGAAAGTGGGTCAAAATATCAAATATGACTATATTGTTCTGGCTCGATCCGGAGTTTCCATGCAGGGAATTGCCTTTGACACCATGATTGCGTCCTATCTTTTGAATCCGTCCATCCGGGGCCACAGCCTTGATCAAATTGCCATGAATCTGTTCGGCTATAAAACCATTTCATACGAAGAGGTCACCGGGAAAGGAAAGAACCAGATCACATTTGACCAGGTTCCTGTTTCCCAGGCCGTGGATTATGCTGCAGAAGATGCTGACCTGACCTTTATGGCCTTCAAGGTGCTTGAACGACAAATACAGGATCAGAACCTTGACACCTTGATGCAAACCATAGAAATGCCGTTGATCAGTGTTCTGGGAAATATGGAAATGGCAGGAATCAAGGTGGATAAAAACACATTAACACACCTTTCCAATATCTTTGAAATAGAACTCAAAACGCTTGAAAAACAGATATATGACCTGGCCGGGGAAGAATTCAATATCAATTCTTCCCAGCAGCTTGGCGCCATTCTTTTTGAAAAATTAAAATTACCCACTGCTAAAAAAACCCAAAAAAAGACCGGTTTTTCCACAGATGTGGAAGTGTTGACCCAATTATCTTTAACCCATGAACTGCCTGAAAGATTATTAAGATACAGAACCCTTGGCAAACTCAAATCCACCTATGTGGATGCCTTACAGCAATTGATCAACAAAGAAACAGGCAGAATCCATACCTCGTTTAACCAGACCATCACAGTCACAGGTCGGCTGAGCAGCTCTCATCCCAATCTTCAAAACATTCCCATCAGAACAGAAGAAGGCAGAAAAATCAGAAAAGCCTTTATCCCTGAACAAGGACATACTCTGGTTTCCGCAGATTATTCCCAGATCGAACTTCGTATTCTGGCCCATTGCGCTCAAGATAAAATTCTCATCGAAGCCTTTAACAATGATGAAGATATCCATGCAAGAACAGCCAAGGAAGTTTTTCAAGTGTTGCCGGAATTTGTAACCCAGGATTTAAGAAACCAGGCCAAAACCATCAATTTTGGTATTGTATACGGAATGAGCGGGTTCCGACTGGCCAATGACCTCAATATCAGCCGTAAGATGGCCAATGCGTATATTGACAATTATTTCAAACGATATGCCGGGGTAAAAAATTTTATCGACTCCACCATTGAGGAAACAAAGAAAACCGGGGAAGTCCTTACCATTTTTGGCCGCAAGCGGCGGCTGGATGATATTAATTCTTCCAATATCAATATCAGAAATTTTGCCCAGCGCGCAGCTGTCAACACGCCCATTCAGGGCAGTGCGGCCGACCTGATAAAGCTGGCCATGATTCATATGGAAAAAGCCTTAAAAGACAACAACCTGGCCTCAAGAATGCTCTTGTCTGTCCATGATGAAATTATATTTGAGTGCCCGTTTGAAGAAAAAGATCAGCTCATGGCACTTGCAAAACAGGTCATGGAAAATGTTCATCAGCTGAGCGTGCCGTTGAAAGTCAACTTTGGTTTTGGTGAAAACTGGGCCCGGGCACATTAACCCGACCAGTGCGGTTAGCCATTAGCGGTTAGCCTAAAAAGGAGTACAAATGAGCAAAAAACGGATCGGGCTGGTGGTGAAAAATGATGCCAAAGCTGAAAAAAAAGCCCGAGAACTTGAAAAACTACTAGGCAGCCAATCCATTGTAATTGATGCCCATAACGCAGGCAACATTAACATACCGAATGATTTGCTATGCATGATTGTTCTGGGCGGAGACGGCACATTCTTAAGTGCGGCACGCTTTATTGGACACAGAGATATCCCTTTGATGGGAGTAAAATTCGGTGAAGTGGGTTTTCTTGCCGAAACCACGGAAGAAAACTTAAACCAGGCCGTCACCCGGCTGCTTGAAGGCAAATATCTGATCCAGAAAAGAACCCGGCTGGATATCAAGGTTGTCAGAGATGACAAACAAATCATAGATATAGATGTCCTCAATGATGCTGTAATCAACAAATCAGCCCTGTCCAGACTGGCATCCTGTGCGGTTTACCTGGATTCAAATTATCTGACCACCTACCGTGCCGACGGCTTGATCGTGGCCACACCCACCGGTTCAACCGCATATTCCCTTGCCGCCGGCGGCCCTGTGGTCAACCCCCAGGTCCCTTCCATTGTCCTGACACCCATCTGCCCGTTCACCCTGACCAACCGGCCATTGATCATCCCGGACTCAACCAGAATAGAGATTCGACTTGAAGGCAGCCCTGAAAATATTGTTCTGACTCTTGATGGGCAAGAAGGGTTTGAAATGGACCCTAAAGATAAAATCTTTATCAAAAAAAGCCGCAACTATATTAAAATGATTTCCTTTGACGACCAGTCTTATTTCAATGTTTTGAAAACCCGCCTCAAATGGAGCGGTGGCAGAAGCTGAATAATATTGGGTTGACTTGGTTCATGCAAGTGTTTTAAAACAAATATTATATTCACAATCAACGATTCCTTTAATTTTTTTATGCTGATGGTTACTATAAGGGGTATTGATGGATATCAAAACAGACCAGGGGCTGAATAAAGAAGCCAAATTTTTTGCTTCAGTGATCGCCAATCTGCCCGAAGGAATCATTCTCTGCAATGCCAACGGAAAAATACTTTTATATAACCTGCAAGTTAATATCCTTTTAAATCTTACAAAAGACAATGAAAATTTTCCATTTCTGGGACAACCCATAACCTCAATCATTGATAAACCGCTCATTGATCACACTTTGGATGAAATCAATGAGCGGTTGAAAACAAATGTATTGGATACAATGTCGTATTTTGTTTTTACAGCCAATCAACACACAATTCAGGCAAGGGTTACACCTGTACTGAATTCGGCCGGGCAATTTAAGGGGGTTGTTCTGATTTTGAATGATATCACCCGGCAAAATGAGATTGATAAAAAAATAGACGCCATTTTACATTCTCTGGCGGAAAATGCACGGTCACCCATTGCAAGTATCAGGGCTGCCATTGAGGCAATGAAAGAGTTCCCTGACATGGAACAGGCCCACCAGGAAAAATTTAAAGACATTATTTACAATGAATCTGTCGTATTGAGTACCATTTTAAATGATATATCCGACAACTATACCAGCCTGACCGGAACAAAAAAATCAATTGAGTTGATACCTGCCGCAGATCTGCTTGAAACCATCACCCGAAGATCCCGTGAAACACTCAACATTGAATTTAATTTGAGCAATATTGATAAACAGATTCATGTTAAAGCAGACCGGTACGCCCTGACAATGGTGATTCTTTTTTTGTTAAGCCAATTAAAAAACGAAACAGGCAACAATGAGTTTTTCTGTTCCCTTTCCATGTCCAAAGCGTTTGTCAATATCGATATTCGCTGGCAGGGCAAACCACTTAAGGCAGACGCGATTAAAAAATGGGAAGATCAATATCCGGATTTTGCAGGACAGATCTTTCCCATGACCCTGAAAGAAACCATCAATACTCTTCACGCAGCCATATGGCCCTTTGATACAGATCAACCCGATACCATGCCATATCTGAGGCTGTTTATTCCCGGTGAACAAAAAGAGGCATTTAACGCGGCAAGGTCAATGACAATATTGCCGGAAGCACAATTTGACTTTTATGATCCTGAACTGTTCAATAAATCCGGGCTGGAGCCTGAACTTGACAATCGCCTTTTAACTGAACTCAATTATACCGCCCTGATCCGCGAAATAACCCAGGCAAAAAATTTAAAAGATATCATGAGCAAGCAAAGTCAACTGCCGCGGTTGATCCACAGCATGATAACCAATGGAACAAAAACCGGAACCGTGACATGGTTGATCACCACTTTTTCCGATGCCATTTTGGAAAAAGTGATCAAGTTCGCACTCAAAGAACAGGGGCCTGCTCCTGTGGCATTTGCTTTTATTACACTTGGCAGTGAAGGACGACAGGAACAAACACTGAAAACCGATCAGGATAATGCCATTATTTTTGAAGATATCCCGCCCGGTTCAGGTCTGAGTGAAAAGAATGTGCAAAACTATTTTCTGGAACTGAGTAAAAAAATCTGCACATGGCTGGATTCTGCCGGTTATGATTTCTGCCTGGGCGGAATCATGGCAAAAAATCCAAAATGGTGCCAGCCCCTTGCCACCTGGAAAAACTATTTCACAAAATGGATTCGAACCGCAGAACCGGAAAATCTCTTACATACCAGTATTTTTTTTGATTTCAGGTTTTCTCATGGGAGCAAAACCCTCGTGGATGAACTCAGCGTTCATTTAGGTCAGTCCATACAAAAACAACCCGGGTTTTTAAGGTTTATGGCTCAGAATGCGCTAGGCTTTCGACCACCTATAGGATTTTGGGGTAATTTTTTAGTGGATACCAAAGGGGATCATAAAAAATGCCTGGACATTAAGACAGCCATGACACCCATTGTGGATTTTGCCAGGATATATTCATTAAAAACAGGAATAAAAGAAACCAATACCAGGAGCAGACTCTATCAATTGTACATCAAAAGAGTGTTAACCCGGGATAACTACAACGAAATTGAACAAGCTTACAGTTTTTTATTGCAAATCAGATTTTTAAGGCAAATCAATGCCATCATTGGTGAGAATATAAAACCGGATAATTATATCAATCCAAAAATACTGTCTGAAATCGAACAAAAAATGTTCAAAGAGGTACTCAAGAAGATAAAACTGCTCCAGGCCAGCTTAAGTCAGGAGTTTATCGGAGACTGACACCTTTCTATTCATCGTCTTTTAGCAGTTTATTAATGCGCTCCACAACATAGGCATTTGAAAAGGGTTTTGTGATGTAGTCATCCGCCCTAAGCCCCATACCTTTGGCGATATCAATGCTTCTTGCCATGGCTGAAAGAAATACAATTTTTATGTTTTTAAAGTTCGGGCTGTTGCGGATTGTCTGACAGACCTCAAATCCGTCTATACCCGGCAGCATGATATCAAGAAGAATCAGATCCGGATTAAACGTTTCAATTAAATCTATAGCGTCCTCACCGTTTTCAGCCACTTTGACTTCATAATTATTTTGTTCCATAAGAAACTCAAGGGGCACGATAATATTGGGTTCATCATCAACAATCAGTATTTTTTTCGGCATTTTCCCCACCTCCTGTTAAGAACATAAACTTATTATACTATCAAACAGCGGATAATGTCATCCCGGTCTTTTTAAAGGGTGATTTTTTTAGGATCTGAAATATGATTTAAGGGCAGGGTAAAAATAAATGCAGCACCCTTTCCCAATTCACTTTCCACCCAGATCCTGCCGTTATGGGCATCAATAATGTGCTGTGTAATGGAAAGTCCAACGCCGGTCCCAAACGGCCGTCCTCTTGAGGGGTCTTTGATCTGCAAAAATTCTTTAAATATAATTTCCTGGTTTTCCGGGCTGATGCCAATGCCGTTGTCCTTTACAACCACCCTTATTTTATCGGCTTCATGGGTCAGGCTGATTGTAATTTTTCCCAGTTTAACATCACAAAATTTAACAGCATTGGATATGAGATTGATCATCACCTGCATGAATCGATCCCGGTCCACAGAGGCATAAATACGTTGTTTCGGCAAATCCAGTTTTAATTCAATTTGTTTGTCTTCAAAAAGCTGACTGGTTGAAAATACAGAGTCTTCAATTATTTCTCCGATATCAGCCCGAAAAAAATCCCATTGAATTTTACCGGATTTAATTTTTTGAAAATTTAAAACATCGTTAATCAGCCTGGATAATCTTTCACTTTCCTTGATAATAATTTTAGAAAATTTATTGTGCCGTTCAGCATCCAGATCAGGGGTTGAATACAGGATTTCTGCTAAAGACCTCACTGATGTCAAAGGCGTTCTCAGCTCATGAGTAACTGTTGAAATAAATTCATTTTTTAAATGGTCCAGCTCTTTTAATCGTTCATTTGCAGCTTCAAGGTCTTTGGTGGTCTTTTCCAGTTCCTGACTATACATGATAATCTGACTTGTTTCGTCCAGAATACTCATGATGTCACTGAACCCTAAGGGTTCTTCTTTTGCAACCGATGTTACCATGGCATGGGCGGACGCAGACCCGATAGATCCTGCCAATAGTTTTTCAGCATGACTGACCAGGCCTGCATCTGCAGTGAGTTCGTGTTCTATATTGATACGATTTTGTTTGGCATAAGCATCAAGAGCGTCGTGAGTACGATCTTTACCAAGAAATCTTTCAAGCAGCGATCTTAGGTCTCCCACAGAAGCGGTTGCCCGCCAGAAAGAAGATTTTTCAGCTTCAACAGAATACTTAAACACATCCACAAACAAGGTTGCCTGCTTTTTTTCAACGTCATCTTGTTTGGTGAAAAGAGATACGCCAAAAAAAAGACTGATATTAAAAAACATGCTCCAGAACACGGCATGAGCATATAGATTGAAACCGCCAAGGTTTGAACCCAGACCGAATAAGTGCTGGGGTTTTAACAGACTGATGCCGAAAGGGCCATTCTCCAAAAAACTTTGCATGGGAAGCCCTGCCTGGGCAAGGGATGGCAGCACAAGGGTATATGCCCAGATAAAAAATCCTGCCAAAAGACCGCATATGGCACCGGAACGATTGGCTTCCTTCCAGAAAATTCCACCAATGATGGCTGGAGCGAATTGCGCCACTGCTGTAAAAGATATCAGCCCGATTGAAACAAGGGAATAGTATTCTACAACCAAATGGAAATACAAATACCCTAAAATAAGGATCAAAAAGATACTGGCCCGTCTGATATTTAATAAAAGCTTGCTTAAATCATTTTGCTGGGAAAGATTAAATGAGGACATGCGCAGCAATACCGGCATGACAAGATCATTGCACACCATGGTAGACAAAGCAATGGTCTCAACAATGACCATTCCCGTGGCCGCAGACAGTCCGCCGATAAACACGAGCACTGCCAGCCCTTTTTGATTTTCAACCAAAAGAAGCAGGAGAGCAAAAAAATCAGCATCTACACTTGTTTCACCGGAAAGGGTTAACAGGCCCCCGAATGCAATAGGAATGACAAAAATATTAATGATCAGAAGATAAAGAGGGAAAAGCCATATGGCTTTATTCAGATGTTTTTCATCAACATTTTCCACAACAATGACCTGGAACTGGCGGGGAAGAAATATAACGGCAAGCATGGACAGAAAAAGGCCACTGTACCAGCCTGAAAAACCAGCGGCATTAATTTCCATGACAAAAAGTTTCTTAATTTCAGGGACCAGGGACGCTTGTTGAAACAAATCTGCAAATCCATTATAAATGCCGTAAGTTACAAAAATCCCAACAGAACAAAAGGCCACCAGTTTGACAATGGATTCAAAGGCAATGGCGGCAACCAGACCCTCATGCCGCTCTGTGGCATCCAGATTCCGGGTGCCGAAAAAAATGGCAAAAACGATCAGGATCAAGGTGACATAAAATGCCGTATCCTGCAAAGCAGGCGGCAGCTGTGCCGGCAAACTCACATGAGTGCTGTTGCTTAACAATTGATATGTTGTGGAGATGGCCTTGATCTGGACAGATATGTACGGAACAATGCCCAGCACGGCAATAATTGTTACTATGCCTGCCACAGCAGCACTTTTACCATATCGAGAAGCGATAAAATCAGCAATGGAGGTGATCTTGTTTGCTTTACTGATTCTGATGATTTTCCTTAAAACAGGCCATCCCAGAACCATGGTCAGCGTGGAACCGATATAAATATTAAAAAATCCGGTAATGCCTGACCTGCTGGCAACACCGACACTGCCGTAGAATGTCCAGGCTGTGCAATACACGGCAAGGGACAGGGCGTAAATATATGGGTTACTGATAATGCTTTTACCCAATTGAGCGCGTTTATCCCCGTAAAAAGCAATAGCAAAAAGAAGACCGATATAGCCGAAAGATATCAGAATAATGGTTTTTTGTTCAATCATGTTTGCAAATCTTTCTTATCTTCTGAAACAGTGGGCTTGTTCAATAAGATTCTCGGACTGATTTCTGTGCCGACGATCATCAGACAGATCAAGCCCAGCCAGGCCGAGAATAAGAAAAGAAATAAAACAGGAATGCCTAAAACCATAATGCTTGAATTAAACAATGTAAGAATTGGATAACAAAATATAAAGTTACCAAGAAAAAAAAGACCGAGAAATCGACTGTTTTTTGATTTTTCATCAATCATTGGACCATTTCCCTGTTATAAAGTTTTAGATGTGATACAAAGAGATCTCTATATATTTTGAATACAAAAGCAAACAAAATAAATCAAGAAATTAAAAAATCTATTTAAAATATCAATTATGGTATAGTACGATAATTGTAAAAATTAATATAATAAAAAGGAAAAAAATGATGAAACATGTTGTTATTTTATTAGCAGCCGTCTGTGTGCTGTTTTTTATCGGGTGTGGGCAGGACTCTAAAAAGGATCCAAAAACTGAAAAATCTTCTGCAACCATGGGGAAAAAAGTTGACCAAACTATTGAAACCGCTAAGAAGGCAACAGATAAAGCTGTTGAAACCATAAAAGAAAAGGCTGCTCAAACGGTTGAAACCGTTAAAGAAAAGACAGGGCAGGCGGTTGAAACGGTTAAGGATAAGACAGGTCAAGCCATTGAAACGGTTAAAGACAAAACAGATCAGGCGGTTGAAAAGGTTAAGGATAAAATGGATAGTATCAATAAATAAAATGCTGTCTGGCATGCAGGGCCGGCTACGGCCCTGCATGTTTTAAAAATTTTAATAATTTTTATCAGCATACTCCACCCAGCCACCGGTCTTGACCAATGCTTTGTCAAATTCTGAGACCTTAAATTCAATGGTCTGGCTCTGAGTACCAGAGACAACCGTAATCACGGATTTGTCCACATCCACATCAATATGCGTTAGTTTATCGGCAAAGGTATCAAATATTTTATCCATATCTTGATCGGACAATTCAATGGCCATCATACCGCAATTATACATATTCTGCCGAAATATTCTTGCAAAACCTGATGCAATCACAACATTGATGCCATTCACTTCAAGAGCCCAGGGAGCATGTTCTCTGGAAGAACCGCATCCAAAATTATCCCGGGTCACCACAACCGCCTTATTGTCAATATCGGTCTTTGGATCAAACCCATCCATTTTCAAGTCTTCAAGCAAATGGGGTTTCATTGCCTTTTTTTCAATTTCAGTTAAATATTTGGCTGGGATTATTTCATCGGTATTAATGTCTGAACGATCCAGAAATAATACATTGCCTTTAAATGTTTTCATCGATTTTATCTCTCCTCTATTACAAAGATTGGATTTTCAAAAGATCAGGGGTGCACAGTTCACCGGCAATAGCAGTGGCGGCCGCACTGGCAGGGCTCATCAGATGGACCATCCCGCCTTTTCCCATGCGGCCGTTAAAATTCCGGTTGGTTGTTGAGGCAGCCACCTCTCCATCTGCCAATACCCCATTGCTCATCCCCAGGCATGCACCGCAGGTCGGGTTGGTCACACAAAATCCTGAATCCATGAAAATTTTAATTAACCCTTCCTCCAATGCCTGGGAAAAAATTTTGGGGGTGGCAGGAGAAACAATTGCCCGAACTGTATCGCTGATAGTTTTACCCTTAAGCACATCTGCGGCAATTCTTAAATCTTCCAGCCGTCCGTTGGTACATGATCCAATATAGACCTGATCAACCCGAGTTCCCTGCATTTGTGAAATCGGTTTAACACAATCAGGCTTATACCCGAAGGTGGTCAATGGTTCAAGACTGCTTACATCAATGGTTTTACTTTGTGCATAAACCGCATCTTCATCAGAATGATATAGTGAAAATGCCTTAAGAGCAGCCTCTTTGGTCTTGTATTCATCTTTGATAAACTCCCACAAATAATCAACCGTGGTCATGTCCGGCAGGCAGATACCACTGGTGGCACCAGCTTCCACTGCCATATTGGAAAGAGTCATGCGTTGATCCATGTTCATCCGGGCCACCACCTTGCCGGTGAATTCAATAACCATATTGGTGGCACCGTTCACGGTAAGTTCCTGGATAACTTTTAAAATAATATCTTTGGCATAAACACCATCGGGCAATGTACCGACGATATTGACCTTAAATGTCTTAGGTTTTTTAAAGGTGCAGACGCCTTTTAAAATACCCACTTCAAGATCGGTTGTCCCAACCCCTGCGGCAAAGGCGCCGAATGCACCATGGGTGCAGGTATGGGAGTCACCCATGATAATGGTGAATCCAGGCCGTACAAACCCTTTTTCCGGGAAGATGGCATGACAGACACCATTGTGACCGATATCAAAGAAGTCCTTGATTCCGTGCCGTCTTGCCCATTCTCTTAAAATTTTACCCTGCATGGCTGTTTTAGAATCTTTAGCCGGAGAGACATGATCAATCACTGCCTTGATTTTATCCGGATCAAACACCCTGTCTTTTCCCCTTGCCACCAGATCCTGTATCGCTGTGGGGGTTGTAATCTCATGACAGAAAACCCTGTCCAGCTTTAACACACTGACATCTCCAAAGGGTTCATCTACCAAATGAGTCTCAAAAATTTTTTCTGCAATGGTTTTTCCCATTATTCTCTCCAAATAGTGTTATGTTTTATCTCCGAAATAATCTTCCCCATCTGCGGGTGTCACCACCCAGTAAGCTCTGAATATCTTATCAGACGTGTTCTGGATCACATGAGGTATCCTTGAAAAAAAGGAGACAGAGTCGCCTTGACAAATTTCATATTCCTCATCGGAGTATATTAATTTTGCCGTTCCTTCCACAACAATCCCCAATTCCCGCCCAAGGTGACCGTCGCTGGCATCACCCCGTTTCTGACCCGGGGCAAGTTCCAGGAAAAAGGCGCTAAAAGAATGATTCCCCCGGGTCTGGCTGTCGCCACACAGTTTTTCGTATTTAAAGCCTTTGCGTTGATAAATTTTGCGCTCATCCGAGCGAATAATTTCAACAATTGTATCGATCTCATAATCTTTAAAAAATTTATCCGGCGGCACCCCATAGACTTCTAAAATGTGAAGTAACGTGTCCAAAGAAGGCGAAATCCGATTCCGCTCAATCTGGGACAACAAACTTGAACTGACACCTGCCTTTGCTGCGACCTCTTTAATCGTAAGATGCCTTGTATTTCTAATCGCCCGAAGCAGTGGACCAAATTTTTGTTTCATAACCTGACAATACCCGTTTTATTTAAGTATAGTTAATTTTAGTTTAATAATACTTAAATAAAACGCATTGTCAATATCTTTTTTATCTGTTACTTTTTTGCAATGATAGTTTTTTCTTGACTATTTTGCCCGGCCAATACTAATAAAATGGTTATGCAGAAAAATAGTTAACCGGAGAGGTCAACACCAATACGCCATGCCAAAAAATGGGACAAGCAGCCGGAATTCTCTAATCATAAAAATTGCTTTATTTCTCAAATACCTGAGCAAGGACAACTATCCCAAATTAATCCGCGACTTGGAAATACTTCAAAAAGACAACAGCAGTATTGATGTATTCAAAATCATGCGGGCCAAAAAATATGTTGCACAACCGGATATTACTGCCCTAAAAAAAATCTGTGTCGGTTTTGCAAAAGCCCAGGAAGACTCCCGTTTAGGGACGCTGTGCGTCATTTTTGGGTTCATCACCCAGGGCAATCTCGATCTGGCCTTAGAAGAACAAAAAAAACAGGCAGATAGCGGCAAAAATATCATGATAGGAGATCTGCTGGTGGACGCCGGCATGATCTCTGAACGGCAACGCAATCTTTTGCTGCAGAAACAAAAATATCAAGGTCTGGCTCAGAAAAGTGAGCCTGCCAAGCCAGAGCCCGGAACCACCCAACAAACATCATCGGAGAAAGAAGAGCCTGCCTTTGACAAAACAAATATGAGAGAGATCAGGGAAGATGAATTCATTATTCTTATCTCAAATGACGGTTTGCAGGCATTTATCACTAAAACAGACCACTTTGACAGCACCATTCTTCTGGCTGATTTAAAATTTCTTTTGGAAAAAAACGGTATCATATATGGCCTTGCAGATGAAGACAGCCTTGAAACCTTTATCAAGGATCCCAAATATCACAGCTCTTTTTTTCAAATTGCAAAAGGTCTTGAACCTATTGACGGCACAGACGCTCAAATTGTTTACATGTTTGAAAGAGACTACCTGAAACCCGGCGAACTGACAGAAACCGGCAGCATTGATTATAAAGAGAGGGGGGAGATTCCATTTGTGACGCAAGGTGATGTCCTGGCTGAAAAAATCCTGCCCAGAGACGGCAAAGACGGCGTCAACGTTTATGGCGACATCATTCCAAGAGCAGAGGCAATGGACGTCTCATTTATAATGGGCAAAGGGGTCAGGGGTTCCACAGATGGTTTAAAAGTAATATCAGTGGTGGAAGGCAATCCAAAAGTAAGATCCGATGGTGAAATTTCAGTGAATGACGCCTACTTTATCGAAGGTGATGTTGACTATACCACCGGCCATATAAAATTTAACAAAAACGTATACATCACAGGCTCCATCAAAAGCGGCTTCAGAGTTGAAGCCATTGATGTCGTCGCCAATACCATTGACGGCGGCATCGTAAAAGCAGACGGCGATGTCTTTATCCAAAATGGCGTAATAGACTCTACTATCGAAGCCAAAGGTAATATAAAAACAGGTTTCATGCACCGATCCAAAGCATCCTGCATGGGAGATATGAATGTTGTAAAAGAAATTGTGGATACCCAGATACTGAGTGAAGGAACCTTTGAAATGATAAAAGGCAGAATGTTTTCCTCATCTGTATGTGCAAAAGGGGGTGCTAAAATTTATAATATTGGTTCTGAAAGAGCCAATCCCTGTTCCATCACAGTGGGTGCATCCTTCTATCTTGAAACACAATTACAGAACATTGACAAGGCAATTGAGCGCAAACAAAACATCCTTGAAAGCAAAACACTTGAAAACAGCAAAAACCAATCCGAGTTGACTGTGATCATTGATAAACTTAAAAATTTTGATCAATCAAGGCTAAGAACCCTTGCCATGATCGAAGAGATGAAAAAGGACAGCACGGAAAAAATAATTGATAAAATAAATTTTTTCCAAAAAACCCTTGATAACGCAGACAAAAAAATCCATGAATTAAATGCCCGCAAAACAGCCTTAGAGATCCAATTACAAAAGGACACCAATGAGATCACAGCCTGTTCCAACGCTGTAAAGCAGAGCGTGGAAGAAAAATTTGTCCTCAAACGTCTTAACCAGGCCAATCCCCCCAAACCCATCCTGGAGGTTGCAGGCAAGGTTCTATCCGGCACAAAAATCAGCGGAAGGTTTGCCAGCCTGGTCTTAAGAGAGACCCTGTCCCGGGCCAGAATCATGGAAATAAAGCAAACTGCTGAGAATACCGGAGCACAAAAAGACTGGCAAATGATTGTTTCAAGCCTTTAGACCGAATATTTCATGAGATTCTAGCCTTTTATGAAAATTAAATTAACCCCTGTATCTGACGACACAAGTCGAATCAGTCTGTCTGTATGAATTTTAATTTTCCCTGTGCTTGATAATCAGACAACAATTGTTCCGCCTTTGCCAGGTGTTTTATCTCTATCTCAATCTTGTGAGCAATTTTCTCTGAATAGGCGGTATCAGCAATCTTGTTCAAAAAAGGATGTATCCTGGCAAGAAAGGTTTCATTAAAATCATATGAGACGTCAACATCAAAACAGACCAGATGAACCAATTGTTTAAGATCTGCCATATCAATAGCGGCTTGAACTGATTCAGAATAGGCTTGAATCAATCCTCGGACACCCAGCTTGACACCGCCAAAGAATCGAGTCACCACAACGGCCACCTGGGTCATGTTGTAGGACTGCAATGTATTGAGCATGGGTTTTCCTGCCGTACCGGGCGGTTCTCCTGCATCAGAGCTATGAAACAATTGACCCTTGTCCCCAAGGATATATGCCCAGCAATTATGACTGGCAACTTTATTTGCTTTTGAAATTGTTGAGATAAATAATTTTGCTTTTTCAATGGAGTCCACGGATTGCAGCCGACAGGTAAACATTGACCGCCTGATCTTAATGGTCTTTTCCCGGGGTTCGTCAATTGAAAAAAAACAGGTGTCATCCGACATGGTATAAAAAGCCTGATCCTCTCATGGGGTTAATTATTGCCTGAACAAAATATAGTACAAATTAACCATAATAAAAAGGGGCTTGAACATTGATATGATTTCATTTACTCTGACAAACATCGCGCAATAACAAACAGCAAAAGGACAGACCATGCAGATCCATAGGCAACAGGTGATTGAAACCGCTGATTTTTTAAGGCAATCTATTTCAAAGCATCCTGTTATCGGGATTTTAACCGGCACAGGGCTTTGTGATATTCTTGATGACATTCAAATAGACGTTCAGCTTGATTATTCACAGATCCCTTACTTTCCGACACCCACTATTGAAAGCCACAAGGGTAAGTTGATCTGTGGCAGCATTCAGGGAAAAAATATTCTCATGATGCAGGGCCGGTTCCATTTGTACGAAGGATATTCAACTGCCCAGGTCACATTCCCCATCCGGGTAATGCAGGAACTGGGGATAAAAACACTGATATTAAGCAATGCCGCCGGAGGAATTAACTTAAATTTTTGTGCCGGTCAGATCATGATCATCAAAGACCATATAAATTTGACAGGTCAAAATCCATTGGCCGGGCCCAATGAAGATGCCTGGGGAATACGATTCCCGGATATGACCCAAGTGTATGACCCCACACTGATCACCCTTGCCGAAAACATTGCCAGAAACCATGGAATACCAGTTCAAACAGGCGTCTATGCCGGTCTTTTGGGCCCCAGCCTTGAAACACCGGCAGAAACTCGTTTTTTAAAAACCCTTGGTGCGGATGCGGTTGGATTTTCCACAATCATGGAAGCCATTACAGGGGTTCATGCAAAAATGAAAATCTTGGGAGTATCCTTAATCACCAATATCAATAACCCGGATAGCCCAAAAGAGACCACGCTTGAAGAGGTGATAGAAACTGCCCAAAAAGCTATAAAACCGTTTAATCAGCTCCTTTATCATCTTGTGGCCCAGATTCCGGACCAGTAAAAGAACCCGAATACAGGCCAACGCATAGATCAAAGTATTGACCCAAGCAGTATTAGTTTGGCTGGTCCAGGACCCGGACCAATACTTCTGACACGGTTTTGATGGAAATCGGTTTTTTTAAAAACCCTTTGATGGATGGAGAATCAAGCTTGTTTTTCTGTATCATCTCTTCTTGGCCTGAGCAAATAATCACAGGAAGATCAGGTCGGATAAGAATAGATCTTGGCAAAAAACAAAGCATATCGTAATGAAAATTTTATTAAAATAGCCAAAACTGAAAAAGCATATAATAAAAAGAAAATTTTACACATTGGTTAACAACCACTTACCTTTTTTATTTGGTAAACAGGCTGGTTGATTTCAAAGAATCGATTAAATTGCTGCCGGAGCTTCATGAGCGATCTTCCGTGAAATTTATCATGTAATGAATGTTCTGCGTTTAAATAAAATCGACGTTGTGAAACGTCTGGCGAAGTAAAATCAAAAATATCAATATGAAAATAATTAAAAGACATACGTTTGATCAAATTGAGGCTTTTGAACTTGGGTATGGTTATTGGGGCCGGCCTTTAATGAATGTTTATTTTTATTTCATTGATGGTGTTCTGATTGATACGGCACAATCTCTGATGAGAAAGCCTTTTATAGAAATTATAACAAGCAAAGATATTGATAAAGTCCTTTTAACGCATTTTCATGAAGACCACAGCGGAAATGCTGCGGTTGTTAAAAAAATAAAAAACATACCCATATATGGACATCAAGAAACAGTAGAGAAGATGAAAACATCATCGACACGATACATTCGCTTAAAAAAATACTTGAGCTTGATTTTGAATCACTGTTCTGTTCTCACCGCCCGGTGCTTATCGGCGGTAAGAAAATGATTAAACAGAAACTGGATTATTTAGTGAATTTTTGCGGCAAAGTGGATGAGCTTTATAAGGAGGGGTATGACAAAAAAAATATTGTAAAAAAGCTCTGCTATATGGTGAACTATTAATGTTGGGTATCAATATAGACCAGGCAACCGTTTCAAATTATCTTAAAAAATACAGAACTATCACGAAGACCGCACACATATTGGTTTGGGTAAAGATACGCCACTTGGCAGGCCTACCCAGGAAAAGCCGGGTAGCGAAAAAGTGATTGCTTTACCTCGTGTTGGTTAAAAATAGGTTTGGCAAGCGTTATCAAGCAGGGTTACGCATGGAAGCATTGAAAATTTTTTATCAAAGGTAAGTATTTCATCGGCATGCTCAAGGAGATCTTTGCGGATAAGTCTATCTACAAATCCCGGCCCGGTCCCCTGATATTCTTTTAGCACGGTGAAGGCATGTCCTGACACAGTTATCATGGGGGAGGCAAGAAAATCTTTGAGTTTTTTTGCCGCTTCACGAAAAGGGACATGATAATGATGACACAGGGCATGATAAACTTCTGCAACGATTAAATCTGAAACATAAACAATGGTTCCTGACAGATAACATTTCTCAAGAAAAAGCAAAGAAGTTTGTGCCTGGTCAGCAGGCTCTCCAATCAAAAGGCGTAATACAATACAGGTATCAATCCCCACTTTTTTCATTTTTTTAAATTGCCCAGGGACTTGCCAATGGAAGCCCGAATTGCTTCAATGCTGTTGTCTTTATCTTTGGCGTATTTGTTAAGAGATGCAAACCATTCGCTTTTTATATTCTTTTTTGGCTTAAGAATCCAGGCAAAATCCTTGCCGATTTTTTTTCGTTCCAGGATTAAATCGTCCCCGGCCTCTACCCCTAACTCTTTGCAAAGCTGTACCGGGAAAGTTGCTTGGCGCTTACTTGTCAATCTGATTGTCTGTGGCATTATATTGTCTCCTTACCTTTTTAATTGATTGTAAGGGAGCGGTGAAGATATGTCAAATAAAAAATGGATTGATGTCAAAACCCTTTTCCTTGTTTCATGAACAATCAAACATTTTATTTGAAAAAGAAAAATTTTCTTCGATACAGGTTTCAAAGGACACAAACCTATCAACAAAAGGAGGAAATACGATGTCAAGACAAACGCAATGGATAAAAACCGCCCTGTTCCTGTATGAGTTGACTCAATCTTCCATGTCCGAGCAAAACAAGGACAGGCTACGGGTTTACCTTGATATGGATGCATCATGTAAAAGCTATCTTGAAAAAAGAGAAAAGTTTGCAAAAGCATGGCCAATGCTTGAGATAGCAATTCAAAAACAGATGAAACTGTGGCAGGAAAAAGGACTCGATCCCCAGAACCCCATCATTGATCGACGTATCACGGAGGCAATCAGCAATGACAGCGCTGTTTAAGCATCCTTCCGGAAGATTGAAAGTCACGAGGATAGAACTGGGCACGCCTGATAGCGCTGACGCTTCACTTCGTGCCAGAAAATTTATGAGGTTGATCCACTGGTCTGCCCAAAAAGCTATAAAACCGTTTAATCAGCTCCTTTATCACCTTGTGGCCCAGATTACGGACCAGTAAAAGAACCCGAATACAGGCCAACGCATAGGTCAAAGTATTGACCCAAGCAGTATTAGTTTGGCTGGTCCAGGACCCGGACCAATACCTCTGACACGGTTTTGATGGAAATCGGTTTTTTTAAAAACCCCTTGATGGATGGAGAATCAAGCTTGTTTTTCTGTATCATCTCTTCTTGGCCTGAGCAAATAATCACAGGAAGATCAGGTCGGATAAGAGCAATGTGATTGGCCAGCTCAATGCCGGTTAACCCCGACATGGTCAGATCGGTAATGACCAGATCAAGCGCTTTGGAATGCGTTCTAAGGTACTCGATGGCCTTGACCGGTTCCAGGAAACAATGAACCGTATATCCTAACTTTTCAAACATATAGGTTTGCATATCAATGACGTTTTTATCATCATCCACCAAAAGGATCTTTTCTGTTCCTGTCCGGATAAAATCATCATCAATACGCCCTGCGTGAACGTACGGGTCAATATCATCCGCCCCGTACTGATCGCATATGGGGAAAAATACATCAAACCGATTCCCGCGATCTTTTAAGCTTTCAACCCTGATCCGACCATGATGACTTTCAATAATCCCGTAGACCACTGAAAGGCCGATACCGAATTCCCTGTTTTGCTTATCTATGGAAAAATAGGGATCAAACAATTTGTCGCAGATTTCCGGATCAAGGCTCTCACCGTCATCTTCTATTGATAAGCAGACATAGTTTTTTGATTCCAGGGTTGACTGGTTAAAAAACAGTTCCGGCTTCTTTACCTTTGACAATTGAATAATAAGCGTTCCATTTCTTTTACCAATCGCCTTATATGCATTGCTCACAAGATTCATTATCACCTGGTGAATCTGAATCGAATCAGCCATGATAATAGTATCCTGGTCATCAAGGGTCACCTTAAGCTTGATACTTGAAGGCAGAGAAGACCGAACCAGTATCATGGACTCAGCCAGTGTTTTTGATAAATCAATTGGTTTTAATACCTGTTCTTTTTGTTGACTAAAGGTCAGCATTTGTGACACCAGATCTTTAGCGTGATTGACACAATCTTGAATAATGTTCAGATGTCCATGAAGGGGATGATCTTTTGGAGTATCTATCAACAACATCTCGGCATAACCGGATATGGGCGATAAAATATTATTAAAGTCATGGGCAATGCCACCGGAAAGTCGGCCAATGGCTTCCATTTTATGGGCCTTAAACAATTGTTTTTCAAGATTTTTTCGCTCAGCAATATCCATGATCGTTGCCCTAAGTTCAACAATCTTATCATATCGATCTCTCACCCCATCAATGGAAAGACTTGCCCAAAAGGATTCTCCATTTTTTGGTTTCATCAGCAATTCCATCTGCTTGACGGATTTTCCCTTTAACAGTAAATCCATAATATCAGCTGCAATCATGTCTCTTTGAGATTTTTGAGACAAAAATAAATCCACATTATGACCAATGAGGTCATCTCGGTCATAACCGGACAAATATTGTGTTTGCTCATTGCAATTTGATATAATGCCGTTGATATCCATTGTAATATAAGCAATGGGGGCTGTTTGATAAAGATCTCGATAGTTTTTCTCATTATAGATCAATTCTCGGGATACTTTTCGAAGATGTTTTTCTTTATGCCACAAAAGCTGAGCCCCTTTATTTCCTCTAAGCAAGCCAAGATTTTCAAGCGAGGCCATATCAACCATTTTGCATAGCAGATCCATGCGATCCAGCAATTGCTTTTCCTGTACAAACCGTTCATTGCATCGTTCAAGCAGAGAAGCCTTAGCAGTGTTAATGACCAGAACGCCATAGTCTGGAAGATATACAAAAATAGAGTTATTTGAATTAAAATACCTTACAATTCTTGCATCTGCCCGGATCATCTCCAGCGATTTTACAATGCACTTCCCATTATACACATAAAAAGGAATTTCAAAATAATCCCCATCTTTTTTTTGAGCAAGGTTCAGAGTTTCCGGACAGATAATGACACTGATTCCCTTTTTATAATAATCTGCACAATTTCTAAGAATATAGGCAATAAAGCCGGGGCTATCTATCATGCTTCCGGTTTGACTTTTTGTATAAAAAAAGACCGGGCTCATCTGTTTTGCAGTGACAATATAAGTACCAAATAATTTTAAGACCAGGCCGCGGAGCCCTCTGCCATAGAACCCATCTATAATACCGCGGTCCCATGTGGAGGAAGGAAGATATTTAATTTTGCTTTGATTGGTTCCGTATAGAACACCGGTGTGACGAGCATCAAAAAGATCAAGAGATGCTCTTAGCAGTTTTTTAATGGGTTTTTTGCCCATATTCAGCTGTTCTTGTTTGAATTTCCCCATATTATTCTTTTTTATCACTGTCGCTTATGACTACAAACTGATGGCAAAAATTTGTTCAGGTCTCTTGCTTGTCCAGAACTTTTCTTATTAAATTCGATACATCTTTAACCGAGACAGGCTTATACAAGAATCCTTTAATCCCCTGGAGATTGATTTGCTTTTTATCGATATATTCCCCAAAACCCGTGCAAAGAATAATGGGGATCTTTGGCCTGACCCGACTGATCTGTTCTGCGAGTTGATGCCCGGTAAGATCGGGCATGGTCAAATCGGTAATGATCAAGTCAAAATCATCAGGAGATGTTTCAAATATTTTCAAGGCCTGGGGACTCTTAAGGCAGCAGACAACCTGATATCCTAAATTTTCCAGCATGAGCTTGAGCATGAATGCCACTTTTTTATCATCATCCACCAAAAGAATTCTTTCATCTCCTTTTTGAATAATATGTTCTTGTGCAACCGTTTCTTCCACCTCAAGTTTTCCCGTATAAACGGGGAGATAGACATCAAAACAGGTCCCCTGTCCCTCTTTTGATTTTACGGTAATATAGCCTTTATGCGACTGAATAATGCCATGAACAACCGAGAGCCCAATACCTGATCCCTTTCCTTCCTGTTTGGTGGTAAAAAACGGATCAAAAATTCGATCCACGACATCTTTTGGGATCCCCGGCCCGGTATCTTCTATTTTTAAATAAATATAAGATCCTGGAATCAGGGGGAAAAGCATATCTTCAGGTACAATATCAACCTGGTCCAGTACAACTTTTAAAAGCCCGCCTTTTTCTTCCATGGCATGGTACGCATTGGAAATCAGATTCATCACCACCTGGTGAGCCTGAACCGGATCGACCATTAAAAGACCGCACGACTGATTGATATGACCTTGAATTTCAATCGTGGCCGGCACAAAAGATTTTGCCAGGGCCAGGGCCTCTTGAACAAAAACATGGGGTTTGACCAGCTTAAATTCGCTCTCTTTCTGCTTTGAAAAAGTCAGCATTTGATTGACCAGCCCTTTAGCATACTGGGCACAATCATGGATAATCTTAAGATGCTCTTTTTTTCTGGGTTCATAATCATCAGCATCCATCAATAAAATTTCTGAATATCCTGAAATCGGGGTAAGGATATTATTAAAATCATGGGCAATTCCACCGGCAAGAGTTCCGATGGCTTCCATTTTCTGAGCTTGAATCAATTGTTTTTCCAAGACTTTACGCTCTGATATATCCACTGCCATGGCCCTGATTTCGATCATTTGATCTTGTGTATCTCTGATGGTATCAACGCAAAGACTGATCCAGATTTCCTGGTTGCTTTTATTCCTGAACTTCAGTTCAGCATCTTTAACAGAGCGGGTCTTATCAAAAAAACGTCTGGCTTGTTCCAACGTCCTTTTTTCTCCTGGCACATGGGCGTGAAACTCAAGAATATTATGACCAATAAGCTCTTGTTTTGTATAACCGGAAAGGGTCAATGTGGTCTGATTAACTTTAATGATCACCCCTTGACTATCCATGGAAAAATAGGCAATGGGAGCATTTTCGTACAAATCCCGGTATTTTCTTTCATTATCAATCAATGCCTGGGAGGTCTGTCGTAATTGTACCTCTTTTTTCCAAAGCAGGTGAGCCCCGCGTCTCCCTTTGAGGCGACCCAATGCAGCCAGTGATGCCACATCCACCAGACGGATCAGAATATCAAAGGTCTCTTTGAGTTCCGGCTCTCTGACAAAATGACCATCCTTGCGAACCATCAGGGCAGGATCAGCCGTATTTATGACAAGAATACCATAATCAGGAATATAGATGGACACATAGTTTTTGGCCTTGAAATGTTTAATAATATTCAAATCGACCTTTACCTGGATATCCGGCTCGCTGACAATAGCACCATCGTAGCTGTAAAAAGGCAGGGATGCATATTGATGATCTATGTGATAAATATCAGTGGAAATGTCCGGGCTGAAAATAATACTGATCCCCTGATGATAATAATTGGCACAGGTTCGCAGCATATAAGCAATCACCCCATCATTATCCACGGTTTGCCCGGATTCATCCTCTTTAAAAAAATAGATTGGGGTTATTTTTTTTATAGAAAGAATAGAACGGCCAAAATACCTGAGAATTCTACCCTTCACCCCTTTTCCATCAAACATGTCTGGAATACCGCGATCCCAGTCACTGGTGGGTAAAAACCGGGTTTTTGATGCTTCAGTACCGTATAAAACCCCCACCTGTTCTGCCTCAAACAAATCCATAGCTATTGTCAAAAGTTTTTTTAAAGGATTTCCTTTCTTAAAAAAACTTTTTTCAATCTGATCAATATTCAATTTTGAATGTATTTTGGACAATATTTTATTCTCTTAAAAATAATAAATCATGATGAATTCAAACACCTTTAATAATTTAAATACAATCACAAAAAACCCAAACAGGTCAAGAACTATTACCTTTTGAAAAGCCATAATACCAGACTTTTCTGACTGCTGATTTTGATTCAAGTAAAAAGAGGCTTGAAAACTTGTTGGTTATCATTTATCAATAGAAAATAAATATAGAAAATAGATATCCTCAAAAAAGCGTTGTATAAAAAAAAGACTCAATCAATGAAAATAGCCACCCATAGAATAGTCACCCGGCCTGATTTTGATGGAATTGTATGTGCTGTTTTGCTCAAAGATGCCTTAAATATCAGCACTGAGATTTATTGGGTGGAACCCAATGAGATTCAATCCGGCAAAGCGCACATACAAGACGGAGATATCCTTTCAAATCTTCCCTATTCCCCCAATTGCTCCCTTTGGTTTGACCACCATATTTCCAATAAACCAGACCATGCGTTTGATGGTGCCTTTGAAGTGGCTCCCTCGGCTGCCAATGTGGTCTACAAGCACTACCAAAACAAAGGACTGCTGAACAATCAGTATGATGAACTGATCTTTCATACCGATATCATTGATGCCGCCTTACTCAACCAGGCCCAGGTCCAGTATCCGGAAAATTATCCCTTCATTCTTTTATCCATGACCATTCAAAACCATGAATATGCAGACATGGCCTATTGGAATCTCCTGGTAGATCTCTTGAAAGAGACACCCATTGATCAGATTTTAGAACACCCGGAAGTTAAAAAACGCTGTCAAAAAGTTATCAAAGAAAATGCTGAATGGGAAAATCATCTGATCAACCATACCCGGATTGAGAACAAGATATCCATCACAGATTTCAGATCGCTTGAAAAGGTTCCCAGTGGTAATCGATTTTTAAGCTATTCCATTTTTCCTGAAACTATTGCCAGTGTCAAAATACGACTTGACAAACCCCATGGAGAAACCGTTCTAATCAATATTGGGCAAAGCATTTTTAATCGGCAATGCAATGTAAATATCGGCAAACTGCTGGCGCGATATGGCGGTGGCGGCCATGCCGGTGCCGGCGGCTGTAGCTTAAAAGCCGATATAGCCGAACAGGCCATCAAAGAAATCCTGCAAGTCATGTTTGACAACCGGCTGATTGAATAAAAGACCTATGGGACCCCATAAAATCAGACAGATGATGAAGAATGAAAGAGAACTGGCCAAACGGCGATTCAGGCGGCAGCGCAATCAAAATAGTCTTGCTAAGCCTGGCATTCACGATTGTGTCATTGTACTGGACCATCTCAAACCCGGGTATAATATCGGAAAGATTTTCAGGAGTGCCGAAGCGTTTGGTGCTGCAGAACTTCACCTGATCGGCATTGATTTTTTTGATCCCGCACCCGGCATGGGCGCTTTTAAATGGGTGCCCGCGGTTTTTCATAATGATTTTTTCACCTGTTATACCCAATTAATTAACAACGGATACACCCTGTTTATCCTGGAGCCGGGCAAAGGCACGCCGGTTATGGATACCCGACTGCCCCCAAAAAGCGCCTTTATCTTTGGCCATGAAGAGTTTGGTATCAGCTTTGAACCCGATCTTTTCCCAAAGATACAACCTTTGACCATTCCCCAGTTCGGCAAATCCCAGAGCCTGAATGTCAGCGTGGCCGCTTCTATTATCCTTTATGAATACGTTCGACAAAACGCAGTGCCGTGCAGCAATGCTGCTGTGACGAACACAACTAAGACAAAAAAGCTACAATTGACAAACAAAACCAGGTCTCATAAAATCCCCCTGGCATACAAAAATAAAAACAGCAAGGTCACCATGATCCAAAGAGAGACTCATGAAAACAAGTAACATAATTAATCATATTGTCCAATGGCTGGACACCTATCTTGTTGACACATCCGGTTTAAACGGATTTATCATTGGTGTGTCAGGCGGAATTGATTCTGCTGTAACGTCCACACTTTGTGCGAAAACCGGAAAACCGGTTATTGCATTGAACATGCCCATCTGCCAGGCTGAAAACCAGGTCTCTCTGTCATCCGCCCATATTAAATGGCTTAAAACCAGGTATAAAAATGTCACTGGCATCCATGTGGAACTGACCCCGGTCTTTGAGCTGATCAAACAAACCCTGCCGGATTCAATCCAGGATGGCCTGACCATGGCCAATACCCGGTCAAGGCTTCGTATGCTCACGCTATATGCCTTTGCATCCAACCATAAAATGCTGGTGGCTGGCACAGGTAATCGGGTCGAAGATTTTGGCGTGGGATTTTATACCAAATATGGTGATGGCGGTGTTGACCTTTCCCCCATCGCAGGGTTGATGAAAACTGAAGTTTACGAGCTTGCCAAAGAATTGGGCATTCTCCAACAAATTCAAACCGCAGCCCCCACAGACGGATTATGGGAAGACGACCGTACTGACGAAAGCCAGATCGGGGCCACCTATGCAGAACTGGAATGGGCCATGCGTTTTATCGATTTAGACATTGCCTCAAAAAACTCTTTAAGTGATCGACAAAAAGAGGTGCTTTGTATTTACAAAAAATTTCATACTGCCAACCAGCATAAAATGGATCCCATCCCGGTCTGCCATATCCCCCAAAATTTATTGGATTGATCTATTGGTGTAAGTTAATTTTACTTCCATGATTCAAGCACCTGGGTCGCTCCTTTGATCGTGGTCTGAGCGAGCATGCGTTGAGCAAAGTCTTTTGCACCTGACATCTTCAGATTCATAATCAACGTTTGAACCGCTGGTAAAAACTGGGGATCAACGCTTAATGTCCTGACACCCACACCCAGTAAAAATGGAATATAAGCAGGCTCATGGGCCATCTCACCGCAGACCGACACATCAATACCCTGTTTATTGGCTGCATTAACAATCTTTGCAATCCCTCTGTTCACGGCCGGGTGATGGGGCACATAATGATTGGCCACCATCTTATTGGCCCGATCAGCCGCCAGCATGTACTGGATAAAATCATTGGTGCCAATGGAAAAAAAATCGGCCTCTTGGGCAAACTCATCAATGGTTTCAATCACCGAGGGCAGTTCAACCATCATGCCCAATGGTATATCTTTGTTAAAAGGCAATAGCTCTCTGGCAAGGGCATTGATACAATCGGCAACCACCTGTTTGGCTTCTAAAAATTCATCAATGGAGGAAATTAAAGGAAACATGATCCTGACATTCTTTTTCCCGTCTGCCGCTCTCAGCATGGCACGGATCTGAAATTCAAAAATATACTTGTAGCGCAAAGAAAACCTTATGGATCGCAGCCCCAGGTCAGGATTGGCCTCTTTGGGTGAATCACTATAGGCCAGGGTTTTTTCTCCGCCTGCATCCAGAGTCCGAATCACGACAGGTTGATCGCCTATCTCATCGAATAATTTTTTATAAATAATATATTGCTCTGCCTCTGAGGGGAATGTGGCCCGGATTAAAAACGGGAACTCTGTCCGGTACAACCCGATCCCTTCTGTCTTGAGAACTTTAGCCAATGAAATTTCACTCAATAAATTAATGTTGGCCAGCAATACTACCCGTACCCCGTCCCGGGTCAGCGTCTGCGCTTCCATGGAGATCAGCCGGGTTTGTTTTTCCAGTTTTAAACGAGTTTCAAAAAGCTTTATGGTCTCAGGTTCCGGATTGATATGGATATTGCCCAGTTCGCCATCCATCAGGATCGTTGTCCGCTCGGACAGAGTCAACAATTTGGGTTCCTCAGCAATAATCAGTGGCATTTGAAGAGATCGTGCAAGAATGGTCACATGGGATGTCACCCCGCCGCTGGCCATGATAATCCCTTTAATTCCCGCAGACACCAGCTTGAGAATATCAGACGGATAAACCTGTCCGGTAATGGCGATACTCCCTTTTTCATACAAGTTTTGATCGTCCCTGGATGAAAAATTATTCAAAATGCGGATGGACAGATCTTCCACATCCTGGGCTTTTTCCCGCATGTACACATGGGGACTGGATGAAAAAAGGGTGATATATTTAGCCGCTACCTTCCTTACGGCATCACAAGGTGCTGTTCCTGCATCAATTTGCTCAGCCATTTTCCCGATAAAATTTTTGTCTTTCAATATCATGAAATGGGCCGTAAATATCAACGAAGCGCTCTCAGGCAGCCGCCTGGCAAATTCTTTTTGAAGGTCTTTAAGTTCCTGGGTGGTTTTTTCAACTGCCTTTAAAAAATCTAGCTTGGTAAAGTTTTCTTCAGAAAACAGGGGATCATATAATATCGATTTTTTCTTTTGATTGAGGATAACCACTTTTCCCAGTGCATAGCCCCCGGTTGCCGCCCGCCCTTTTACAAATAAAAGTGGCTCCAAAATCTCCGGCTCTTCTTTGGTCTGGGACAATTCAATCAATAATCTTGCATTTTCAATGGAGCCTGCCAGCTGGGTCACCACTGCCCGGATCGCTCTTTCATCAGAAACAGTAAAATGATCCGTATCTGTGTGCTGAACGGTGAGGACACCAATTTTTTCCACTCCCCGCCGGATGGGCACGCACAAGAAGGAATTAAAAGGATCTTCCCCTGTTTCCGGGAAATATTTGAATTTTGGATTCTGCCTTGCATTGCCCTCACGGATAATGGCCATGGTCTTAAATGACTGGCCCACAAGGCCCTCTCCGGGCTTCATGTGTATCTGGTTGACAGCATCGAATTTAAGGCCCTTTGTGGCTTTAAGGGTCAATCGATTCAGCGCCTCATTGTACAGATAGATGGAACAGACCGGGGCTTTAAAATGCCGGGCCACCAGATCGACTGAACGCTGAAGAAAGCCTTCAAGGTCGGAACTGCCCGTGATCAACTCTGATAATTCACTGATATTAAACAATAAATTAAGATAATCGGAACTTTTTTTTGGCATACGCTTTGGCCTTTTCCATTCTGACGATTTAATATGTATAGCCCCTATATAGCGTAGTTCCATAAATTTTTCTCCTAAAAAAGCAAACCGACCCATTCTTTCCCATAGTTGATTCTTATTTGTTCAGAAAAAAGACTTACAAAGCATTTACATTTATTTTGACATTATCATTGTTAGCGCTTATTCTACAAAAAACAGACAAAGAGGTAACCATGAGATTTGAACTGACCCAAAAACAGCAGAGCATGCTTGCGTACCTGAAAAATAAAATAAAAGACAACGGCACCTGCCCAAGCCTCCGCATGGCCGCAACTGAACTTGGCATCAGCCATGCTGCTGTGGCCCAGACCCTGAAAACCCTGGAAGACAAGGAATACATCAAAAGAGAAGGTCGGTACAGCCGAACCCTCCACATTCTGGGTAACACCGGAGATATCGACATTGCCCAGCGCCAGAAACAGGTGCCGGTGATCGGCCGCGTCACCGCAGGGTTGCCCATGTATGCCCAGCAGGAATGGGACGGCAGTATCCTGGTGGATGCAACAATATTTGCCGGCCAGAACCTGTTTGCCCTAAAGGTCCAGGGAAACTCCATGAAAAACGCTGGAATTCTGGACATGGACCTGGCCATTTGCGAACCCCGGCAATATGCCCGGGACAATGAAATTGTGGTGGCACTGATCCATCATGAAGAAGCCACAATAAAACGTTTTTTCCTGGGAAAAGAAACCATTGAGCTGCGGCCGGAAAACCCTGATTTCGATGTTCAGCACTATGCCTTTGAAGATGTGCTGATCCAGGGCCGGGTCATCGGGATTATCCGCACCCCGCAGGGAATGGAAATATAAAAAAATGGCCGATCACAAGCCATCTTCCCTGTTTATCGGCACCAGCGGATATTCCTATGGAGAATGGATTGACTCAGGATTTTACCCTGAAGGCAGCCATTCATCCAGCATGCTCGATTTTTACACAAAAATATTTGAAACCACTGAACTCAATTACACCTGGTACCAGATGCCAAAGGCCCCGGCCATTGAACGCATGTGCGCCAAGGTCCCGGACCATTTCAAATTTGCAGCAAAACTGACCCGGACCATGACCCATGAAATCAAAAAGACGCAATGGGAAAAAGAAGTCCTGTTCTATCGCCAGGGCATCGAACCTCTGGTCCGGTCAGGTAAACTGCTCTGTGTTTTGATACAACTGCCGCCTTATTTTATCCGGTCTGTCAATCACAGAAATTATCTGGCAGCCCTTCTGGATGAACTGTCCGGTCTTCCCCTTGCCGTGGAATTCCGGCATGACTCCTGGGTGAACGACAAAGTTTTTTCAGAGCTGTCGAAACGAAATGTCACCCTGGTATCAGTGGATGAACCCGATCTTCCCGGCCTTTTTCCCCGCCTCGACCAAATCACCAATCCCGATCTTTTTTATATCCGGTTCCATGGCCGGAATGCCGGAGGATGGGCATCAGGGAACATGCAAAAACAATTTGACTATGATTATTCAGATACAAAGCTTCGCGAATGGGCCGATATCATAAAAACCAATATGATTCCCCATGCTCGATCCGGCGGTATTTTTTTCAACAATCATGTCCGGGGCCAGGCTCCGAAAAATGCCTTGCGGCTCATTGATCTTTTGTTCAGAGACAAGCACATCTAAAGGTAAAACAAATCCCATGGACCGCGCCATCATCCATTTAAACATTGCCGATTTTGCCGTGGCTGTTGAGACTAATATACAGCCCGCGCTCAAAGGCTATCCCGTGATTATTGCGCCCCTGGGTGCTCCCCGGGCTGTGGTGTATGACATGAGCGAACAAGCCTTTCAACAAGGCATCCGAAAAGGCATGCCCCTGGCCCGGGCCAAACGGCTCAACAAAAAAATTCATATCCTGCCACCGTGTTTTAACCGGTATGAAATGATTATGAAAGACCTGTTAAAAGAAAGTTTTATATTTACCCCAAAAATAGAATCCGGCAGATTAGACGGCCATATATTCATGGATGTTACGGGATCATCCCGTCTTTTCGGTCCGCCTGTGGACATGGCATTCAAGTTAAAAAAAGCGTTTAAAAAAACATTTAACCTTGACCCGATCTGGTCTGTTGCCACCAATAAACTGGTGGCCAAGGTGGCCACACGTATCGTCAAACCAACTGGTGAATATATTGTGGCTCCCGGAGATGAGCAAGCCTTTTTAGCCCCATTACCCCTCCATCTCATTCCCGGACTTGAACAGACGGATTTGACACTATTGTATGAATTCAACCTCTTTGAAGTCATCCAGGCAAGAGCATTGACCTTAAAACAGCTCCAAATCCCTTTTGATCGACGGGCATCAATGATTTATGACCGGATCAGGGGCATTGACCCGGAACCGGTGAACACTTTTTGTGAAATTGATTCAAGTCTGCAGGCCGACCATGAATTTGCCAATGATACCAATCAGGTTATTCTGCTGAAAAAAGCCCTTTATCTTTTGATTGAAAACATCTGTAAAACCTTGCGAAACCTAAACCTGCAAACAGATATGGCCAAAATCATCCTTTCCTATTCAGACGGCCTGCAAAACAATTGCAGACAAAAACTGGCATTGCCCACATCCTGTGACATGACCCTGTTCAAACAATGCAAGGGTCTGCTGTACAAGGCATGGAACCGGCGGGTCCGTATCCGTCACATGCGACTGATCTGTGAAAAACGACCTGCCCAAAATATACAAACCGTCTTATTTACAAAAAAAACCAAAGAAACCAGGCAAATCAATCTGGTAACAACCATGGACAAGATCCGCGAGAAATTCGGCAAAAATGCAGTCAAGACAGGGTTAACCATGGCTCAAGAACATGGTTCAAGAATAGGTTCAACATGATCCCGTTAAATATCCGATCCCATTATTCTCTGATGTGGGGGACGTCCAGCATAACAGCCCTGTGTCGTCAGGCCAAAGCCCTTGGATATACCCGAATCGCCCTGACTGACACAAATAATTTGTACGGCATATGGTCATTTATTGCTGAATGCAAAGATCATGGCCTGACCCCGATCATCGGCGCAGAAATCACTGATCCAAACACCCTCCACAGGGCGGTCTGCCTGGTAAAGAATAACCAGGGCTACAGCCATCTGACCCGACTGATCACCCAACGTCACCGGGACAAGGGTTTTTCATTAAAAAAAGCGTTGCCCAGGCTTTCCAAAGGGCTGATTGTGCTGACAAAAAACCCGGATCTGCTACCCTTCTGGCATGAAAACAATATTGATCTGGCTGTCAATCTTGCCCGAACCCCTTTGTCCCGGCACCACCTGTTATGTGAAACTGCACAGCGCCTGAACATCCCCATGGTGGCAACACCGGGCAGTTTTTTTCTCAGTCCGGACGATATCAAGATCCATCATATGCTCCGGGCCATTGACAACAACACCTGTTTAAGCCGCCTTAAACCTAAGGATATGGCACCTGATGCAGCATTCCTGGCCCCACCAGAGGCGTATGTAAAACGGTTTGACATGATTCCCTCAGCCATTAAAAACAGTTTTGTCCTGGCAGAAAAAATAACATTTAAACGGCCTGATTTTGGAATTGTCATGCCGCCCCTGAATACAAATCAAGATACGAATAGAGACAAAGCTGAACCCTTCAACATTCCCGCAGATCAACAATTATTAAAAAAAACCATGCAAGGCGCAAAAAAACGCTATGGCCACAGCCTGCCCGGACCCGTCATCCAACGGATCGAATATGAACTGGCCATTATCCGGCAAAAAAATTTCTGCGAATATTTTCTGATCGTCCAGACAATCGTCAAACAAGCATCCCGAATCTGCGGAAGAGGGTCTGGGGCGGCATCCATCGTGGCATATTGCCTTGGCATTACCAATGTCTGCCCCATCAAGCACAATTTGTATTTTGAACGGTTTTTAAACCCGGACCGGACCGATGCTCCAGACATTGATATTGATTTTGCCTGGGATGAACGCGATGATATCCTCAACTGGGTCTTAAATACATTCAAAGGACACGCCGCCCTGGTATCCAGCCATATCCTGTTCCAGCCCCGGATGGCGGTAAGAGAAGTGGCCCGGGTCTTTGGATTGCCGGAAAGTGAAATCAGCAAGGTTTCCAAACGGCTTCCCTGGTTCTGGAAACGCGATGAAGCCTCTCAAGAACTTTTGGACAGAATTCGCAACCGCCCTGAATTCAAATTCATGGATTTCCCCCAGCCCTGGCCGCAGATCATGACCTATGCCCAGGCCGTCACCGGAACCCCGAGACATATCAGCGTTCATCCCGGCGGCATGGTGATTACCCCGAATCCCATTGACACCTATGTACCCATTGAAGATGCACCCAAGGGTGTCCCCATTATCCAATGGGAAAAAGACGGGGCAGAAACCGCAGGATTGATCAAAATTGATCTTCTGGGCAACCGCAGCCTTGGGGTTATCCGGGATACCATCCAAACCATCCAGACAACATCGGGCAAGTTTGATGATTTTTTGGCTCTTGACCCGGAAGATGATTATGAAACCCAGCAGAATGTGGCCCAGGGCAATACCATGGGATGTTTTTACATTGAAAGCCCGGCCATGCGGCTGTTGCAGAAAAAATCAAAAGTAGGCGATTTTAAGCATGTGGTCATCCATTCTTCAATTATCCGGCCGGCCGCCAATGAGTTTATCCAGGAATATATCCAACGGCTTCACACAGGAGTTTGGGAACCGATTCACCCGATTTTAGAAAATGTACTGGACGAGACCCTTGGTATCATGGTCTTTCAAGAAGATGTGTCCAAGGTCGCGGTAAAAATGGCCGGTTTCAGCCATGCCAAGGCTGATGGATTAAGAAAAATCATATCTAAAAAAGACAAGAAAAAAGAACTGGCTGATTACTGTCACCAGTTTAAAAAAGGAGCATTGGCAAACAATGTCCTGCCAAAAGATATTGAATCGGTCTGGAACATGATCACCAGCTTTTCAGGATATTCTTTTTGCAAGCCCCACAGCGCATCCTATGCCAGGGTCTCTTTTCAGGCAGCCTATTTAAAAACCCATTATCCCGCAGAATTCATGGCAGCGGTCATCAGCAATCAGGGCGGGTTTTATTCCACCTTTGCCTATGTATCCGAAGCCCGTCGGCTGAAGGTGAACATCCTGCATCCAGATATCAATAAAAGTCATATTCACTGGAAAGGAGAACGGCTTCAACTCAGGGTCGGTTTTTTGTCCATTAAACATCTGTCTTTTAAAACCATGACACAGATCATTAAAGAACGGAACAAAAAGCCGTTTACTGATCTGCATGATTTTTTCAACCGGATTAACCCCAGGGAAGATGAAGTTCGCTCCCTGATTCATTGCGGCTGTCTGGATGGGCTGGAACGCCGCAAACACAGAGCCGCCCTTTTATGGGCCTTTAGCGCCTGGCAAAAGCAGTGTAAAACCAAAAAAAAGCAACCGTCTTTATTTGATACAATCCCACGTGATCAGGCCCCATTTGACCAAACTCAGGCAAACCTCGACATCCCGGACCTGCCCAAAGAAGATCCCATGAATACCCTTCGCAGAGAATTTTTGGTTTTAGGATTTTTATGCGCCTGCCATCCCATGCACCTTTACAGGGATATCCTCAAGTCGCAAAATATTGTCACAGCAACGGCCCTGCCACAATTTGTTGGCCGAAAAGTCACTTTTGCCGGATGGCTGATCACCGGGAAAGTGATAAGGACCAAGCATGGGGACCCCATGAAATTTCTCACCTTTGAAGATGAAACAGGAATAGTTGAAACTGTTTTTTTCCCAAAGCCCTATGCCCTGTTCTGCCACATGCTTGATTACGGCAGACCGTATTTGATTTATGGTACGCCAGATTCCAGTTGGGGTGCCATCACCTTTATTGTTGACTCTGTCCAGCAGGTCATGCACAAACTCAACGCGCCAATTCAATGTACCAAAGGACCATTTAAAAAATAAAACAAAAAAATACTATATAATCTGCATTATAAATACTTGATACATTTTCGTCATATAAACAATACAATAAAATTACATCTTTGAAATAAAAATATGGATTACATATATTACCAATTAAATTTTAAATAATTATTAGCAGGTTTGTATCATATTTTCAGTGTCTTATAAAATTATTCACAAAACCACCCTCCTTATTGGCACACAGCTTGCTAAAAAAGCTATAAAAAGAATTATAAACATACAAAATTAATTTTTAAACAAGGATAATTAATATGTTGCTGAAAAAAATTTTATTCCCCCTGGCTATTTTGTTTATTAGCGCTGGGTCAGTTTTTGCCGAAGACGGAGTCATCAACTCTGGTGATACTGCCTGGATAATCGTTTCAACCGCATTGGTCATGATGATGACTCCGGCCGGCCTTGCGCTTTTCTATGGTGGCATGTCGCGGTATAAAAACATGCTGAACACCTTTGCCATGACACTGGTGGCATACTGCCTTGCCAGCGTGGTTTGGATAGGCTGGGGATATTCTCTTGCCTTTGGTGAAAGCCCAAGTCTGTTTATTGGTAACCTGAGCCATCTTTTCCTTAACGGCATTGACGTCAACTCTGTCTCCGGAACCATCCCCACTTTGCTTTTTGTTTTGTTCCAGATGACCTTTGCCTGCATCAGCGTCGCTCTTATCCTGGGATCTGTGGTTGATCGAATGAAATTTTCTTCCTGGATTATATTTACTATTCTCTGGGTAACCTTTGTTTACACACCGGTCTGTAACTGGGCCTGGGGCGGTGGCTGGATGCACCATATCGGGGCCCTTGATTTTGCCGGGGGTAATGTTGTCCATATCAATGCGGGCATGTCCGGTCTGGTGCTGGCCATTTACCTGGGCAAACGAAAAGGGTATGGAAAAGAGCCCATGATTCCATCCAGTGTTGCCTTTACAGCCTTGGGCGCAGGCCTGCTCTGGTTTGGATGGTTTGGATTCAATGCCGGCAGCGAACTGGCAGCAGACGGCATTGCCGCATCAGCCTTCATGGTGACCAATACCGCTGCTGCCATTGGTGCTCTTTCGTGGTTATTTGTTGAATGGAAAATCAGTGGCAAACCCACTCTTTTAGGTCTTGCCTCGGGTGCCATTGCAGGACTTGTCGGCATCACCCCGGCAGCCGGCTTTGTCTCCATCGGTGGCGCCATGGCTATCGGCCTGGTGGCAGGTGCCATTGGCTACTTTGGTGTTTCCACACTCAAACATAAACTCGGATATGATGATTCTCTTGATGCCTTTGGCATCCATGGCCTTTGCGGAATGTGGGGTGCCCTGGCAACCGGATTGTTTGCCAACCCTGCGGTGACTGAAGGGGCTGCCGGCCTTTTTTACGGAAACCCCAAACAGGTCTGGATCCAGTTTCTCTCCATCGTGGGCACCATGGCATTCAGTGTTATTGCCACCCTGATCGTCGTCTTTGTCACCAGCCTGCTCACCAATGGAATCCGGGTAGACCGGAATGATGAACTGGCCGGTCTTGACAATGCTCTCCACGGTGAACGCGCCTTTGAAATAGAATAAGCCCTTCTTAAAACCTATAAAAGGATATCCAAAAAACGCTGGATATCCTTTTATAGGTCATTTTTTATATCCCTATTGATTCAGACTATGATATATTCTGTTTTTTTAACATTAAACAGAGGGAAAAATGATGTTGGATTTCAAAAATGTAACCATTATAAAACAGGCAAATATATACTTTGACGGAAAAGTGACCAGCCGCTCCATACTCTTTTCAGACGGTTCTAAAAAGACCCTTGGGATCATGCTTCCCGGAGAATATGAATTTAATACCAATGACAAAGAGGTTATGGATATTATTTCAGGAGATCTTGATGTCTTGCTGCCTGGTAATGATAAATGGCAAACCTTTAAAGAAGGAGACAGCTTTGAGGTAGCGGCAAATGCTAAATTTGAATTAAAAATCAAAACCATCACCGATTATTGTTGTTCATTTATCAGTTAAACCATGGGGTTAAGCGATTAAGTCAAAACGCCATGCTTGACTATTTTTGCTGATCAGAACAGCTGCCTGATCAGTCATTGGCGTGATTGGTGGCTGTCGGTAAAAAAAGACACGGGCCAGTATTGTCGTATCAGGTAGGGTGGCTTATTTGTCACCCTTGTTCTCTTTGAGTTCCATATACCACTGATCACTGCCATAGATTTCATCCATACAGCCCGGACAAAGGCTGTGACTGAACAATGCGGTTGAATGCTGCTCAAAATAATTTTCAAGCTGATTCCAATACCCCTTGTCATCTCTGATTTTTTTGCAGCTTGAACAGATAGGAATTAATCCACCAAGCGTTTTTACATCTTTGATGGCTTCATTGAGCCGTTTGATCAGTTTTTCTCTTTCAAATTCAGCTTCTTTTCTTTCAGTAATATCCTTGTGAGTGCCGGTTCGACGAATGGGGTTACCGTCTTCATCCCATTCTGAAACTTTTCCCCTGCCATGAATCCAACGATATTTGCCGTCTTTTGCTCTTAATCTAAATTCTAGAGCCCAGCTCGCTTTTTTCAAAATTCGTTGATCCACATAGGCCACTGTTTTTTCCCGGTCATCAGGATGAAGCAGACTTTTCCAGGTCTCTCTGCTGGCCGGCATTTCATAGGGATCATACCCTAGCATGGTATAATACCTCGGGCTGAAATACACCTCTCCCCTTTTTAAATCAAAATCAAAAACACCGTCATTCACTGCATCGATGGCCAGACGAAGCCTTTCTTCAGAAGCCTTTAGCCGTAAAAGCTCATTTTTTAATTCTTGAATATGAAATTCAAGTTCTTCATATGTGGGTTTTTCATCCATAACATGTTTCCAATCAATATTTGATGTTTCAACCAATAATTAAAAACCATGGGGTCTCTTTTAGGTAACACCTACCGCCTGCGACTTAAAAAACATTTTTATTATAGCAGGCTACGCTCCAAGTGCAAACTGTTTTAAATTAAAAATCAACTCTGCATTCGGCATTTAAAATTCATCTGTTAAAATTCATCTTGACAAAAAAATAGACATAGGTACAATTGTACTTATGAGAATTGTAGCAGATACAAATACGTTTTTGGCTGTCACTCTTTATGAACCAGAAAGAGATGAAATTATCCGGCTTACAGTAGGTCATGATTTAGTTGCACCGGATATATTACCCTTTGAAATCGGAAATGCCTTATCCGCAATGCTTAAAAGACGTAAACTTGAGCCTGATAATTTGTTATCTGTTTGGAATGCTACGCAGCAAATACCTGTTGATTTGCGCAGCGTTAATATTCGTGAAGCACTAAAAATAGCATCTCAATTTAACCTTTACGCATATGATGCTTACTTTTTAGTGTGTGCTACTTATTTACGCAGCCCATTAATTACTCTTGATCGACGTATGAATGAAGTCGCTCAGAGTTTGGGCATTAATACTATGGAGGTAATTTTATGAAAGTCTATACATATTCAGAGGCTCGTCAAAAGTTTTCTGAGGTTCTCGATATTGCAAAATCTGAAAATGTTATTATTAAACGTCGAGGTGGTGAAACTTTCAAAATTGTATTTACCAAATCACCCGAATCACCTTTTGATGTTGCAGGCATAAAAACAAAAGCAACAACTAAAGATATTCTTAATGCGGTAAAAGAATCTCGTGCAGGGGCTGCCGAACAATACAGTTAAGCAAAAGGAAAATCAGCACTATTTATAAATCGCTTGACACGTTGACCTTTTGAGACTGTTTCTGTGTCGATTTATTGCTTTGCCCAGTTTTTACGCTTATAGCCTCTTTATCAATCTTAAAAAAAACAGGAAACCAATAGCAGGGAATAAGATGTTTTCATTTCCGAAATCTTTTTCGCAATAACGGTTTGGAGTGAATAAGTTGGAGTGCTCCTCCATCCCTGCTTTTTTCTCCAGCAAGTGCCTGCAGGTCTTTGTAAATCTGCACACGGTTTATTAAAGTGATATATAAAAGAGGGATGGCGTGAAAAATAATGGTTGTACCGATTATAATATCGCTTAAAGACCACACAAAACTCAAATTAAGAAATGGGCCAATGGCGATGATAATTAATACTATAATTCGGAATATCCTTGTATCTTTTCCGCCAAGATATAAAAAACATCTTTCTGATATATGGGCAAATCCAATAATCGTTGTATAAGCAAAGACGATAAGACTGATAACCACAATTACCTGACCCATAAATCCCAAACCCGCTTCAAAGGATATTGCAGTAAGATAGGCGCCGGTTTGATGCTCCCAATAGGGTCCGATCAGAATCACAAGGCCACTGATAGTAAAGACTATTATCGTATCAACAAATGGAGTAATTGCAGCCATGAAAGCTCCCATGGCAGGAGCTTCTTTGTTTGCCGCCTGTAAAAAGGGGCTTATCCCCATACCGGACATGTGAGAAAAAATCCCACGGGATACCCCAAATTGCAGGGCTTGAAAAATAGTATACCCTGCAACACCTCCGGCAAAGGAATAGGGTGTGTGAATGCATGAGAAAAAACCTGTCCAAGAGCATTTAGTGATGCCAAAGGATTAACAAGCAGTACCAATAATCCACCCACGACATAGAGGATGATCACAATGGGTGCAATTATTGAAGAATAATTGACAATTTTTTTCAAACCACCAAGAATCACAACGCCCACACACAGGGTCAGTAAAAATGCAATTATCAGATTGGAGGCGCCAAAGCGGTTATGAACAGCATGGGCTAAAGAATTTGACTGGACTAAATAAAGGGTGTTAAATTCAAAGTGGCTGCAAGAGGCTCACTATATAGATTCAGCAATCTCCTGGGCCTCACTGATACAATACATCAAGTGTCTGGGTGATTTTGCATCACCGATCAGGTAAAATTTTGCCTGGGTTTTTCGTTCAAGTTTTTTGGCTTCTCTAATGGCCTCGTGCTGTTCAGAAATCACCACTGCATCAAATCCTGTCAAGGTAGTCTCTCCAGCATTGGCCTTGAATACAACCCCATCATCGGTAAACCGCTTGATAGATACATTTTTATACAAGGCAACATGGTTTGTTTTTAGCCGTTCTCTTAAATAATACCTGTCATTGCTGGCCATTTCCGTGGCAAAGCTTTTTTGCCGATTCAATACCACCACCTCTTTTCCCTGATCTGCCAGAAAATCTGCCGTGATCAAACCCGTCATACCGCCACCGAGCACAATCACTTTATTGCCTACATCCTCTTTGCCTTTAATCACATCCACATTGGTCACAAGATCCATTTTTGTTGTAAACAGCCCTTTTATCACCGGCATTTTTGGCAAAGAACCCGTAGCAAGAATCACCTTGTCCGGATTGATTTCATTGATCAGTTCCAATGACAATTGTGTGTTAAACAAAACCTGAACCTTATAATCTTCAAGTTCATGTTTGAAAAACTCTAAAATATCATTAAGTTCACTTCTACCCGGTGCTTTTGCACCCAGGGCCAAAAGCCCGCCAAACCTGGATCCTTTTTCGCACAAAACGGTTTTATGCCCATTGATGGCAAACTGCCGTGCCGCTGCCATACCAGCGGGACCTGCCCCCACAACCAGAATTGTCTGGGGCTGATCTGCGACGATTTTATCTTTGAGTTTATATTCCCTGCCAACATCAGGATTGACCACACAAGAGCCTGGTTCTTTGGCCAATACAGCATGAATACAACCCAGACAACAGCCAATACAGGGACGAATTTTTTTAAGGTCACCTTTTTGGGCCTTCTTAGGATAAAACGGATCAGCCAGCAAAGACCGTCCCAGAGCCACCATGTCGGCCTTGCCCTCTGCAATAATCTGGTTGGCATGGTTGGGATCCTTGATCCGGCCCACGGTGACCACGGGGATATCCACGACTTGTTTAACGCTGTTAGCCAGATGAACAAAACAACCATGTTCCGTATACATGGAAGGAATGGTCAACTCGGTTGACCCGTAAACCCCGCCGGAAATATGAAGGTATGCCGCACCAGCCGATTCTAACAGGGGTGCCACCTTGACCATCTCATCAATATTCCAGCCGTTTTCTATATAATCATTCCCATTGATCCGAATGCCAATGGGAAAATCCTTGCCGGTCTTGGTCCGGATATCTGCAATAATTTCAAATAAAAACCGTGTCCGGTTTTCAAATGAGCCGCCATACTCATCTGTTCTGATGTTTGAATTAGGGGCTAAAAACTGGTTGATCAAATAACCGTGGGCAGCATGGATTTCGATAAAATCAAACCCGGCTGTCTGGCAGCGCAGGGCAGCATCTCCAAAACAGGACACCAATTCCTTAATCTCTTTAATTTCAAGGGCCCTGACTTCTCCTTTAACCACTGCCGGCGCTGGAATGGCAGATGGTGCCACTTTTTGGGGCAGATAGGACTGCCGCCCGCCATGCATGAGCTGGACACCAAAAAGGGTATCATATTGTTTGACCTCTTGAACCATCTTTTTCAGGGCTGGAATACAGATATCATCAAACATCTGGGGAAGATCAGGCAGTTCCTGCCCACCTGGATGGACGCTGCCGCCACCCACCAGCATCATACCCACGCAGCCCTTTGCCCGTTGGACAAAATACTGGGTCAATTGATCGGTCACACAGCATTGATCATCCACACCGAAATTGATGCTCATTGCCGACATTAAAAGTCTGTTTTTAGCGGTTAAAGGGCCAATTCGGATCGGATCAAAAAGATGGGTTAACATAAATAAAACCGCCTTAAATAGTTAATAAAAATTTTAAATTAAAAATGCAATATAACCAGAACTTAGAATAGGAAACAAGGTTTTTCATACAAAATCAGGTACGGTCCTCAGAAATTTGATCTATTAATGAATCCAGCATGTCTTGAAAATCCTGTCTGGCTTTTTTATCCATGGAAAATATAGACCGGCTAACCACCTTGAAAAACCGTGCGCAGACCTTTTTTTGGGCCATGGTAAAATGAGTGGTATATCCTTTTTTACCAGAAGCAGACGATTGTTTAACAAGTACCAGATCCCGGCGGCCATGGGACCGGTTCACCATGTGCGAGGTATAGGCCAATGCCCGGTCCAGCAGGATATACAAAAATTGAAGGCTTTGATTAGAGCCAACAGTGAGCTTATCACCGCCCAGCCTTACTCCAGCTCTTTTTTCCCGGGTAAGCTTTTTCCCTCCCCAAAGGGCAGACCCAGCGCCTAAAGCACTGCCGATGGCTGTAAAAACCCCAAAGGTGACACCTGCTGCGGCCGCATCCAGAACAACTCCCAAACTGCCGCCGATCACTGCGCCGACACTTGCCAGCTGTTGAGTTGTCAAACCCAATAGTTCCCAGGTCTGCTTTGAAAAAAGATCATGGCTGAGGATAGAATATTCAGGCAATTGATAGTCAAACAGACGATGTTTAAACAGGGTTCGAATTTTATGAAACATCTGCTGCTCAAATTGTTTAACCTGCATTTCATATCTTTGATTCAGTTTCTCCTGGATTACCTTAGTATCTGTATCAGACAAAAGTGGCTCAGACACAGAATAAGCAATACATTTTTCAAGGGTATGGGCTATTTCCTCACAAACCGTGAGTTTTCGTTTCTGCCAGTCAGATCGAAAAGCCTTTACCACTTTGGATAAAACTTTTTCCCCTTCTTGATCAATAGACTTAAGGCTTTCCAACATACCAATACGTTCATTATAATTGGCTGTATTGGAATTAAAACTCCGAATGGCGTTAAAACTTTTTTGAAACTCACGTTTCCAGTCAGAAGAATAATCTTTTTGATCTGTTTTTGAATTGATCACCGCCATTCGCGGTCGACCCATGAGCCTTAATATTTCTATTTCCGCCAGATCATCATCCCTGACCGGTCGGGAGCCATCCACCACATAAATAATTCCGGCGCCCCGGGCAACCGGTCGAAACAGCTCGCATTCATCTGCATAAAATGGATCATTCTCAAAGGCCTGTATAAACTGATCAACCATTTTGCCAGGATTGCCATTAAAAGATTGAAACCAGGCAAGCGTCTGCTGGGGAACCTGGAACCCTGGCGTATCCACAAACCTAATAATCTCCTGCCCATCAATCTTCACGGTATAAGCAGAAGATTTCGTGGTTTCCCCGGGAATCGGGCTGACCCGTATCTGATCATCCTCTGTCAAGGTTGAGACCACAGAAGACTTGCCTTCATTGGGGTGGCCCAATATAGCAAATGCCGGGATCTCGTTTTCAGATTTGACAAGTTCTATACTCATTGGCTAACAAACCTTTTCACGATAATCATGGGATCATCCAGTTTTCGTACCGCCATCTGCCAAACCTCAAATTGTTCATCCTGATCGGTCAGAAAAAGATTAGATAGGGACAGATCCTCAAGGCCCGCATCATTGGTCAATAAAACCCATAGGCTGGTTGACCGGGGCAATTGCTGCCGTATTTGAACAATAGCATGGAGCAACCCTCTGATGGGAGGCTGCCAGACCTCATAAACAAGGATCACAGGATCTATTCCATCCAGATCAATCTGTACAAAAAGATCGGTAAAATCCCTGGCATTTAATCTCAAGGCAATAGTCTGAGCGGTCTTGACACCATAGTTGTGTTCAATCTGGCTTTTAATCTTTGCCATAATTGGTTCTGGATAGACCCGGTCTGATGCCAGGATCAATGCAGTTGTTCCTAAAAAGGCGGAGAGATCCTCTCTTTGTTTTGCGCCCTTATCCACACCTGCTTTCAAGAAGGAGACATGATCTTGTTCAGGTGGTTCAACATCCAGAGCTAAAGATGTCATCCGGATAATCAACTGCCTGAATTCGGGCCGACCAAAATCAAAATGATGAACTATCCTGTTTTGAGCCCGAATACTGACGATAATTAATAACATCCTCGGCACAACCGAATAAACAAGAATTCCCATGCACATAAAAGGCCACCATGATACCAGGTCTTTGGTGGCCAGCACAGAGATACCTTCCTTTAAAATTATCCTGGACCCTTCGATCTGATCAAAGCCTGGAAAAGCCAGAGATTCAGGCATAAAAATGCTCCAGGGCAGGGCAATAAAGGAAACCAGCTCATGAACAGCCTGGGTTGATGTGATCAACGTGGACTGCCACCCAAAGGCCATATCACTGACCAGAATTTTAAAAAATGTTGCCCCAAGGGCACCGCTTGAAAAACCGGCTGCAAAAATACAGGTGAGCATGAAAAACGGCCAGAAAAACAAGCCTTGATATTCACGGGTTTTCATCCGGACAAACAAGGTTGTATATTCAAGACGATTCAATTCTTTGTTCAAAGGAAGCCAATCGATTTTTTTCAATAACATAGGAAGAACATCAAAAAAAACAGCACCCAGCAAGGATTGAAAAACAGAGAATACAGACCCTGAAAAATTCTTAATTTTCCCCATGGATCGAAGGCACACAGCAAGCAGAGAAAAAAGCGTCACCGCCAAAGGCAAACAGACAAACAAAGAAAAGAAAATTGTCACATTAACCGGCTGGCTGCCATGATACACCAGAAATAATCCAGCCATGGAGAACCCGATCATCAGGCCTAAAAAAACCATGGCAAACACCATCCAGCGATACAATATTGAATAAAGCGTACCAGGTAATATTTGAGGTTTTGTTTGGGATTGGGTTAGCTTTGGCTGCTCTAAATATTGATTTTTCCTCATCCCAAGCCAGTGCAGCAGCAGGTCTTTTTCTGTCTTGCAATTGTCTTTTATCTGATCATAGATAGCACGATCTCTGAGAAGACGAGACGTCATGGTCTTATCAGTTTCAAGATCGTCATCCCTGTGAACGAGATAATCCAGATCAATAATATCTTTTAATCCATACTTCATCATCTGTTATTAACAAATCTTTTGTGATTACACAATTAAGCATTAAAAAATCAAAAGATCCGTCTTCATTTAACGCGATTCCGGTGGATGGTCCGAACAATTCACGGTCATAGCTGTCCTGAAGGGAAAGTCTTACATTTAAGTTCAATTACGGAAGAGAAAAGCACCTATAAATGCAAAGAGTGCCTGCAATGTTCTGTAAAATCAGAATGTGTAAAAAAAGCCAAATACAAAGAATTGTATAGAGGAAAGCATGAACACCTGGTTGAAAGAAACAGGAAAAAACTGATAAGAGATGAAGGTCGTAAAGAATATCAAAAAAGGATGCATACGGTTGAACCGGTTTTTGGAAATATAAAATTTAATTTGGGCTTCAAGCAATTTTTAGTACGAGGTGTCGCAAAGGTAAAAGGTGAATTTAGCCTGATGTGCATTGCACACAACATAAAAAAGATAGCAACCTATTGTGACAAGCATGCCGTCAGCCCAGATGCATGCCTGATATAAACTTCAGGCATGCTGGTAATGCCATGAAAAATTTAATTCTTTCTGCACACCCGGTTTTCAATGTGTGACTCCGTTACTATACCGAATTCTTCAGCGCTAATAACATTTAAATGCTGGTGAGGAGAAAAGATGGAGAAAATTTCAGGAGATTTACATATTCCGACCACAAGAAAATTTTGGACTATTTGATTCGGTAACAGCCTGTCGATCAATAAAATTAAACTTGCACGAATCAGAAACAGTCTGTGCCTCATCCATCGCAGGATACCAGGCAGGCCGATGTCCGGACGAATGTTATCTGCAGCAGCCTCTTGGCTTGGTGCTGATTCGATCTGATTGATGACCGTTTCCACTTCAATCAATGTCCCGGGTAGACGTGAGGACAGACAATCCGGCAACAGCCCGAAGGTGGTCCTGCCATCCGGACAATACCACCGGGCGATCTTTGCACCGTCAGGGAATTTTCTGCTATATGTCCCATGCCCTGCAAATTTGCAGCCACCTCCCGGATGTAACGGGCACCGATCCAATTTTGCATCTTTCTATGCTTCCTCCTCTATATATTGTTCAACAGAAATGTCGGTGGCGAATCGGAGCTGCACGATCTAAGACCTTTGCACGAAACGTTTTAATCATCCCATTCCTCATAATCCGGATACTGTTCCGGATTCTTTCCCTTTGCCTCAATAACCCGTGGATAAACAACACCGGGTTGGGGTTCTTTATCTTTGTGGCGAGTTTTATTCACCTGAAATAGCCAGTTATCCCCAAAGTCAAACAGATAATACAGATTCATCCCCTTTGGCAAAGGCCAAGTACTTGACAATTTAATGTTTCGATAGGTCTTCATTGGGTTGAATGTATCCCAGTTCGGTTCACCACCGACAGGATACTCTCGGTTTCTCGGGTTACGGCCTATATAAAACTCAAACAAATGATCATTATCAAAATCAACCGCATCCTGTATGGCCTCATGTAAATCAAGAAAACTTGCTTGGGATTCAATCTCAATTACTCGAACACATTCAGATATACTCCAAGATAATTTGACTCTCAATGTCCAAATTTTTGATAGATTTTTTTCTTGCTTTTTTGGCATATATTATTGAAATTATTAGTATTTTATGGTATTATTCCGTCATAAATTCAAACTTATGGGAGGCATCATGGCTTACAAACAAATCGACCAATATTTTTCCTTTGCTGACATGGCTGTTCAAAATAATGCTGATAAAAACCGCTCCTTAATTTTCCTGAAAAAGATTAACACCACCATAGACTGGCACCCTGTTGAAACACTGCTTAAAAAACATTATCAACCCGGCAGTTCCAATAGAGGAGAACGTGCCTATTCCCCATTGCTGCTGTTCAAGTGTATGCTGCTGCAAAAGTGGTTTAGGATTAAATCTGACCCTGAGCTTGAAAGCCAGATCAACGACCGGATTTCCTTTAAATCCTTTTTGGACCTGCCTATGGATTATCCCTCCCCGGATCACAGCACATTCTCCAGATTTAGAAAATACATGTCCAAACAAGCCATGATTGAGATCAACAGTATTCTTCTTAAACAATTTCACAGCCATGGCCTTACCATCAACAAGGGGGTTGCTGTTGATGCCAGGCTGGTTAAATCGGCCAGCAGACCGGTATCCAAAGACCAGCTCAAAAAAATCAAGGAGCATGCCCTTACACCTGAAGGCAAGCTGGATAAAAACGGTATGATTAAAAAGTTCTGCCGGGACCTTGAGTCTGACTGGACCATTAAGAATGACGAACCGCATTACGGACTCAAAGAACATGCTTCGGTTGATACGGACAATGGGTTTATCCTCTCCACTAACCTGAGTCCGGCGTCTCATCATGATAGCAAATATTTCCCTTATGCAGTTGCTTACAGTATGCATACAAGTGATCCTATTGAAAAATCATACGGTGATAAAGGATATACTGGTGCCCCTAACAGAGAATTCCTTGCCTTGAATAATATTGCAGACGGCATCATGCGCAAAGACAATATTAACGCCAAACTGACCGATTTTGAGATTGAACGAAACAAGGCTATCTCAAAATATCGATACATAGTTGAACAGTATTTTGGCATCAGCCATAAGCATGACAACGGCAACCAGGCCAGATTTACGACCACAATGAAAAACCTCATTGATTTGATGTTAAGGCAGTTTGCATTCAACCTCAGAAAGGGCTCCAAGCTGCTTGAAATTTTACCAGTGTAGTTGGATAGGTGCGCCTGGATACCAAAATCCGGGTAAATCACCCCGATCTTGGGTAAAACTGGATGAAATATTGGGCAAATATGTCTCAAAAGAGGCTGAATTTGATGCTGAATGACCCGGCTAAAATTCGATTTTTTAAAAAATTTAGTTCTCATGGTAAAATTAAAGTCTGTGCCTTTCTCGCAAAGCTCTCGATCTTTAACCTTGCGTTAGAATTCAAAATATGAAATATTTTTCCCATGGCAAAGATCGGTCGCAATACACCATGCCCTTGCGGCAGCGGTAAGAAGTATAAGAAGTGTTGTCTGTCATTGCAGTCAGCAGAAACTCAACCTAAGCCCTATCCTGCCGGGTTTACACCAGTTTACACAGAATTGGATCTGCTTTCAAACAGTGTAATGGATCTGATTGATGAAAACAAATTCGACGAGGCAGAAGCTGTATCAAAGAGATTATTGTATGAATATCCAGATCAGATTGACGGCTTTCACAGATTGGGGCAGGTCTATGAAGCTCAAGGGAAAAGGCATGAAGCCGGAGAATATTATCAAAAAGCTGCTGATTTTGCCCGGACAATGCCGGGTTTTGATCCGGAAACTGTTGAACGCTTCCGTTTAAAAGCCAAGAAATTGAGGGAAGAAGCAAAGTAGAAGAACTATATCCAAAGAAAATAACTCATTTAGAACTTTTTCTAGAAGAAAATCACGCTACAAAAAAAACTCGCTACATAAATACCATTAATTCGGGGTTTGTATTTGATGAAACAAGAGGTTTTCCGAAGACATTGGTAGTTCTACGAATTATGGAAGCCATTGCGAAAAAACCTTTAGGCGTAAAACTTCTGTGAACAGCCGTACCTGAAGGCACGGCTGTATGAGAGTGTTAACCTTTATTGCGGGAACAAATAATTACTTTTTTTCCGGCATGATATTTTTTAGCCTTTTACCCGTTTGATGGTCCCATTGCTGAGCATTTGCTGAAATTGAGATAACAAGGCCTTTTCCTCTTTGTCAATATGACCATCATCGTTAGCACAATCCATAATTCTATTATACTCGTCTGGAGTTACTTCCAGGTCTCGAATGGCATCATCGATAAGTTCTTTTAGGCTTGACGCTGACTTGCTTGGCTTCTCCATAATTACGCCCTCCTTGATGAAATAGTAATGGGTATTTATTTTTTTTTATTCTTATAAAATAGAATGGTCACAGTAAGAATTATCAAGAATATACAAATTGCCTGTTGAGGAGTCAAGAAAATTATTGGATAGCCTTAACTTAAAGAATGTGACAGCAAAAAAAATGGTAATTAAAAGGCGACAGATATGTCTATCATGTGTCACTTAAAGGTCTGCCAGTAAAGGCGTTTACTTCTTTTTCCAGTGCTTAGGGTAATCCAGAATTCGATAGTGAGTTTTTTGTATTTCCCCATTTGGGAATTTATTAAAAATATCCGGAGTTACAGGGAGAGTCTGCGGTTTCCATTCACCTAAAAAACGGTCCTTGCCCTGAACGTAGCCCTCACTGTCTGGCCGTTTTGAATTCCTGTTTCTTTCTTTTGGAAGTTGTCGCTCTAATAGAAAATTTACTCGCCCCTATTGATACCATAATTACGCACGAGGAAACCTATCTAAAAACCACTTTAAATTAGTGTCAGACCGAAAACTCCGATTTCAGAATTATCCGGGTTCAGCCGACAGACAAACTCTCCACTTTTCCTGTCCCCCACTGTTATAGCTGAGGTAAGGATTGCATTTCAAATGCTTTGTGACAATTTTTTGTTTATTTTGGGCGCAACTCTATTGTCTGTTATGTCCCTGTTTTTTTGTAATGGCCTGTTTAAGCGGCCTGGCGCTGTTCAGACCGTTGAATCCGCTTCAATTCTTTTTGTTGTAAATGATGTCCGATGATCTGGAGATTCCTTGCCAGAACAGACAGGCTGACATAGCGCTTAAAGCCGTGAATACCATGATCCGGACATCGGTCCAAACCATGATTTTCCAATCCGTTGATTGCAGATTCTACCGCTGAATGGTTTCTTTTGGACCGAATAAAA
>JBDRQO010000032.1:0-2000 GCA_043826275.1 Pseudomonadota bacterium
CGGCCCGAGCGGCCAGGCACCGGCGGCAAGTGCATTCTTCGGACCGGCAGCGAGTGAGGCAAGATCCCCAGGGACTGAAACAATGCAGGATGTGTTAGGATTGGCCGGGAACGCTGCAAGCAATTATTTTCTATGGAATTTGATGAAGGGTTAAATAATGGCTGAGACAAATTCATTCTTAAAAAGTGCAAGCAAAGCGCTTGATATGGCTATCCCGTTGTTAATGAGAAAGCAACAGATGGACACGGCAAAAGCGGCAGCGGCACAGGCCCAGGCGAACTCTGACAGAGCGTTTATGATGGAGGCAACTAAAGTAAAAAATAAAATGGTTGCCGACAGGATTAAGCTGAGACTTGAACCCTTAATCGAAATGATGGGAAAAAGCATCGAGGGCGGCAATCAGCAAATGTTCAATCAGTTAGTGCCTCAGATCGAGGGCTTAACCGGGGCGCAATTCCCGACAGAAACGACTATGCCTGCTAATCTTGCTAATGAGAAACGCAATATATTAGACATGATTCAGCAACAGCCAATGATGCCGAAACAGCCTATAACCAATGAAATGCAATTAAAAATGCAAAATCCTGAGTTATGGGAAAAGTTGTTAAAGCGAGAAACAGAAATAAAAAGAGAAACAAAACAGGCAGAAGTACCAACAGAAATTCGGTCTTTTGAACTTTTTAAATATGGTAAAGAATCTCCTGATAAGCGTGGATCAGTTGCATATAGAGACGATTATTTAGGATATTTAAAGGATAAAAGCAACGTCACGACTGCACCGAGTAAAACCGAACCGAAGATATTAAGGCAGGAATTTATCAATCAATCAAAAGAATTTGTAAAGGTGCGGGATTCATACAACAGGATTAAAGTATCGTATAAAAATCCGAGCGCTGCTGGTGATTTGTCTATGATTTTCAATTACATGAAAATGCTTGATCCTGGAAGTGTTGTAAGGGAAAGCGAATTTGCAACTGCGGCGGCTTCCGGTGCATTCGGTGAAAGAATAAAGGCTCAAGTCGGTAAGGTTCTTGCTGGTGAACGGTTATCACCTGTAATGAGAAAAGATTTTCTTGATCGTTCAATTCAGTTATATGGGCAGCAAGAAAAATCACATAAGAAGTTAAGAAGTGAATATGACAGATTATCAAAAGAACTTAAAGTTGAGCCGTCAAATGTTATAATTGATTACATCACAGAACAAACCAAAATTGAAAATAAAGAATATGAAATTGGAGAAGTGTACGAAGATGCTAACGGAATAGAAATGAAATACCTGGGCAAAGATGCCTCGGGTAATGATATGTGGGAATAGTCATGGCTGAATTTAATCCTGTTAAAAAAGTAACTGATTTCAATCCAGTTAAAAAGAGTTCAACTCCAAGAATAAATATCGACCAAACGCCTGTTCCTGAAGGTCCTAAATGGATGGGTGATTATCCTAACTTAGCAGGGCTTTACGGAGCAGGAAAAGAGGTATTTGGTCAAGCTGTCGTGCCAACACTAAAAGGGGCTGGTCTCGCGCTTGGCGGTCTTTATGGGGGTATTCCTGGTGCTTCACTTGGGTATGGTATTGGAGCAAATATCGGAAGGCAAGGGGAGGATTTAATTGCTCAACTTGGTGGTGAAAAAGTACAACCGCAATCAGTTTTTCAAAGTCTTGTTCAATCTGGGAAAGACATAAAAGAGGGTGCAGAGTATGAAACGGGTGGTCGAATAATCGGAGCGGCATTGCCTCCGATTGTAACCGGAATCGGGAGAGTGGGTTCTCAGGCAGTTGGAAGACTTACCGGAACAGGAGCTGCTGCTGTAAAGGAGGCATATAAAAGTGGCGCAGATGCTACAAAAATAATGTTTCAAAAAGCCTTGAGGGGAAAGTTAAGCGGGGAAGAGGTTGTTGGAATAGCACGTAATTCGTTGAATAAGATAAAAGATACAAGGGCTGTTGAATATCAGAAAAGCCTTGCAAAAATAAGCGAAATAGTGCCTGGTGCAAGACC
>JBDRQO010000033.1:0-2091 GCA_043826275.1 Pseudomonadota bacterium
TGTTAACCCAAGTTCGACAATTTTTAATAAAAAAGGGTTAAAAACGAGAGTTTCAAAAATATAACTATCTGAAATCATAACAACCGGCATGCGAAATTGTCAATGTAGTGACTGAAAATATAATTTAATACTTGACATGGTCGATTCAAGCCTGTATGCTCCACCGCATGTTTATTCGAGAAACAGTCAAATCCAAACAAGGTAAAAAATACGTCCAGCATCAACTGGTAGAGTCGGTTCGCACACCCAATGGGCCCAGGCAGCGGCTTGTTTTGAATCTTGGTTTTCTTGATTTGCCAAAAGACCAATGGAAAGAACTGGCAAACACGATTGAATCCGAACTTCATGGAGAAAAACGTTTATTTTCAACTAATTCAGAGATTGAAACGCTTGCCGGGCATTACGCCAAGGTTATCGTTAAAGAGCGACTGAGTCAAGCATCAGAACAGATTGGTCCGCAACCGGATGAAGAAATTGTATATGAAACGGTTGACATAAACTCCGTATCAACCTCCGACAGCAGAACCATTGGGATTGAACACATCCTTACAAACAGTATGCAGGCATATAATGTAGACAAGATTCTGCAAAAGCTTAAATTCAATGAAAATCAGATTGATTATGCTAAAATGTTGATTGCCGGAAGGCTTGCCCATCCCGGAAGTGAACGAGAAACCACAAGATGGATTAATGAAAACAGCGCGATATGCGAACTGTTGCATACAAAAACAAAAGTATATGACACCGCATTGCACAGGACATCCTGCTTGTTGCTGGAAAATCATGAAAAGATAGAACGGTATTTATCAGGAGCCGCCCGAGACCTTTTTGATTTGAAGGAAACCGTCATATTGTATGATCTGACCAATACCTATTTTGAGGGCAGCAAACGAAACAGCAAGATAGCAAAGCCGGGAAAATCAAAAGAACGACGCAATGACAGGCCCTTGGTTACGTTGGCATTAACCATTGATGCCGATGGTTTTCCAAAACAAAGCCGAATCCTTGAAGGGAATGTATCAGAGCCGGGTACACTGGAAGCCATGTTAAATGAACTGTCGGAAACAAATGACGGTTATGGTTCTGAAAAAACAATCGTCATTGATGCGGGAATTGCCTCGGAAGAAAACATTGAAATCATTAAACAGAAACAGTTGAAATATGTAGCCGTATCGAGAAGAAGGACCTTTCCTGAGGATTTTTGGTCAGGCGGTACGGAAAAAGACCTTCCGCTTTATGATCAAAAGAACAAACTGCAAGTAAAGCTGGTAAAGAAGGATGGCGAAGCTTGGCTACATTGCCACAGCGGCATAAAAGAAGCCAAAGAAAAGGCTATTCTTGCAAAAAAGATTGAGAAATTTGAGCAGGAATTGCAGAGAATCCGGGATGGACTCAAGAAAAAAGGAGCTCGGATAAAATATAAAACTATTGTCGAAAGGATTGGAAGAATCAAAGAGCGGTATGGAGTTGGTAGCTTGTATGATATTGAAATCCGGGAAGCTGATGGTGAAGTAACCGGGATTGAATATAATCAAAATCCCAAGGGAAGGGCAAAACAACAGCAAGTTGGGGATTACATTCTGAGGACGAACCGTCTTGATCTTACAGAAGAAGAGATATCAAAAATTCATCGATCCCTTACTACTGTGGAAGACAGCTTCAGGAGTATGAAGTCACACCTGGGTTTGAGACCGATTCATCACAAAAGAGATGATACGACAACCGCTCACATTTTCATTACCGTTATTGCCTATCATATTCTTGCCGGGATTTTAAAAAAATTATGCGGAAATGGAATTCATTACAACTGGAATACAATCAGAAAAATATTGTCAACGCATGTCAGAGTAACAACAACATTTAAAACCGAGGATGGATCAACCATTCATATCAGAAACAGCACGATTCCGACCCTCTCCCAGCAGTTGATTTATGATGCTTTGGGAATAAAAAAGCAGCCGCTGAAAAAGGTAAAAGTTAAAAACTCTCCTGACAAAAAACAAAAAATGTAGTGAGGAAAAATAATGTGCATTTCTCATATATTATTGAATTCACTATATATTTTAAAAATAGTTGTCGAACTTGGGTTAA
>JBDRQO010000034.1:0-43376 GCA_043826275.1 Pseudomonadota bacterium
TTTGGCTTGCAGTTGGCGGCGGGGTAAGCGGGGTAATGTTTATTTGTTCGATTGGCGGGGTACGGCGGCGGGGTATATTCCCGTTACATTATTTTGACACCAATTATGGGCTTAGGCGTTACACTATTTGAATCTTAGCAGGCGTTTAAAGAGATCAGTTCGCGCATTCTGCCGGAAACAGCCTTGATCAAGGGAGAGGATATTGATGTGATTGAACAGAATTTTGAGCTTGATCTACCCGGATGTGCCGCAACGCATGGAACAAGAGAGAGTGATGATGAGCGCATCTGCTGGAAAGTCCAGGGTGTCTGAAGAAGCTTTACTTGAGTATCATCTGTATACCATGAAGCGGCCCACAACCATAAAGGATAATCAATCAAAACAAATTGCCCTGCTCCAGGAAAATAACGGGATCTGTCGTAAAAACCTGGTCTTGAAATCCGGAGCATCATATTATTATTGGAACAAATCCGGTCAGATGTATAAGCAAAAGGGTGTGAATATTAGCGTTCTGGAAACCATGCCGGGCCAGTGGCAGATACTCAGCCAGTCCCACACGCATAAAAAAGAGGATGCCTCAACTGTTTCCTGGAAGATTCCAGTGCCTGAAAAAGGATCAACCAAATTGACCTTTCAGGTCCGGTCTGAAATTTAAGGTTTGGCCTGGGGTATTAAGGATCTGGTTGTGTCTGGGCTATCAGAGACCTTTTATGCTTAAAGTCCTTGAAAAGGCAGACCAAAGTGATAGAATACCCGCATTTCTAATAACAGCAAATGCAATAATGATCGGATATTGAGACAAACGAAAGGAAATGGCGTGAAATCAAGGGCACTTGAAGTAAATTTATCTGACACAAATGTTGAGGTGGTCATTGACACAAAGTATGATGTCTTTGTTGAGATCGTCTCGCCATATGTCGGCATCCTGAACCGGATGAGCATCTTTTTAAAGGAACTCTCCCATCCTTATAAAAACTGGAAATTCATTGTTTCTGAGGCCAGGCACCTTTGTCTTAATTGTTTTTATTTGTATAAGCCGCACGATGCAGGAGAGCAGGCATTGTTGCTTTTTGTCGATATATTTACATCTGCGTTTGAAGCAGATGTAAATCATGCGGTAAAATCAAATGCAGCAGATAATTTGATGCTCTTTTTACAGCATATCGTTAAAGAATCCGGCGATGAGCTGCCACGGTTTTTACCGGTGATTGAAACTGCCCTGGAACAAATACAGACATATGAAGCAGATGATTTTTATGAGTTTGTCCGGTCCTATTACCAGCCGGATAAAATGGCAAAAAGTCTGCTGGATTGCATTGAAGACGATTCACAGGTTTTTCAATCATTAAACCGGTTTTTGATTAAATGTTACCGATATTCTTTTGATTTCTGGCTGGGCCAGCAAGACCCCATGGCCTGGATTGGGTCGAGCATGGATACCGGGCAGATAGAAAAACCATTACAAAGAATAATAGAATCGGTCTCCCACGGTCAGATTCGAGAGTGGCAAAAAGAACTTGAAGCCATCGCAATTGGTTTAGACCTGTCACCACGAAAAGCAACACAGCAATTGATTGGTCTTGTCAGCTATCAGAACTTTGTTTCAAGGGTATGGGCGGTGCCCCAGAAACTTGTGGCAAACAGCAAAGATGCAACCAAAGGCTATCATCTGAAACTGACTTTCTTGTTTTATATTATTGGTGTGCAGGGGATGTCGACAATTCATGTCCAGGCGCTGCGAGATATTAACACGACACTGACCCATCTGATTGGAGACAAGGATTTTAAAAATGATTTTGTCATCATTGACCAGATCTTTTCTCTGCTCAAAGAGCACAAGGGGAAATACCCGGAAACTGTATTGGATTGTATTCATAAAATAGGTGAAGTGGTTTACAAAACCTCCAGGATCGAATTGATCAATCATTTTATTGACTGGGCAGTGGATCACGGGTTCCAGTTCCCCATGATCCAGGGGACCGGAGATGACTGGCAGATCAAGAGCAATACCGCCCATGTGAAAAACATCCGGATTTTTTTAGATCTAATCGGCCGGCACCCTAAAAAATCAAGGCGGTTGTTGAGCGCCCTGATTATATCCTTGTCCATCGGCGGTGTGTTTATCAAGGATACTGACCTGTTTCCCAGGGATATTACCAGGTTTTTAAATTCTGATATTGAACCGGTGTTTAATCTGGTCAAGCAATTGTCCAGACTCTTGCCGGCCTTTTTCAATGAAATCGGGGCAGAAGGACAACTGCGGGATATTTCCACCCAGCTGGATGAAGCCTGTTCAAGAAAAGATCGATTGATCCATTTTTTACGCAAACAATGCCATGTTGAAAGTTCTTCCAGAATCGTTGATTTTATAAAAGAAGTCATTTTATTCTGGAAAACCGGGGATAAAACCAAGCTTGAACCCTATGTTCCCCCATCTATTTTTCAGGAGATTGAGGCCACAGGCCCCTTTATCGATGGACCTAAAATTATTCTCAATTACCTGGAATCAAAAGGAATTATCTTCCCTGATGATTATCTGATGCATACTGAAGATGCCGTTAATAACCTGATTGATCAGGTGGATGCGCCATCAGACCTTGACCGGTCCAGGGTGAAGATGCTTTTCGGGTTCCACCGCCTGTTGAACCAGAAATACCGGGTGGATAATCTGGAGCTCAAACAATATCTGACGTCGTTCAAGTATGAAAACCTGCCTGATACAAAGATGCTTATTTCTGCTTTGGATGAAAAAGATCTGGAAAATAAGATCAGTTCAATTATTTATTATATGTCAGAACTTAAAGGCATTATTCTTTCTGATAGAATCTATGAAGTCAACGAGGCCATTTATCACAAACGTCATTTTGCTGTTGATATACCCTCCATGTACGGCAGCTACAATGAGACCAAATTTGATGCTTTAGGGTTGACCCTGCGGGTTGAAAATATTTTAAATGTTCTGTTTGAAGAACTCATTAACAGTATCGATCTCCAGGTGATTACCAAATCAACATTTAAGCAGATTTACAAAATTCTCACTTTGTTTAAAAAAGCAATGGCGCTGGATGGTATTTCTTCTAATCAGCTGGATGTCCAGATGGATTTTTTAAAGTATTCCGTGGATATCAGAACCTGTACCTTTACACAGTATTTAGATATTTTTAAAGGGTTTACCCGGGCGGTTGCCGATATTGTCAATGATCACTTTAACAATATTCATTCCAATAATCTGTTTCAAATTGAATCCAGGCTGGGTAAAACCCAGGTCCTTGAAAAATATCTGCCCAAGGGAGATAAGAAACAATACTCAAAATTTGATCAGCGGGTGGCCGAGATTTTTTTCATGGACCGGATTGCCACATCCATCGGGCTTCAGCAGATGGATGTTTTTTTAAACCGGATTCTGCATACCTTGTTCCAGCAGTCTGAAAAACTATCCCAGATCCATTTGAGTCGACTGCTCAACTATGATTCTCGGTATTCAGCCATTGAAGTGGGCAGCTTTGATCCCATCAGCAATAACATTATATTCCTGGGTAACAAGGGGTTGAACCTGATCAAATTAAAAAAAGCAGGAGCTCCTGTGCCCGAAGGATTTATCATTACCACAGAAGTGTTTAAATGCCGGGAAATTATTAATAATTACAAGCCGGCAAACATCAATTTTAAAAATTATATTAAAAAGATGCTCACGACGCTTGAAAAAAAGGTCAATAAAAAATTTGGGAATACTGAAAACCCATTGCTTTTATCGGTTCGTTCCGGTTCTTCTATTTCTCAGCCCGGTATGCTCGACTCTTTTTTAAATGTGGGCTTAAATGAACAGATTGCAGCTGCCATGGCAAAAAAAAGTAAAAACCCATGGTTTGCCTGGGATTCCTACCGTCGTTTTATCCAGGGATATGGAATGGCATTTAATATCAAAAGAGATGACTTTGATTTTATTATTAATGCCAAAAAGGCTGCCTGCGGGGTTGAACTCAAACGATACTTTTCAGGCAGTCAGATGAAGGAAGTGGCGCTGGCATATAAGCAGTTGTTGCTGGATTCCGGAATAGAGCTGATTGAAAGTCCCATTGATCAATTGTATTTGGCCATTAACCAGGTTTTTTCTTCCTGGGATTCTAAAAGGGGTAAAGATTATAGGCGAATTATGGGGATTTCCGATGACTGGGGAACTGCTGTTACGATTCAGTCCATGGTATTTGGAAACCTGTCCAGAAACTCGGGGTCCGGCGTGGTCTTCAGCCATAGCCCACGCCTTCCGGGTGATACGGTTCGGCTGTGGGGCGATTATACCATTGGAAATCAGGGCGAGGATGTGGTGTCAGGGCTGGTAAAAACTCTTCCGATCTCAGAAGTTCAACGGGAAGTTGAAGAACGGGATTCAATAAGCAGTCTTGAAAAAAGTTTTCCCAAGGTATACGAAGAATTGAGAAAGCTGGTCCATCTTTTGGTTTATGACCAAGGATGGAATCCTCAAGAGATCGAATTTACCTTTGAAGGAGAATCTGCCCAGGATCTGTTTATTCTTCAGGCGCGGGATATGTCTTTGCGGGATCGAAAAAAGATTGTTGACTTTAATGTTTCACCCGAAGTTCTGGAGAAGGAGTATCTGGGACAGGGAATCGGCGTCAGCGGCGGGGCCATGAGTGGGAGGATTGTATTTACATTGGAAGAGATTGATGCCCTGCGCCAGAGCAATCCGGACGAAAAACTGATACTTTTAAGGAATGATACCGTGCCGGATGATATCCTTGAAATCGATGCAGCCGATGGGATTTTGACGGCAAGGGGTGGATTGACCTCCCATGCTGCTGTCGTCACCTATAACTTAGGAAAGACCTGTGTGGTGGGATGTGAAAATCTTGTTTGCAATGAACAGGAAAAAGAGTGTATGCTCAACAATGTCCGAATGGTAACGGGTGATCGTATCAGCATACATGGTCAAAAAGGATCAGTGTATAAAGGCGCGATAAAAATAAATTAAATTTAATTAAGATGCGTCAAATACAAAGTAATGTGAGAACAAGAGGGGAATGAATACCATGTCTAAAATACTTGGAATTAACGGTTTGGGAAGAATCGGCAAATTGTCTTTATGGCATCATGCGGGCAGAAAATATTTTGATACCATTGTGATCAATGTAGGAAGAGATGTGGGCCTGTCTTTTGATGACATTATCCATTATATTGAAAGAGATACAACTTATGGCCGTCTGGATGCCTTTCTTCATGGTTACCAGGGCAAGCCTGCTATTTCCCAGGCAGATGCGGCCAATGGCTCATTAAGGGTGAATGGCGTTCTGGTTAAGATTTTAAGAACCCACAGAAATCCAAAACAGATTGAATGGGCAACCCATGGGGTTGATCTTGTGGTGGATACCACGGGCCAGTTTTTGGATCCCTGTCTGGGAGCAGATGCGCCTGGCGGTTCGATCCGGGGTCATATTGAGGCAGGCGCACAAAAGGTGATTGCCTCGGCACCGTTCAAGCTTCAAGAAGGAGCCGCCATGCCCGAGGATGCGGTGACAACCGTCATGGGCATCAATGATGCCGATTATGATCCTCTGCGCCACCAGGTGATTTCCAATGCATCCTGCACCACCACCTGTCTGTCCCATATGATCAAACCGCTGATTGATTCTTTCGGCATTGAAAGAATTTTATCAGCCTCCATGGCAACCGTCCATGCAGCCACAGGATCACAGCAGGTATTGGACCGATTGCCCAAAAAAGGGGCCAAGGATTTAAGAAAGAGCCGGTCCATTATGAACAATATTATTCTGACCACCACAGGGGCTGCCAAAGCGTTGCAGTTGGTAATTCCGGAAATGGCAACGGTCGGCTTTATTGCTGAGTCTGTCAGGATACCCACTGCCACAGGGTCTTTGATCATCCTGGTCATGAATTTTCAAGAAGAGTTGAACACAAAGCCCATCAGAAGGAGCCTGATTAATTCGATTTATGAAAAAGCTGCTAAAAATAATAACAATGGTTACCTGGTATATTCGGACAAACAAAATGTGTCGTCTGATATCATTGGTTCATTAAAAGCCGCTGCTGTGATCGAAGGCCATGAAACCCATGCACGGACAGGGGCCATCAAAATCAACCTTGGGCATGTCCGAGGGCTGGATCCTGCCATACTGGAAGCCATCAAGGACCACATGGTCAGTATTCAGGTTACCCAGACCGTTATTTACGGCTGGTATGATAATGAAATGGCAAGCTATGTTAATATGCTGGGTGACAGAACCGTCTCCATTGCAGAGGCCATGCATTAAACATATTGTACAAGATCACAGTTGAGAACTATGCGATTGCGCAATCAAAAAAAAAGGCTGACTATCAAGCGATTTATTTACATTTTTGTTGTCAGCCTTTTTTTTATATTCAATGGGACAATTGGATACTCGGCCGGACACACAGAAACCAGCAACACAGAAACCAAACACGCAGAACCTGCAAAACTGCCTTTCGCTGTTGGCGAAGAGATCGCCTATACGGTTTCCTGGGAGATGATCCCAGCCGGTAAGGTGTGGTGCAGAGTCCTGGATTATACGGCCATTGATGGCCAAAAAGCCTGGCATTTTGTTATGGAAGCAAGATCCAAACGGTTTATTGATTTTTTCTACAAAATCCGGGACCGGTATGAAAGTTATACAAATGAAGCCTTTACACGGTCCTTTTTGTACAAGAGAACCCAGACCGGCAAAGCAGATAAGCAGGTGGTTGTTGAATTTGACTGGGAAAAGAAAATGGCGACCTATTCCAATTTTGGAGGGAAAAGAGCTCCCATTGCTATTCCTGAAAATGCCTTAGATCCGCTTTCTTCTTATTATAAGTTGCGAACCCTGAATTTAAAAGAAAAGGATGTAAAAAATGGCGAAGCCCTATCCTTTTCAGTGACCGACGGTAAAAAAAGTTTTGTTCAAAAAGGCGAAATTATCAAACGAGAAAAGCTTGTGCTCTCTTCAGGAACCTATGATACCTATCTTGTTATTCCCCAGGTCACCCATTTTTCAGGAGTCTTTAAAAAGAGTGACAATCCAACGGTAATGGTGTGGATTTCGGCAGACGAGCGACAGGTTCCGGTCAGAATAAAAGTCAAAGTGTCTATCGGCAGCATTATTTTTGACCTTGTATCTATCCGCTAGATCTTACCAATTGAAATTTTTATGAAAAGGTCATAAGCTTCTGGTATTTCATTTTTAACCATTGCCCGATATCTTCAATCAAGACATAGAGAGTAGGCACCACCACCAGGGTAAGGATGGTTGCAAGGGCAAGGCCGAAAATGACCACAATGGCCATGGATCTCCACCATTGGCTGGATTCGGATGCCAAAGAAAAAGCCATGACATGGAAATCATAACTGATGCCGGTAACCATGGGCAGGAGCCCTAAAATGGTGGTTATAGCAGTGAGTATCACCGGACGAAGCCTTGTTGCTCCGGCGGAGATGACGGCGTCGCGCAGATGCATACCGCTCTTTCGAAGTTTGTTGGTATAATCGATGAGGACAATGGCATTGTTTACCACAACACCTGCAAGGGAGATAATGCCCACACCGGTCATGATAATACCAAAGGGTGATTTTATAACGGTCAGCCCCCAGAAAGCACCCCCAAGAGAAAGGATGACAGAGGTTAAAATAATGGCCGGCTGGACCACGGAGTTGAACAATGTGACCAGAATCAGAAAAATTAAAAACAGTGCGATAATAAAGGCTTTGGTTAAAAATTCTTCAGATTCTTTCTGGTCTTCGTTTTCACCGGTGAATGTGATTTGGTAACCAGGAGGAAGTTCAAGGTTCTTGAGCAATTCTTCAGCTTTCATTCTGGCTACGGTTCCCGTGGTTTTTTTGCTATCCACATTGGCCTTGACAGTCACCACCCTACGGTGGTTTTTTCTGATAATATCGCCAATGGTCCCTTTGTATTCAATTTTCGCCAACGTCGTTAAAGGAACAACCTGGTCTGATGGCGTGGGTATCATCAGTTTCTGGAGAACATCTGCCACATTCCGGTCAGACCGGGCCAGGGTGACCACAATATCAAAATCATCATCCCCATCATAGAAAGTGGATACATCAAGGCCGTTATAGGCTGTTTTCAAGGCATTCCCAATGGCAGAGGTGGTCATGCCGAAGAGGGCTGTTTTCTGGCGATCAATGATGACTTGAACACTGGGGAGGCTACCCTGGTAATCATCCCTTACATCTTTAACATGGGGAATACTTTGAACCGCTTTTTTGATTTTTTCAGCCAGTTGGCTCAAAGTGTCAAAGTTTTGGCCGGAAATTTCAATGTTGATTGGCGGGCCAGTGTGAGGGCCTTCCTGTAGCTCGTCCACAGTGATATTAACACCGGCAATTTTTTGAACCCGTTGTCTTAATGTTTCAAGGTCATCTTTTGTTGAGCTTTTTCGATCTTCAAAGCTTAAGAATTGAATCCCGATATGGTTGGGCAGGTTGGAATCAAAGACGGAGCTGCCGGCATTTTGAATCGCTTTTGTATAGATATGTTCAATATTGTTGATATCACTTGGGGCCATAAACGATTTGCCGCCTTTGGTTTCATGCGCCTGCATCTGTATGGCTGTTTTATATTCCTGGCTTGGATGGCCTGTAATGGCCACTTCGATTTTTTTAATGATCCGGTCAATGTAGTCCAGGTCTGCCCCTTCAGGGGGATCGATATTGATATAGGTAGAACCCGGATCAATGGGCGGGAAAAGTTCCACCGGTGTTTCAACCCCCACTCGTAAAAACCAGACCTGGATCAACAGGATCAGAATACCAAAAGCACCCACCAGTACGGTTATTTTATGGTTCAGGGCGGTGTTTAATATTTTTGCATAACCAGATAAAATAAAGCCTTTGATTTCAATGGGTTTTTCTCCCTGTTCTTCAATCTGGTCTGCTGAAAGCGCTGGTGCATCCGAAGCTTTGGCAGATTTCATGAAAAAAGCGGACAGGGCTGGATTGATGACCATGGCCACAAAAAGAGAAGAGGAAAGGGTAATAATCAGTGTGATGGGAAGATATTTCATGAATTCGCCCATAATTCCCGGCCAGAAAATCATGGGGAAAAAAGCAGCAAGAGTGGTCAAGGTTGATCCGATGACCGGCCATGCCACTTCACTTGTGGCTTTCATGGCAGCTTCAACTCTTGGTACCCCCTGCTGGATATATCTGAAAATGTTTTCAATGATAACAATGGCATTGTCCACCAGCATTCCCAACGCCAGGGTTAAAGAGAACAGAACCACCATGTTCAAAGTATATCCCAGTGCCTGGAGAACGGTAAAGGATAAGAACATGGAAAAGGGAATAGCAAGACCAACCAACAGGGCATTTCGAAATCCAAGGGCAAAAAATAAAACAGCCACGACCAATAGCAATCCGGAAAGAATATTGTTTTCAAGGTCGGCTACCATCATCCGGATATCTTTTGCTTTGTTCATCAACTTGGTAATGGTGGTGTTTTTTGGAAAGTGCTTTTGGGCTTCTTTAACAATGCTATCCACCCGGTCTGAAATGAATATAATGTTTTCGCCAACTCTTTTTTTGACGGATAGATTCACTGAATCCACACCATTCAGCCGGGAATAGGAGGTGGCTTCTTTGACTCCGTCAATGACCGTGGCAACATCTTTTAGATAGATGGGATTGCCATTATGGGTAGCCACAACCAGGGAAAGGATTTCCTGGGGTGTTTCAAATTCTCCGGGAACTTTAAGTTGATACCGGCCGTCGCCAAGAGTGATGGCTCCGCCGGAGGTGTTCTGGTTCTCGCTTGCAATGGATTGCTCTAAAGAAAGAATAGGGATTCTAAAATAAGCCAGTTTGTCCGGGTCAACTTCTATTCTGATTTCTCGATCCTGGCCGCCGGTGATTTCAACTTCAAGGACACCGGGCACGGCTTCAATTTCATCTTTTAAAGCATCTGCAATTTTTTTTAACACCCCAGGGCTTGTTTTTCCTGCCAGGGAGTAAACCACAATGGGCATTTCTGAAAGATTGAACTCGTATACAGAAGGGTCATTTTCAAGATCAGAGGGCAGATCATTTTTGGCTTCATCCACCTTGTCTTTGACTTTGGTTAGGACCTCCTCAATGTCTGTGCCGGGTAAAAACTCAACATTGATCTGGGAAAGCCCCTGGGAACTGACCGAGCTGATATTCTTCACCTGGTCAAGGCCCTTGAGCTTTTTTTCTATTTTCAAGGTGATGCCGGTTTCAATATCCGAGGCAGAAACACCTTTATAATCGGTCTGAACAAAAACAAATGGAATGGTGATATCCGGGTCGCTTTCCCGGGGAAGAGAAATGTATGAATACAGACCAATCCCAAGAATGATAACGGCCAGGACCAGAACACTGGTTCTGTTTTTAATGGCAGTATCAGAGATGATCATTGAGCAAGCTCCTTCATGTCCGTGATCACTTTTGTCACAAGAACCTGTTCGCCATCTTCAACAAGTTTATGACCCACAACCACCACATGGTCGCGGGGGGAAAGACCCGTAAGAATCTGAATTTTCCAGCCATCTAAAAATCCAGGAACAACAGGCGTAAATTGGACAACACCATCTTTTTCAACATAAACACCCACCTCTTTGTCCAGGGTGACCAGGGCGTACATGGGCACAGCAAGTCCGTAAGGGTCTTGGGATTTAATAATATTGACCCTTGCAAACATATCCGGGAGAATCTGGAATTCAGGGTTGTCAACGCGAATTTCAAGGGTATACAATCGGGCTAAAGAATCAGCCGTCTTATACAGGTAGTGGGAATGACCCGTATATTTTTTTTGTCCCAGCGCATCTATGGTGATTTCAAAGGTGTCAAGATTGCGAACCGCATCCACATCAGACTCAGGAATGCCCACTTCGATTTTAAGTTTATCAATCTGAATAATTTTTACCACAGGATTACCAGAATCTAAAAAAGACCCGGTTTCAATATAAATTCGATCAACAATGCCTTTCATGGGAGAGAGAATGGTGCACCGGCTTAAATTCAAATTGGCAGTGTCAAAGGCGGCTTTGGTGGTTTTCAACTGGGCTGTGGCATCATCAAGTTGAGACTGGGTGACAAAATTTTTTTTGACCAGGGCCTTTAATCGGCTGTGGGTAGTTTTGGCAGTATCATACGAGGCAAGCGCTCCATCATAGGCATTTTGATAGTCACTCTTATCAATGATGGCGATAATGTCTCCTTTATTGACTTGCTGACCCTCAGTCACTTGTTTATGGGTGATTTTCCCTTTTACTTCTGAAACGACCTCAAGGGTGACCCAGGGTTTGGCCATACCCGGAAGGCTGATTTTTTCCTGGATCAATGAAGGCACAATTTCCATGGTAATGACATTGGTCAATGCCTTCTGGGTAGTCTTTTCCTGGGACTGGCGCTCTTCCAAGGCTATTTTTTTCGCTTTGATTTTAGAACTGAGCGGAAGCATGACCAGCAGTATCAGCAATACGACAATTAAAAGAGGAAGGTTTTTTAAAACAATCTTTTTTATCCGGCCAAATATGCTTACTGGTATTGTTTTTTCAGGTTCTGACAAAGGTTCCATAACTATCCTTATTATGACAATAAATATCGTGTATTCGGTATTTTATACTTTTCGTCTGGCAAAAACAAAGAGAGTATAATCATAAAAGTGCAGGTTAGCAAATAAAAATTTATACAAAATTGTAAAATAGTGTATAAAATTTTTATCTTGACCATAAGATAGAAAGCCTTTATTTTGTGACCAGCAGTCACGGTATAGAGGAATGAGGTAAAATGGGCAGATCAGGCCGGAAAGAGCAAGAATTTAAGCAAAGAGAAGAAAATATCATCCAGACTGCCCTGGTGCTGTTTGCAGACCATGGCATTGAATCGGTTACCATAGATATGATCGCTGAGCAGGCCCAGATTGGCAAGGGCACGATTTATAAGCATTTTTCAAGTAAAAATGATATTTTTGCTACCCTTATTATCCGGCAGGGCAATGAAATACTATCGCTTTTACATTCTATATCCCTAACGACACCGGTAATGGTGCAACTGAAAAAAACCATGCAGGTGTTCTGGGATTTTCGAATTAATGATATCAGAAAGTTTGCGGTTTATCGCAAATGCGATCAGCTGTTGTTGATGGATGGTATGGCACCCGGGGTGCTGGCCCGTTTTGAGCAGCAGAATAATATGAAAAATGAATTTATTCGGACCATGATCCAAAAAGCCATTGATGAAGAGATTTTCAGGGATGAATCTGTGGATAATTATGTGGCAGTCGCAGTCGGCTTGTTTCAGGGGGTGTTTGATTTGATTCTTAAAGGAGATGTTCAGCCTTCCCAAGACCTGTACCTTCTGGTTGAAAAGATGATTTTCAAGGGATTCATGAGATAATCTTGATCAAGAACCCAATAAAATACTGGTTTTATTAAAAAAAGTCCCTGCAATACAGGCGGTCATCAGACAGGCAAAGGTGGCAGCAATCAAAGCAGAGAAGGCCACTTTTGAGATATCTGCAGTTCTTTTGGGTGCCAGGGCTGTAATGCCGCCCACAAAAATCGCCATGGAGGCAACATGGGCAAATCCACAGAGGGCATAGGCAGTAATGATCGCAGATCGCGGATGGATCAGGGTGTGGTTTTTAATGGCCAATGCCAGATCCTGGTAAGACGCTACTTCGGTGAGGATGAGCCGTTCCCCAATAATTTGGGAAACAATACTTGCATCAGAAACAGGGATGCCGATGATCAGGGTAAATGGATAGAAAAGCCAACCTATTATTGATTTTAATGTCCATTCTATGGACAGGCCCATCCAGGCATTGACAACATTGCCCATACCGCCCAGGGCCATATCTAACAGGGCGACAAGACCCAGAACAGCAATAAGCAGTGCTGTGATATTAAAAATAACTTTTAATCCGGAGAGTGATCCATTGATGATGGCTTCAAATAGACTGGCATCTCGTTCATAATGAACATCCACGGTTTTTCCCATGGTCACCGGGGTTTGGGTTTCCGGTAAAAATAATTTAGACATGATCAATGCGGCTGGTGCGGAAAGAAAGGATGCAGAGATCAGGTGACCGGCAATGGATGGAAATTGAGATTGAAGGGTAAACACATAAAGGGCCATTACATTTGAAGCAACCGTTGCCATTCCTGCCGTCAAGATGGTGTTCAGTTCAGAATCGGTCATCTCTTCAATATATGGTTTTACCGTAAAGGCAGCTTCCACGCCTACAAAAATATTGCTGGCAGCGCATAGACTTTCTGCTCCGGAAATTTTCATCAGTTTTGAAAAAAGCCGTGCAAATTGGCGAATGATAAATGGAAGGATGGGATAATAATAAAAAATGGCCATCAGGCTGGAAAAGAAGATAATTGTGGGTAACGCCTGGAATGCCAGGATAAAGCCGATGGAGTCACTTTTGCCCGGGGTTGATGCAAGCGGACCGAAAACAAAACTTGCCCCGGCAGATGCCTTGGATAATACCAGTATGACAAAATCATTAATGATTTTAAACAAGGTCATGCCGGCAGGTACGACAAATATAAAAAAGGCAAATAAGAGCTGGAGTCCAATTCCCCAGACAATAAGAGAAAAATTGGGTGTTGTCGTATTTTTGAATATAAATCGTGAAACAAGCCAGGCCAGTCCGATTAAAATAAAAATACCTGTAAAACTGACCAGATTATATAGTTCCATAAAGATCCTTATGCAACAGAATTCTTTCTAAGAACAGGCTCAATTTTGTAAGCATGTATTGACTATGTTTGATTCACGCATCTATCTTCCCCATTGTTTTTATCAGGTGTTGATATAGCAAATATCTTGCCTGATTGCAGTTGGGAAGATGCTTTTAGTCTTCCCCCTTTTACAGATGTGTCATCTATAAAAGGGGAAGGGCTTTTATTTTTAAGGCACAGTTTTTATAAAAAGACTAAAAAGTTAATCCGTGACAACACCCGTACCCTTGCAGGTTGGGCAATTCTGATCAGGATCACATCGGCAATCGTCAACGTTACCGTCTCCATCCGTGGTACGCCATTCGTTGTTACATTCACAATTTCCAACGATCATTTTTTTCCCTTTGCAATCTGGACAGGGTTTATTTCCCATAGTATTTTCCTTTCTTATTTTTTTAAGCGGTTATAAAAAAAGCTTTCCTATAAAATAATCTATTCTCCGCACTTGTAAAGGTTTTTTTTATGTTTGCGATGTCGGCAATGGCAGGAAGGCAGATTTTTAAAAGTATGGCATTGCTTTTGTGCAAATATTATTGTTAAGTATTTATTACTATCTTATTTCGTGAATTTTGCGATACAACGCGGATGGGTTTACCCACAGTCCTGTAAAGCTAAAAAAGGTTTTTTGAAAAATGAGAGTCGGTATTCTTGAACTGATCAGTGACGATGTAAACACGTCCTTTAGCCGTGCGGCTTTTGATTTTTTTGTAACCAAACAATCTGCCAGTATTATGCCCCAGGCAGTGAGTGTCTGGTGTCGTCAACTGGGACATGACGTCAATTATGCCATCTATTTTGGACAAAAAGATCCCTTGGCTCTTCTGCCCAGAGATCTGGATATTGTTTTTATCTCCTGTTTTTCCCGGGGAAGCGGCCTGGCATATAGTTTGGCCAAATTGTTCAAGCGACAGAATCAAAAGATCCTGACCATTCTTGGTGGCGCCCATGCAAAGCAATTTTCTTTGGATGCCGCACGCTTTTTCGACCTGGTCATTAAAGAGTGTGATCAACAATTGATCAAAGAGATCCTGACCGATTTACCCAGGAATGAAATCATTACAAGTTCCAGGCGGCTGGAAGATGTCCCCACCATCCAGGAACGATTGCCGGAAATAAGAATAGCCAGTTTCTGGAACAAAAAACCCACACGATTGTCTCTTATACCCATGCTTTCCAGCACAGGCTGCCCGTATACCTGCGATTTTTGCGTGGATTGGGACACATCATATATCCCCTTGCCCTTAGACAGGGTAAAAGCTGATCTTGAGTTTGCGGTCAGTCAATTTCCCGGGACCAAGATCAGTTTTTATGATCCCAATTTCGGGGTAAATTTTGAAAAGATTATGAATATAATAGAAAATATTTCTCATCCTAAAAAACGATGGTTCATGACAGAAGGGTCTTTAAGTTCATTGACCGAGAAAAGGCTTAAACGGATGAAAGATGCGGGTTGCCTTTGTGTGATTCCCGGTATTGAATCCTGGAATGCCTATTCAAAAAAGTCAGGAGTTAAAAAGAAAGCATCTGCCCGGGAAAAATTAAGAGAAATTATAAATCATTTTGAAATGATCCACCAATATATTCCGTTTATCCAGGCAAACATGATGTTCGGCCTTGATACGGACAAGGGTGATGAACCGGTTCAATTGAATAAACGATTTATCTCTAAAACCCCTTATGTATCACATACCTTGAATATTCCTGCTCCTTTTGGGGCAACCCCGCTTTTTGAGAAGTATTTGAGTGAAAATAGAATTTTAACCTCATTGCCCTTTGCTTTTTATTGTAAACCCTATCTGGCAACCACCATCAAGCATTATCACCCCATTGAATTTTATGAAAAACTGATTGATAATTTTGTTCATATGGTCTCGATACCTCTTGGATTAAATGCAGTAAGAACGACGAGAAACTGGATGTTTAAAGGATATCATCCCATAAGAAACATGGCTCTCAGGCACATGATCCATAAAATGAAACAGATACTGACGCTCTTAAAAACAGATCAATCTTTTAAATTATTCCATGAAGGAAGAACCAGAGAATTGCCCGAGTTTTATCACCAGGAATATGATAAGCGTTTAGGACCTTATAGGGATCTGGTTTCCAAAAAAGAAAGGATCCCTGTTTTGGATAGACAACAGTCCTCTTTTTGCGTGAGAGACAGCAAAATAACAGCCTTAAAAAATGGAAAAACATGAACTATTTGTAATAATATATTGACAAATGAACATTGTTTCCTTATGGTAACATCCTGATAAAATGTTTAAAGGTTATTGTGCTTTCAAGTTTGTTCAAAAGAGCAGGGTTCAATTTGGAAAACCGACCTGATATTGATGTACAAAAACAACCATTGACCTGAAATTGAATGGTAAGCTGAGAATAGAATAAAATATGAAGCTGGTCTGTACCGAAGATTTTGATTATCACAATTATACCATACTGGTTGTGGATAACAGCCCTGATCATTTAGATCTAACGGTTAAATATTTATCCGACTGCGGGTTTCAAATTATTGTGGCCGGCAATGGCGAGACCGCATTGGCGCTTGCCAGAACTAAACAGCCGGACCTGATTCTTCTGGACGCAATACTGCCTGGTATGGACGGATTTCAGACCTGTTACCGATTAAAAGAAGATGAAAAAACCCGTCACATCATGGTCATTTTTATGACCGGATTGACTCAGACCGAGAACAAACTCAAAGGCTTTGACCTGGGCGCTGTGGATTATATCACCAAGCCCTTTCACCAGGAAGAATTGCTGGCCCGGGTAACCACCCATTTAAAACTCAAAGATCTGACTGAAAATTTAGAAGAAAAAGTCCAGAGCCAGACCCGGGAATTGCTTTGTGCCAATAACATGCTGCACAACAAAATTGAAGAAAGAAAAAAGGTTGAAGCTGAGCTTCGCGAAAGTGAAAGTCGATACCGTGCCGTGATTGAAAACTCCAATGATGGGATTGTGATATTAGAAGCAGGCAAGATCGTTTTTTTCAATGAAAAACTGCTCAGCATTCTTGGCTACGATCGTCGTGAAGAATTGATCGGTAAGGATGTCGAAGTTCTTTTTCATCCTGATGAAAAAGAACGGATTTGTCAGTATAACAAACGCAGGGAAGCCGGACAGCCCGCACCGGAACAATATGAAGCCCAGGGAAAGACAAAGGATGGTCAAAACATATACTTTGGTGTATCAGCTACCCGGATCACTTACCAGAACCGGGTCGCTGTCCTGGGTTTTCTCAAGGATCTTACCCGGCATAAACGCTTGGAGAGGCAATTACAGCAGTCCCAGAAAATGGAAGCCATTGGTACTCTGGCCGGCGGCATTGCCCATGATTTTAATAATATTCTTAACATCATTATCGGCCATACCGAATTGATCCTGCTGGATGATACCATTCAAGAAGGATCTGTAAAATATCTGCACCGGGTAATGGCTGCCAGTCACCGGGCATCGGAATTGATTCGCCAGATTTTAACCTTCAGCCGGCAAAAAGGTGTGGAAGCCAAACCCCTGAAGATCAGTCTTTTGATAAAAGAGACATTAAAGATGCTCAGGGCATCATTGCCAAGTACCATTGAAATTCGTGAGGAAATCAGGGATTCGGAAAGTCTTGTCATGGCTGACTCCACGCAGATTCATCAAGTGCTGATGAACCTGTGCACCAATGCCGCCTATGCCATGCCGGAACAGGACGGGGTTTTACAGGTTATGCTCGATCGCGTTGAAATAAATCAGGCCGATGGTTTAAATTTAGTAAACGGGCCTTACATGAAGCTGTCTGTCTGCGACAATGGCAGTGGAATGGATACTGCCACACAAAAACAAATTTTTGATCCATATTTTACTACCAAAAAACTAGGAGAAGGGACCGGTCTTGGTTTGGCCGTGGTTCATGGGATTATCACAGGTTACAAGGGCACTATTAAAGTTACAAGTCAACCCGGATCAGGATCACAATTTGATCTTTATCTGCCGGTCAATGAAAATCCAGTGATTGACCAGGAGATAGAATTGACCCTGGAGGAGTTACCCAGAGGCCGGGAACATATTCTTTTTGTGGATGATGAGGAAATGGTGGTCACCCTTTATGAAGATATGATGTCATTTTTAGGGTATCGCATAACAGCAACATCCAGCAGTCAGGACGCATGGCAGCTTTTCAAGGCCAACCCGGATTCTTTTGATATGGTCATTACAGATCTTACCATGCCTCACCTGGCTGGTGATGAGCTTTCAAAAAAAATGCTCAGCCTCCGTCCGGATATCCCCATCATTTTATGTACAGGACACTCCAATCGTTTGACGCCGGAAGAGATAGAGCAAATTGGTATTCGTCAATTCCTGATGAAACCCATGATACTCGATCACCTGGCATTTACCATCAGAGATGTGCTGGATACTGATAAAGTAAAACAGACAAACGTTCTCTAATAATAAATTATGCCTTTAATGCCTGGGCAATGGAATCACAGATATAATCAATATTTCCCGTGGTAAGGCCTGCCACATTGATCCGACCGCCGCCAACGACATAGATGGATTTATTTTCTTTAAGCCACGCCACGATCTGGTTTGAAAGACCTGAAAAAGAAAACATGCCGCGCTGTTCCCTGATATAAGAAAAATCATCAGCAACCCCTCTTTGTGCAAGACCATCAACAAGAGTCGATCGCATGGTAATGATTCGTTTGCGCATGTTGGCAAGTTCTTCCAGCCATTGATCAGTCAGCCCTTTGTCGTTGAGGATGGTAGCCACGACAAGTCCGCCATGGGCCGGCGGATTGGAATAGCAGACCCGGACAACTAATTTTAAATGGCTCATTGCAATCCGGGCTTCTTTTTGAGTGGGGCTGACAATGGTTAACGCCCCGGTTCGCTCATTATACAGCCCGATGTTTTTTGAAAAAGAACTGGCAATGAAAAAATCAAGTCCGGTTTTACAGAAGATATCAACGGCAAACCGGTCTTCTTCAACACCGGAACCAAACCCCTGGTACGCAAAATCAAGAAAAGGAGTCCAGTTCTTTGTTTTTGCAATGTCAGCCACCTGTTGCCATTGTGTATCAGAAAGATCAACGCCGCTGGGGTTATGGCAGCAGGCATGCATCAAAACAATATCACCCTGGGGAATCTGTTCAAGGCAGGTTAAAAAACGATCAATATCCACTGATTTGGTTTGTGCATCATAATAGGGATATTCTTTGATTTCAAATCCGGCGGCCTTGAAAATACCTTTATGGTTGGCCCATGTGGGTGAACTGACCCACACTGTTGCATTGGGTGAAACTTTTTTTAACAGATCAGCTCCCATTCTAAGCGCCCCGGTTCCGCCGGGAGCATGGATAGTTGCGGCACGATTTGACGTGTAAGCCTCGCTTGTTTCACCAAATAATAGTTTTTGAACACCCCTGGTATAAGCCGGATCACCGGATATGGGCAGATAGCTTTTGCTTTTTTCAATATTCAGCAGAATTTTTTCAGCCGCTTTAACTGATTCTAAAACAGGTGTATTTCCATTATCATCTTTATAAACACCTGCGCCAAGGTTTACTTTGTCAGGATGAGAGTCATTTTTAAAAGCATCAGTCAGACCAAAAATAGCGTCAGCCGGCGCTGGTTCAATATTTTTCCACATAATTTCCTCCACGATAGGGCCGTCTTATTTAAAAACAATCATATAATATTTGGCAATTATGTATCAGTAAATTACTGTTCATACAACCAGTATTTATCTTTTAATAAACCTGTGCTATCTTTTTGGAATAAAGTAATATGCCGGAATAAAAAAGATAATCTTGGTATAAGGATACAACGACAATGGTTAAATGGCAGCTTGATGTTCCAGTGGTGGGTATTTTAAGAGGAATTGAGTCCCAATTTTTTGCAGCGGTGATGAAAACATCTTTTAATGCAGGATTAAAGGCGATTGAGGTGACGCTCAACACAAAAAATGCTCTGGATATGATACAGGATAACCGTCCCAGGGTTCCCAAAGGCCATTTTATGGGAGCCGGAACCGTCTGCTGTCTCAAAGAGGCCAAAGAGGCTATTGATAGCGGGGCCATGTTTTTAGTGACACCCAATTTTAATATTGATGTCATTCAATATGCGGTTTCCTGCAAGATCCCGGTGGTGGCCGGTGCATTGACGCCCACTGAAATTTATAATGCCTGGAAAGCCGGCGCTTCCATGGTCAAAGTGTTTCCCTGTCAAGTCATGGGAGGCCCGCAATATATCAAAGAGGTTTGCGGACCATTTGATTCCATCCCGCTTTGTGCCGTGGGCGGGGTGACAAAAGAGAATATTCAAGACTATTTTAAAGCAGGCGCCCAGGCCGTGGGCGTCTCTTCTGCTTTATTTGGCAAGGATGCCCTGGCCACAAAAGATATTGAAAAGCTGACAGAAAATGTTAAACAATTTATTCAGTGCAGCCGGATTTGAAACAATCATTTATTCGCCATGCTCAGTATTATTTGACAATTGAATCGTCTAATGTCACATTGCTGCTCACAGATAGAATTAATGAGCATGGATGACAAATAAACACGTATTATGAAAAAGAATCCTTTAGGTATTTTTGATTCCGGTGTGGGCGGGCTCTGTGTTTTAAAAGAGATTCGTAAACAGCTTCCCAAAGAGTCTATTCAATATTTTGCTGACAGCAATAATTGTCCGTATGGTTCAAAGGCCGAAGACGAAGCCCTTTTGCTGGCCAAAAAAAACATTGAGTTTTTAATCGCTCAAGGGTGCAAATTAATTGTGATTGCCTGTAATACAGTAACCGCTGTCGCCATTGATAATTTCAGATTAGAGTATAACATTCCGTTTGTGGGCATGGAGCCGGCCATAAAACCTGCGAGCTTTCATACTAAAAGCAAAAAAATAGGAATTCTTGCCACGGAAAATACTTTTAAGGGTAAATTGTTCAAGCAGACCTATGAAAAATATGCCAATGGAATCCAAGTTGTTGTTCAACCCGGATACGGACTGGTGGAACTGGTTGAAAAGGGAGATCTGCACAGTGAAAAAGTTCGAACCCTTTTAAAACAATATCTGGAGCCCATGCTTGAAATGGGTGTGGACACGCTGGTCTTAGGATGCACCCATTATCCTTTTTTATTACACATGATTCACGAAATTGCAGGTGATCGTTTGACCATCATTGATCCTGCTGCTGCAGTTGCCGGCCAGACCCGGCGGATTCTAGATGGTTTGGGTTTAATGTCAGATGGGGATCAAGAGCCTGAATTCCAGTTTTATACCACAGGTGAAACAACAATTACCCAACAATTCATATCTAAAACCATGGACATGCCTTATGGCCTTGAACGGGTCTGTATAGCATAAAGTTAATTTTAAATAGATTTGTCTGAACGAAATTATAAATTAAACTCCTGGGCCCAGGTTGAAAATCGATCGGCATGATCCATACTGATAGCTCCAAGCTCCTGGATAATATCAGCAGTGGTGATGATGTTATCCTTCTTTTTAGGGTTTTTAGAGTGATACTTGTCTGCACAGCAGATTATTTTTTCTTCAAGACTGACAGGTACCATGTCCCGGGCAGGCAGAGGCAGATGGTTTGTTGTAATGTTCTCTCTGGTGATGCCGGCCCCGGTATGCCGCTCACAGACAAGGCCGTATTCTTGGGGCAGGCCCTGTTCATCCAACAGCTTTCTCCCCAGGTATCCGTGACAGATATACGGTGAAACACCAACGCATCCAATGGATGTGGATCGTGTCATGAAAATACCGATATCATGGAGCATGGCTGCTGTTTTTATAAATTCCAGATTCGGGTTTAAGTGATCAAGGGTTCGGGCAATGGCCAGGCTTTTCTGGGTCACGATCCGGCTGTGATGGACCAATGTCTGGTACAAAGGGGTGCCCGGGGTATAAAATTGTTCGATGATGGTCAAAGCATTCATGGTTATGAGAGCAGGACCCCTTCGATAAACGGATCCAGGTCGCCATCCAGTACCTTGTCCACATCACCGACTTCAAAGTCGGTGCGATGATCTTTTACCATTCGATAGGGGTGAAGGACATAGGATCGGATCTGGTTTCCCCAGGCAATCTCATCCTTGCCGTCATGCATATCCTGCAACTTTTCGTTCTGTCGGTCTTTTTCAAGCTTGTAAAGTCTTGATTTCAGGACCTTTAATGCAATCTCCTTGTTCCGGTGCTGGGATGATTCCTGTTGACACTGGGCCACCACACCTGTGGGAAGGTGGGTGATACGAACCGCAGAACTGGTTTTGTTGACATGCTGCCCGCCGGCGCCGCTGGCCCGATAGACATCAATCCTTAAGTCAGAGTCCTCAATATCAATTTTTATCTCGTCTTTGATTTCAGGATAAACAAACACCGAGGCAAATGAGGTTTGGCGTTTGCCTGCAGCATTATATGGAGAGATTCTGACCAGGCGGTGTACACCGGATTCAACCTTCATAAATCCATAGCAATACTCTCCTGAAACACTCAGGGTTGCCCCTTTGAGGCCGGCTTCATCACCGGGCTGATAATCAATGATCTTGTATGTATATCCTTTTTTTTCAATCCATCGGGTATACATGCGGAACAGCATTTCAGCCCAGTCCTGGGAATCTGTTCCGCCGGCTCCCGCATTAATGGAGACCAGCGCATCCCTTTGATCATCTTCACCGTTCAAAGTTATGGCCACAGAGAATTTTTTTATTTTTTTCTCAAGTGCTGAAACAAGGCCTGCCACTTCTCGTTCACTGTCTTTATCTGACTCTTCGACTGCCAGTTGGAAAAGGACTTCCGCATCTTCAATATCTGTGTTGATACTTTCAAAGGTCTGTATAAGATCGGAAAGACGGGTTCTTTCTTTGAGCAGAAGCGTGGCATTGTCGGGTTCATTCCAGAAATCTTCCCTGGAGATGATAAATTCTATTTCGCGCAGACGTTTTTGCTTGATATCAAAGTCAAAGATACTCCTTGAGTTTGTCAGCTTTGGTGTGGATGGATTGAATGGTCTGTTTTAATTCTACGCTCATTTTGGTTTCTCCTTAAGCTTGTTATTAAAGCAATTTACCATAAAACCAAGACAGAAAGCAAGCATGGCAAGCCATGTAAAGACATCCCCGTATGTTGTATACAAACTGATGGTTTTCAAGGCGGGAAGGTCTTGTACAATGGCAATATCCGTAAATAAGTCTGTGGTGCGAAGGATTTTGCCCGCAGGATCGATAAAGCCTGATATGCCGGTATTTGCCGCTCTTACAAGGACTCTTCGGTTTTCAACGGCCCGGAAAACACCAATGGAAAAATGTTGTCTGGCAGCTGATGTGAATCCAAACCAGGCATCATTGGTCAATGTGGTTAAAAAGGTGGCCCCGTTTTTTACAAATTCAGAGGCAATGCCGGGAAAAAGAATTTCAAAGCAGACAAGAATCCCGGTTTTATGATCATTGAATTCAAGGGGGATAAAAGAAGTGGTGCCGGCTGAAAAATCACCGGCCTGGGCAGTGATTTTTCCTAAAAAAGCTAAATACTTTCCAAACGGAACATATTCTCCAAACGGGACCAGGTGATGTTTATCATAGGTCCCTGCCACATCACCCAAAGGGTTGAACATATAGGCCCGGTTAAAATACCGTATGGTTTTGTCATGGGATTCAAAGGCCGGGCTACCAACAAGAAAAGATGCGTTTAATGACCTAATGCCATATTTTACACGCTCAGACAAGGGTTTGTCATATCCGAAATAGAATGGCAGAGCGGTCTCCGGCCAGACGATCAGGTCCGGGGCATGAACCAAGAGAGTCTGGGACAGGCCAATATATTTTTCAATGGTCCGGGCTTTGAATACAGGGCTCCATTTTACGTCCTGTTCAATATTGCCTTGAACAACACCAATGGTTGCTCTTCTCGCTGATATGATTTGAGAATCAATGGTCTTTATTTTTTGATGACCGTAAAAGAGGGCTGCAAAAACCAGTAAGAGGGTGTAAACAAGAGAGGGTATACAGTTGGTTATTTGTTCTTTTTTTTGTGCCGTCCACAGGGTTGCCAAGAGTGTATTGACCAGAACAACAAGAAAGGAAACGCCATAAACACCGGTTAAATCAGCAATCTGTATGAATAATAGATTTGAATATTGGCTGTAGCCCAACAATCCCCATGAAAACCCGGTAAACGCATAGGTCCTTATATATTCAAGGCTGACCCACAGACAAGCCGCCAGAAAAGGAAAAGCAACCCGGTTGAAGTCAGTTTTTTTAATAATAAGGGTAAAAATAGCCAGATAAAGTGCAAGGTAGGTGCAAAGAAGCCCAAGAACTAAGACAGAAAGCGTAGGGTGCAGTCTGCCATAAATGTTCAGACAGGGGACAATCCAGTAAATAAGGGTGGAAAAGTGAACAAAACCGGTTGTTAATCCGCAAAAAAAAGATTCTTTGATTGTCATTTTTTGTATGGAGACGAGCAGAGGAACCAGGGCAAAAAAAACAAGCCACCAAATTTGGGTTTTCGGAAAAGAAAGGGTCAAAAGCCCTCCGCTGACGATTGCTGGAAGATATTTTATCAAGAAAGAGAAATTATTTTTACATATCATTGTTTGTTTGTCTTAATTTATTGTTTAAAGTCTGCTATACTCAACAACCAATGGAAAGACAAGTTAAATGATGAGGCCTATACAGGTGTTATTATATGAAAGAGACTCATTTTATCAATACGATAAAACCTGAGACCATTGACGGTTCAACCCGGAAAGAATCTGTTAACCCAAACGAACTCGGTGAATCGACGGATCAGTCTTTAATTTTTCCGGCTTTAACCTCTCAGGCCTTAACCTATCAGGAAATGAAAACAATTCTGGATTCATTTCCTGCCGGAATTGCCATTATAAAAAACAGAATAGTCGACTGGACCAACGATATTTTTTATTCCATGCTCGGGTATGAACCTGATGCATTAAAAGGCCAAAGCACAAGAAAGATATATCCGGATCAGAATGAGTATGACCGGGTTGGCCAAAATCTGTATACCAATGTAGACAGGTATGGCAATGGCAGGATTGAAACAACATGGCTTCGAAAAGACGGCACAACCATGGAGGTTAGTGTCAGGGCATCTATAATGGATAAAAAGGATCCATCCAAAGGGACTATCATTGTTGTAACCGATATTTCAGAACTTAAATTGCTCCAGGTTCAACTCCAGCAGGCACAGAAGATGGAAGCCATCGGGGTATTGGCCGGGGGAATTTCCCATGATTTTAATAATATTTTAATGGGTATCCAGGGGCATTTATCCTTGATGCAGATTGATGTTTCCGCCACTGAAAAAGTAGAAGCCCATTCCAAACATATTGGCCGGTTGGTAAAAACTGCGGCTGATTTGACCGGTCGTCTGCTTGGATTTGCCCGGGGGGGTAAATACCGGATATCCGTACTTAATGTGAATGAACTGGTTGCTTTGGTACTCAATATTTTTAAACCCACCAGAAAAGATATCACCATCCATGAAACCTATGATGAAAATCTTTATCCCGTGGATGCGGATCAATCCCAGCTTGAGCAGGTGTTTTTCAATCTTTTAATCAATGCTTCCCAGGCCATGCCGGGCCAGGGAGATATTTTTATTGTTACCCAAAATATTTTTATTAATGAAAACCATGGCTATCCTTTTGAGGTTCAACCTGGTCGATATGTTAAAATAACAATCAAGGATACCGGCATTGGCATGGATATGGAAACTCAAAAAAAAATATTTGATCCGTTTTTTTCAACCAAAGAGGCTGGAGATAATAAAGGCAGAGGGCTAGGGCTTTCTTCGGTTTATGGTATCATTAAAAATCATGGCGGCTTTATTCTGGTGGAAAGTAAAAAAGAAAATGGAGCCAGTTTTCAAATTTGTTTGCCCGGATCCAATAATGTAGTGGTCAAAGAGAATCATATAGAGGTAAAACCGTTTGACCAGATTCAAAAAGGATCCGAGACCATATTACTGGTGGATGATGAGGAAGAGATCATCAATGTGGGAAAAAACTTTTTAGAAAAGCTGGGATATAAAGCCATTATAGCCAGAAACGGTTTGGAAGCAGTAGAGATATTCAGGCTCTATAAAGATGAGATTGCCCTGGTGGTTTTGGACTTAGTCATGCCGAAAATGAGCGGGAAAGAGGCATTTTCAGAAATAAAAGAGATTCAGGGAGATGCAAAGATTCTTATTTCTACAGGCTATACTGTTAATGATACAATTGAAGGGTTTTTAAATCAGGGATGTCACGGTTTTATTCAAAAACCGTTTTCTTTGAATGAGTTCGCTGGTGCATTAAGAAAAATTCTGGATAAAAAGGGACGATAACTGCAAAGCAGGCTGCCTTTTCATTCACCTGTGACGGCAAACAATTGGAATTGTCCGGGGCATGCCGGGTATTTAATACACCTTTACAAGATTGGGCTGGAATGCTATTTTTCAAAAGATATAAGATGATCATTTTAACAGCATCATCGGGAGTTTTATATGAAACATATTGATATTCGATTTGGTGATAATATTGAGACCAATACAACAGAAGAGAAATCTTTTGATGAAATGTTTCAATTTGCCAATCCAGTGTTCTGTTTTTCAAAAAGCGTCTGGAAACCCCAGATGGATATATTTGAGACCAGAACCCAAATTGTTATCCAGGCAGAAATTTCAGGGGTTGGTAAAGAAGATATTGTTATTGAAATCAGTGATAAAGCCGTAAAAATATCCGGACACAGAAAAAATAAACATCCGGATCGGACAGCGACCTACCGACTGGCTGAAATTCAATTCGGTCAGTTTGAAAGAGTACTGTATCTTCCCAGTATCATTGATGTCGAAAAAGTGACGGCCACATTTGTGAACGGCTTTTTAAGACTGACTTTAGGAAAAGTGTTAAGAGCAAATGAGGTGTATCCCTAGAATTCAATTGAGGTAAAATTTCAAAAGGAACCAGGCCATAATGGATGATCTTAGACATCCTTCTCCCAAGATAACTTCAGAAAATATTCCGGACATTATTCCTATTCTCCCGATTGTTGATACCAATTTGTTCCCTAAAATGGTGCTGCCCCTGGTATTGATCCAGCATGAAGCCGTTGAACTCATTGACGAGGCCATGGCTGGAAATCGTATGCTGGGGCTCTTGTTGTCCAAACGATCCGACATCGATTCCAGGCATACGGCAGACGATCTTCACAGGATCGGTACCGTGGCCATTATTTTGAAAATGTCCAAGATGGACAATGATAAAGTGCAATTGCTGATTCAAGGCTTGAGCCGGTTCAGGGTCATAGAGTTTTTATATGACAAGCCTTATATGCAGGCCAGAATCAATGTTATGGAAAGCAAAAATACAGACCGGAACAAAGAAAACCGGGCTTTGATGGCCAATATTGTTGAGCAGTATGAAAAAATAGTTGATCTTTCGCCCGGCCTTCCATCGGAAATGGGCTATATGATCAAGTCGTTGCAGGAACCCAATGTTCTTGCCGATATGGTAGCATCCACCATTAATGCGCCGGTGAATGAGAAACAGAAAGTGATAGAGCTGTTGGATGTGACCAGGCGGTTGAAAAAAGTGACGCGTCTGGTCAATGATCAATTGGAGATTCTGGAGATGGGATCCAAGATCCAGAGCCAGGTCAAAGAAGATATGGACAAGCGCCAGCGTGAATATTATCTTCGCCAGCAGCTTAAAACCATCAAAGAAGAACTGGGTGAGACCGATGATGAAAGTATTGAGATCAAAGAATACAGAACGACAATTGACCAGATCGGTTTGCCGGAGGAGGCGTTCAAAGAGGCGCAAAGAGAGCTGCTCCGGTTATCCAGAATGCATCCGTCCTCTTCGGAATATGTGGTGGCATCCAGCTATCTTGACTGGCTGACAACCCTGCCCTGGAATGTACGTTCCAAGGATAAGATAGATATTGCAGAGGCCAGAAAAATTTTAAATCTGGATCACCATGGCCTTGAAAAACCCAAAAAGCGAATTCTTGAGTATCTGGCTGTCAGAAAGTTAAAAGAGGATTCAAAAGGGCCGATTCTCTGTTTTACAGGCCCTCCCGGGACAGGAAAGACCTCTCTAGGCCGATCCATTGCACACGCATTAGGCCGCGAGTTTGTCAGAATTGCCCTGGGGGGTGTCAGAGACGAAGCTGAAATTCGGGGACATCGACGGACTTATGTGGGTGCCCTTCCGGGAAGAATTATCCAGAGCCTTAGGAAAGCCGGGACTAAGAATCCTGTTTTTATGCTGGACGAGATCGATAAAGTCAGTTCTTCTTATCATGGAGATCCGTCATCAGCTCTTCTTGAGGTGCTGGACCCGGAGCAGAATTTTTCTTTTTCCGACCATTATCTGGATGTTCCATTTGATCTTTCCGAGGTCATTTTTTTGACAACTGCCAATGTGCTTCATACCATTCCGGCACCGTTAAGGGACCGGATGGAGGTTTTGGAACTTGCCGGATATACTGAGGAAGAAAAATTAAAGATTGCCACCCGATATCTGATTCCCCGTCAGCGGGAAGCCAACGGCCTCAAATCCACCCAGATTAAAATTTCGTTGGGCTCAATTAAAACAATTATTTCAGGCTATACAAGAGAGTCAGGTTTAAGAAATCTGGAAAGACATATCGGGTCGGTCTGCCGGGGGATTGCTGCAAAAATTGCAGAGGGACTGATTGACGACTTTGTGGTGAGGCAAAAAGACCTGCATGAGTATTTAGGGCCTGAGTCCAATATGCCGGATGCAGCCTTGAGAATTAATAGTCCAGGTGTTGTGATCGGGCTTGCCTGGACACCCTATGGCGGTGAAATCCTTTTTATCGAAGCAGTTGCCATGAGTGGTGGCAAAGGGCTTAGTCTCACCGGACAACTCGGGGATGTCATGAAAGAATCTGCCACTACCGCCTTGAGCTTTATCCGGGCCAATGCTAAAAATTTAAACGTGGATGAAAAGTTTTTTTCCGAGCATGACCTCCACATCCATGTGCCTGAAGGATCAATCCCCAAAGACGGGCCATCTGCCGGGGTTGCCATGCTCACTTGTTTAACCTCACTTATGACCGGCAGGCAGGTGAAAAAGCGGTTGGCCATGACCGGAGAGATTACTCTTCGTGGAGAGGTTCTGCCCGTAGGTGGAATCAAGGAAAAGGTGATCGCAGCTCACAGGGCAGGTATCAGAACCATTATTTTGCCATTGTGGAATCAAAAAGATATGGAAGATGTGCCTGAACATATCAGAGAATCCATTGAGTTTCATTTTACAGACAAGATGAATGATGTACTCACCCTGGCGTTTGACAAATGATTGAACTATTTCGGAGATGTGTGTTTGAAATTTAAAATTCAGATCCTGGTTTTCTTTTCTTTGGTTGTTTTTGGGTGTTCCAGCAAACTTGATGCTACATATGACAGAGCACATATCCCGCCGTCAAAATCACCCACTTATGAGACCCTTCCACCACCTTTGGGCGGTAAAAAACTGGCAACCCAGCGGCCATACAGGATTGAAGGGGTGGAATATACCCCCATTGATACTGCCACCGGATTTACCCAGACGGGTCGTGCATCCTGGTATGGTGACAAATTTCATGGCCGCAAAACCTCCAATGGGGAAACCTATAATATGTATGCCATGACAGCAGCCCATAAAACATTGCCCATGAACACCTGGGTCAGTGTTCATAACCTGGAAAATAATAGAAAAATAGTGGTTCGGATAAATGATAGAGGGCCGTTTGTATCCGGGCGGATTATCGATCTGTCTCATACGGGTGCAAGCCGGTTGGGTATTGTGGGACCGGGTACGGCAAGTGTCAGAGTTACAGCCCTTGGACAGGCCACCTCATATTCTGAAAAAACAAAAGATCCTGTGGCATTTAAAGCCATTGATTATTGGAAAGGAAATTTTACGATCCAGGTGGCTGCGTTCAAGGTGAAAGCCAACGCTGAAAAATATAGAGATAAGTTATCTAAATCGTATAAAAATGCTCATTTTGTTACTTTTACAGATGATCGTGGGACTTTTTTCAGAGTAAGAATTGGCCGGTTTAGCAATTTAAATGATGCCAATCGATTCAGTGAAGAATTGATTGAACACGGATTCAGCAGTGCATTTGCTGTGGCAGAGTAAAAAATGATCAAACCGATAGTTTTTCTGGACCGCGACGGAGTCATCAACGTGGATTCTGCCGACTATATTAAAACTCCATCTGAGTTTAATTTTATTCTAAATAGTCCGAAGGCCATTGCCTTGCTTTGTCAACATGGATTTGAAGTCATTGTTATTACCAACCAGTCGTTGATCGGGCGACAGATGGTCACACAAGAAACCCTGGATGCTATTTTCCAAAAAATGAAACAAGGGATTATAGAGGCTGGCGGCAGGATAAAGGACATATTTTTTTGCCCCCATATCCCGGGTGCCGGGTGTGACTGTCGAAAACCTGAACCCGGATTAATCCAGCAGGCTTGCGCGACCTATAAGATTGATCTTTCAATATCTGTCATGGTGGGAGACAGTGCCAAGGATATTGAAACCGCGGTCACTGCCGGGGTCGGCAAAACGATTCTGGTTCAGACCGGCAACGGCAAAACAGCTTTGGGACAGCTGGCACAAAAAAGGATAGCGCCCGACCATGTGGCACCTGACCTTTATGCTGCTGCCCAATGGATTATCAAACAACCATTTAAACCATGATCACCATCAAAGGCATTTTAGAGCGGCTCACCTTTCAGAATCCTGACAACCATTATACCATTGCAAAACTTCGCATTGCGAGAATCAATGATCCCGTGACCATTGTGGGTCATCTGGCCGGGGTCTTTGAGGGAGAAAGCCTTGAAGTGTCTGGAAAATGGGGCTCACATTCAAAATATGGAGACCAGTTCAATGTTCAAACCTATACCGTGACCTTACCGGCCACGGTGTCGGGAATTCGCAAGTATCTGGGTTCGGGTATGATCAGAGGTCTTGGCCCTTATCTGGCCGGGAAAATAGTGGATCATTTCCAAGAACAGACTCTGGATGTTATTGAAAATGAACCAGATAAACTCATGCAGATCAACGGCATTGGCAAAGCCAAACAAAAAATCATTGAAGCAGCCTGGAATAAACACCATGGGGTGAGACGGGTGATGCAGTTTTTACAGGCAAATGATGTGGGCGTTGTTCATGCGGGTGAAATACTTAAAACATATGGTTCAAAAGCATTGGATGTTCTTCAGCAGGATCCCTATCTGATTGCAAGAGATATTCCCAGGGTCGGGTTCGGCCTGGCGGATATGATTGCCATGAAGGCAGGTGTTGAACGAGATGATGGCCGTCGTCTACAAGCGTGTTTGATCCATGCCCTGCTCTTGTTTGAGCAGGAAGGACATGTTTATGGGACAAAAGAAAACCTTTTTTCAACCAGTGCTAAAATATCGGGAATTGAACCGGAAAAATTTGAAATCGCATTACAGGCTTTGGCAGATCATGAGGATGTGACGATTGAATGTAATGATCCAGGTGAAGGCCCGGGTAAAAATCCAGGTAAAAATCATGGTAATTTGATCACAAAAGTTTATCTGGCCCGGTTGTACCGGGCAGAATCCGGTATTGCCTCCCGGATGAAAGCCATTTTATCACTGCCGGTGAAAGCCGGCAATCTCAGCAAAGACAAGATCCTTGAAACCGTGCTGGTAAAACTGGCAGTTAAGCTGTCCAAAGAGCAGCTATTGGTGGTTAAAAAGGTATTGAAAGAAAAAATTGTGGTGATCACCGGCGGACCGGGAACGGGGAAAACCACATTGGTTCGGGCCCTGTGTGAGGTTTTTTCCATGCAGCACCAAAAAGTGGTCCTGGGTGCCCCCACAGGGAGGGCTGCCAGAAGGTTATCAGAGGTGACCGGGAAAAAAGCCGCCACCTTACACAAACTATTGGGGTTTGATCATGAAAGTCAGGCCTTTGATCACCATTTTGCCAATCCTCTGGACCTGGATGTGTTTATTGTGGATGAAGCCTCAATGGTGGATACGCTGCTAATGTACCGGCTTATAGAGGCCATGCCGATAAACGCCAGTTTAATCCTTGTGGGGGATACGTTTCAACTGCCCTCGGTGGGGCCGGGCAATGTTTTGGCAGATATTATCAATTCTGGCCTGGTTAAGGTCTTTGGTTTAACAAAGATTTTCAGACAGGCAAAGGAAAGTCCCATTATCATGTACGCCCACGCCATCCGGAATGGTCAGATGCCGGATTTTCAAAAAGCAAGATCCGGTGAATTGTCTGAATTCTATTTTATTGAAAATAATCAGCCTGAAAAGGTAGTGGAAACCATCCTGGAGTTGTGTTCAAAACGGATTCCCAAAGCCTTTCCCCATATTGATGAAATCCAGGTGTTAACCCCCATGCACCGAGGAGAAGCCGGGACGATTAACTTGAACCAGCAGCTTCAAAACGTTCTGAATAAAACAGGTTCCGGCATTCATGCCCGAGGATTTGATTTCAAACCCAACGACAAGGTCATGCATCTGAAAAACAATTATGAAAAAGATGTCTTTAACGGGGATATCGGCATTGTTCATGAGGTTGATAAATCTGAAAACAGGTTAAAGGTCGACTATGACGGCCGAATGGTGGATTATGATATCCTGGAGTTAGATGAACTCTCTCTTGCCTACACCATCTCTGTTCATAAATCCCAGGGAAGTGAATATGAAGCAGTGGTGATTGCATTGACCACAGCCCACTTTCCTTTGCTGCAACGCAATCTATTGTACACGGCAATAACCCGGGGAAAAGGCCTGGTGATAATTGTGGGATCATTCCGGGCGCTTGAACTGGCCTTGAATAATAATAAGACCGATTTAAGGTTGACCGGCCTTAAAGAAAAACTGATGTCCTAAATATACAAAATCAGCAAAAAATTTACAGGAATCATTCCCTGATGTTTGTCTTAAGCGCATTGATTAATCCCAGGCAGGTCTGGTAGGCATCAGCAACTATGGCAACGTCGGCCATTTTCATCATGGGTGTGTCTGGGTTTTTATTGATGGCAATGATGAAATCTGCACGGGTGATGGCTGCGGTGTGCTGGATGGCCCCACTGATACCAAAGGAGAAAAGGACTTTTGGGCGAATGCTTTTGCCGGCCTGGCCAACCAGGGCATCCTGGGATGCCCATTGAGAATAGACAATGGGGCGGGTTGCACCCACTTCAGCGTTCATGAGAGCGGCCAGGTCAAATAATTTTTTAAACTTTTTTCTACTGCCCATACCGCGGCCGCCGCAGATGACAATGTCAGCATCTTCAATGGCCTGTTTTTTTAACGGGGACCGTTCGGATTTGACCAGTTTGATCCGGGGGGTTGGAAGATCATCCGGCAGCGTCAAAGATATAATATCGCCTGTGGCATTGTAGTCGTGTGCCAATTCCTGGAAAATTCCCGGTCGTACCGTTGCCATCTGGGGACGTTGCACAGGAGTGATAATTTTTGCAATCAGATTTCCGCCAAAAGAAGGGGCCATCTGAACCAGTCGTCCTAATTTGTCTGTATTTAAATCAATACAATCAGCAGTTAATCCTGTTCCCAGACGCTTTGCAATTCTGGGAGCCATTTCCTGGCCAAAGCTTGTGGCACCAACCAGTAGGGTTTCAGGCTGGTATTTGCCTGCCAGCCAGGACATCAACCAGGAATAGGTTTCGACACAATAATTTTTAAGGGATGGATCATCTATAACATAGACTTTTTTGGCACCATGGGCGACATACTCGGCCACATATTCATCGGTTTGGTGTCCGAATACAACGGCGCAAACCATATAATCAACAGACGATTTCAAAGTAGACGCTTTGGCCAGGATCTGTAAGGTGACCCGGTTTTGAAAATAGTTTCTATAATCTCCAAATACCCATATTTCTTTTGACGGTTTCATGATTTTTTTCCAGACTCTGTGGGTTTTATATCTTTTTCCATGGCAGAGCTGATGGTCTTGCCATAGTCTTCAAAAAGCTGGTCCACGATCTGTTTTACAGGGCCTTTTAACACTCTGTTTTCTTTGGAGGATACTGGAGAATATACATCCACAATTTGTGTGGGAGAATCGGTCAGGGCATTAAAATCGTTTTTAAATCCAAGCATTTGTGCATTCAGCTTTTCGATGCCCGGATGTTCAAAAGCTGTTTCAATACCTCCCAGTGACAGGTATCTGGGTTCATATGCGCAAAGATCAATGGTCAGAAGGGCAGGCAGATTGGTTTGCAGGGTTTCACAAAAACCATCAACATATCGTTCAATAGTCAGGGTTTTGTGTTTAATGTCTATCTGACTCACATAACCAATGGATGGAAGGTTCAAGCGTTCAGCAAGCTGGGGTCCAACCTGACCGGTTTCACTGTCACTGGTCTGCACACCGCAAAGAACAAGATCAACATCCGGGCATTGCTTTTGAATACAGGCGCCCAGGATATCACTGGTTAAAAAGGTGTCTGCCCCTGCCATTTTCGGGTCGGTTAATAAGAGACCTTTGTCTGCGCCCAAAGCAATGGCCTGGTGTAAAATTTCTTCTGCCATGGGGGGGCCCATGGTTATAACGACGATAAATGCGGCAAGGTTTTCTTTGATCTGTAACGCCGCTTCAAGCGCTCTTCTGCTTGCAGTATCCATCATGCCCGGGGCCAGATCCCGCTTTAAGGTTCGGGTTTTTGAATCCCATGGCAGTTGTGAAACCATGGGAACCTGTTTGATACAGACGACTATGTTTAACATGTGTTCACCTTGTTAGACCGGTTGTGACAATATGGATCTTGCAATGACCATTCTTTGAATTTCGCTGGTTCCTTCATAGATTTCAGTGACTTTAGCATCCCTGTAATAGCGTTCTACATCATATTCCTTGCTGTACCCATACCCGCCATGGATCTGAACCGCCATGTCAGTGACCTCTTTTGCTGTTTGACTGCAATGCAGCTTGGCCATTGAAGCCTGGGCTGTAAACGGTTTTTTATTGTCTTTCAGTGCCGCTGCCCGGTAGACTAAAAGCCTTGATGCATCAATCTGGGTGGCCATTTGTGCCAGATAATTTTCAATGGTTTGAAACTTGGACAAAGACCGGTTGAACTGGTGTCGTTCCTTTGCATAGGACAAAGAACTTTCAAATGCGGCCTGGGCAATGCCAAGCGCCTGGGCGGCAATTCCGATCCGACCGGTATCAAGAGCAGTCAAACCGATTTTAAATCCCTGTCCGGGTCGTCCCAGAAGGTTTTCTTTCGGCAGGTGACAATTTTCAAAAAACAGAGAGGAAACAGGGTTTGCCCGCATGCCGCATAAATCCTCAAGTTCACCAACTAAAAAGCCTGGAAAATCTTTTTCAACAACAAACAAAGAGGCGCAGGGCGTCTTGCCGGGTATCTGTAAATTAGCAAAGACCAGAACGGTTCCGCATACACCGCCATTGGTCACAAATATTTTAGTACCATTTAACAGATATCCGTCATTGGTTGGTATGGCAAGGGTTTCCACACCGCCGGCATCTGATCCTGCATTGGCTTCGGTGAGACAAAAGGCACCAATGCGATCCCCTTTGGCCAGGGCCGGGACCCATCTCTTTTTTTGCTGTTCATTGCCAAAGGCAAGGATAGGATAAATCCCCACTGAGTTATGAACAGTAATACAAAGCCCAATGGCAGCACTGACCCGGGAGAGTTCTTCGATGACAATGGCATAGCTGATACTGTCCAGATCTGCACCGCCATATTTTTTTGGGGTCTGAAGTCCGAAAAAATCCAAGGGTTTCATTTTTTCAATAATGTCCCAGGGAAACCGTGATTCCCTGTCAAGTTTAGAGACATGGGGACCAATTTCATTTTCAGCAAACTCCCGGACTGTTTTTCGGATGAGCTGGTGTTTCATGCAAGGATTAAAAATCAAAAAAGAATTCTCCTGAAAATGATTGTCTCATGACTGAGAGGAAAACCATCTTGTCTTGGATAAAAGGATATCTACATTCAATTCATTGGCAAGGCTGTCAAGCTCCTTATCCAGTTCCTGTCTTGAAACCGAAGCAGGTATGTCAACCAGGATTTTCATTGAGTACATGGCTGTTCCGCTGTTGGGCGAATTTTTTTTATGGGAGTTTAATGTTTCAATATTGATATTTTTTTCAGCCAATAATTTGCTGACCTTATAAACAATACCGGCATGGTCGAGACCTTCAACCGTGATGGTATAAAAGTCATCTGAGTCTGTTATATCAGGGACATGGTAATCTAACGGCCGAATAAAGGTAAATACATTTTTTTCCATCTCAAAGCGTTTGCAATCTTTTAACAATCTTTCCTGGAGGTCGTCTCCTGGACCGGACAACAGCAATATCAGGGTAAATTCATCTGCCAGTCGTCCCATGTTGGAGTCATCCAGGTTGCATCCGTTTTCGAAGATGATCTGGGCAATGCCGGCAACAATACCGGACTGGTTTTTCCCAAAGGCGGTCAGGATAAATTTATTCTCCCCAGATACGTTTTTCATTGATATTTCCTCCATTCAATAATTGATTCTCAAGGGTTCCTATAAAAAATAGACCCTGAAAAGTCAATCTTAAAAGGATATTCAAAGTTGCAAATGGCCGGTATTTGACATAAAGGTTTGTAGAAATAAATAGGGTTGTGATTTCGGGTTGCCAGGCGTGGAAAATACTTTCAATGGAACAATAGGTTCTTGTATGGCAATTACAGGCTAACGGCCATCTTCATTTGTTTGCATCTATCTTTTTTCCATAATGACAGTTGTAATTGCTTCAGAAATATCATTTAGATTAACAGGTTTCTGAATAAAAGCATCCATTCCAGCATCAATACATTCCTGCTTTTTAGCATTTGCTGTAACACCAATTATTGGAATATGTTTATTTTGAACAGCTTGGGCATCTCTGATTGCCATTGTTGCTTCAAGGCCGTTCATTACAGGCATTTGAACATCCATAAAAATGATATTAAAATTACCTCTGGAATACTTTTCCACACCAATCTTACCATCCTTGGCAACTTCAGAAGTAATACCCAGTTTTTTAAGAAAAGAACCTAAAATTTTTGCATTTATAATATTATCTTCAACTATTAAAGCATTAAGTAATGAAAAATCAATAGAGGAATTTTTTTGATTATCAATTTTTTTAGAGGGAATTGATATTGTAAATTTTGTACCTTTTCCTTTAACACTTGAGACGTTTATTGTACCATTCATTATTTGAATTATTTTTGAAGTGATTAATAAACCAAGACCTAAGCCTTCAAAATGCTTTGTAAAAGACTGATCATTTTTAAATTCCCCGAATGCATTAAATATATGTTTTAATTTATCCTCAGATATTCCTTTGCCTGTATCTTCAACAATAATATCAAGTTCAGATTTATCGCTGAAAGATACATCAAGGGATATTACCCCCGAAGCAGTATATTTTAAACTGTTTTCCAGCAGGCGGAGAATAATTCTAATTATTCTTTTTTCATCTCCTTCAATAAATTCAGGGAGTGAGGAATCTATATTAAGATTGAAATTTAATTTTTTTAATTGTAAATCTTTTTTAATAATATCAGGAATAGCTTCTATTCGTTTAGCAATATTAAAAACTGAAATATCAGGAACAAGAGTTTGGTTTTCCAACTCTGAAAAATCAATGACTTCATTAATTGCAGTCATAAGTCTTTTGGATGAAACAGAAATATTATCAACATGTTCCATTGAATTTTTTATTGAATGTTCCATAACAATATCTTTCAATTGTTGAAGTTCCCCTTCAATACCGTTTAATGGAGTTCTAAACTCATGAGCCATATTTGCAAGAAAAATAGTTTTGGCTTTATTTGCATTTTCTGCAATATTTTTTGCCTGTAAAAGTTCTTTGTTTGCTATGGATAATTCTTTTGACTGATAGGCAATTCTTATTGATATTGCCGCCTGTGTGGAAAATATTTGTAATATCTTCAATCGTTCAGGAGTAAAGGCATTTGTAATAAGGTTATTCTCAAGGTAAAGGATTCCGGACATTCTCCCCTTGTGCCTTATTGGAGAGCAAAGGATTGATTGTGATTTGTTTTTTATAACGTATGGGTCCTGCATAAATCGTTCATCACTTCGAGTATCATGAAGAACGATATTCTCTTTTATCTTATGCACATAATTTACAATTGATAAAGGGAGGTTGTCACTAATATCAACCAGAATAGACTGGAGGGTAATAATTGGCTCATTAATTCCTCCTGATGCTTCAATATATAATTTATTATCATTTTCGTTTTCCAGAATAAGACAACCTTTCTGAGCCCCTGCGTTTTCTATTGAAAGTTTCATGATTTGTTCCAGCAGCTTTCCAAGATCAATTTCACTTGAGAGGTGCTGAGAAGTTTTTAGGATCGTTGCGATATCAATAGTTTGGGTAGTTGTACTGCCGGTTGTTGCAGAATCTGTTTTAAATTCGGTCTCATCAGAAGGATCTTTATCTGATTTTTTTTCGAAGAGTTCAGGATATTTTTTTTCAAGATGGTTTACTTTTGCGTGTGCTCCCCATTTTTTGTAACATCGATGAGCCTCATTCATATGTACTTTCGCATAATCGTCTATTTCCTGGTCCAGCCAGAATCTTGCTGCAATTTCATTCGCTAACCCCTCTTCCTGGATGAAGTTATTTTCACGAGCGCCCTGGATTGACAGCCTGTAGTACTGAATTGCTTTTTCGGATTCGCCTTTCACGCGTGCAAGTTCAGCTTCAATTAGATTGTATTTATGGAGATGATTCATTGGAGCGTAATGTGCCCATTTTTTTAATTTTTTTTGATTTCTGATAACCTGTTTTATAATATTTTTTTTATTTGACGAGTGAGAATATAAAGCAATGCGTAAAAGTGAATCAAAAAAATTAAAAATTACGACGTGGAACCTTCCTTTTGCAGCACCAAAATATTTTTTGGCTATTTTTGAATTATTGAAGCCCGGCTGGTAATCATCAAAAAAATAATTTAATACCATTTTGTGAATATAAAGAAATGCGAGATTAGCCTTATCTCCGGAATCCATGAGGAGAGGCAGAAGTTTTTCTTCATTGCAGGCACTGCCTGTCATTTGTGAGGAGTATTCATCCTTTCCAAGAAGAATACGTATTGTCTCAAGATATACAATGCTTGAATTGAACGCTAGCTTTTGTTTAAGTTGTGAAATTATAGCGCTGTATTTTGTTACGGTTGTTTCAAGTACAGAAAGCTCACTGCCGGAAAAAAATGAATAATTTGAATAAGCATTTAAATTAATACATGCAAACTCAATATCACCTGTTTCAAAGCCTGCTTCACTGCTGAGAACAAGAGGCTTTATTGAATTTTGAATATGCTCTTTCCAATGTCGAATAAAAGTATTCATCACCAGATGTGTTCTGGAGAATTGATCACGGGCATCCAGTTTGTCAAGAAGTTGAATGCTGAATTTTCCAAATTCATATCCTTGATCAATATCTCCAATACTTGATAGAATAAATCCATAGGCAGCGTAAAAATACGGCATTTGCGAAGGATTGCCGTGTTTAATTGATAATAATATGGATTTAAATACAATCAAAGGAAGCAGATTGGGTGAAGCATAATAGGCAGATGAACCGACACTACTCATGATATGCAGGGCGGCCAAGAAAACAGGGTCTTTCATTTTTGGCATATCCGCTAATTCATCTTTTGATTTATTGCGTAATTTAAACTTTGTTTTTAGCAAACCAAATAATATATGGAATATATGTGGCTTTGCTGGGAATCGTATACCAAGCATTTTTAATGTATTAGTCCCTATTTGTATGGCTTCAAGGGGTTTGTTTTCAGCCATACAGACTAATATCTGTAATTCATAAATTTTTATTTTATCCAGCAATGTTTTCGCATTGTTTAAAACTATTTCTGAAAAATATTTAAATTCATCATATTGGGTATTCAAGTATGACGCTTCCGCAGCTTCAGTATGAAGTGAGAGTGACAAATCATAGTTACTTTCCCAACAATGGTTTTCAAAAAGGTCTATCCCAATTTTAAAATAAGCTAAAGCGCTTTCATAGGCTGCTGATGTTCGCGCTTTTTGTCCTGCTCGCAGATTTAATTCGGCAAACCGTTGTCCTTCTTCAGGAGACGCGACAAGAGACCTGCATGCGTTTAGCTGATCAATAATATATATTATCTTTTCCTGAAGCTCTTCTTCACTTGAGTTTTTAAGCAAAAACTTTCCTATCCGGTAATGCAGGGCTTCTTTTTCATTTTTCGGCAGAAGGGTATAGATGGCTGCCTGAATGTGGTCATGCTGGAACCGGTATATATCCCCGGATAAATATACAAATCCTTTTTCAATAGCTATTGAAAAAACAGCAAGCACTTCACCAATGGATTTTCCGGAAATATGTGATATCGTCTGAAGGTCAAACCTGTTTCCTATACAGGCGCAGATTTTTAGAATGGCCTGTGTGTTTTCAGGAAGACTTGTTATTTCCTTAACCAGGATATCAACCACATTGTCTGTAAGAGGTATCCTCTTTATATTCTCAATCTCCCATCGCCACCCATGCTCAAAATCAAGCTCTATTAGATTCTTTTCATAGAGTGTTTTAATAAACATGTTTACAAAAAAAGGATTCCCCCCTGTTTTTTTATGAATTATCTTTGCCAGCGGTAAAGAGATTTCTTTATCACAGCGCATAAAACTTGAAATAAGTATGTTGACATCTGTTTCATTGAGAGGCTTAAGTGATATTGTGGCAACAGATACTTTTGCGTTTTTAATTCTTTCCAAAGTTCTGGCAAACCGATGCGACTCATCCACCTCGTTTGAACGATATGCTCCAATCACAAAGAAAGATGAGACTTCCGGATCAGTTATAAGGATTTCTATTAGTTTCAAACTGGCCGGGTCTGCCCACTGCAGATCATCCAGGAAAAGCACCAGGGGATGATCTTTTTGGGCTAAGGCCGCGACAAATTTTTTAAAGGCGTAATTAAACCTGTTCATTGATGCCTCGCCCGCAAGCTCAGGAGCATCGGGCTGCTCACCGGTAATTAAAGAAACCATCGGAATGACATCAAGTATAATCTTTCCAATTGTGCCGAATGCTTTCTGAAGAGTTTTTTTCCAGACACTAATCCTATCTTCACCTTCCGTAAGAATCTGACTAACCAATCCCTGGAATGCCTGAACAATCGCGCTATATGGAACATCGCTTCTGAATTGATCATATTTGCCAGATATAAAATACCCCTTTTTAGCAAGTATAGGTCTGTGTATTTCATTAATCAGAGCAGATTTACCAATACCGGGATTACCTGACACAAGCATCATTTGAGATGGAACAAATTCTTCTAAGGAAGCTGCAACCTGCTCAAAAGAACTCATTAAGATATCAATTTCTTTTTCGCGCCCTACAAGAAGCTGAGGTATTTGAAATTTTATGGGAATATCTTTTCTGCTGTGTTCAAATTTATCAATAAGGCCTTTCTCATCAAGTCTCTTTAAACATTCCTTCAAATCCGCCATAAGGCCAAAGCCATTCTGATATCGGTCTTCTGCCATTTTTGACAAAAGCTTCATTATTATCTCTGATACAATTTGGGGAATTGAACTGTTTAATTTAATAGGAGACACCGGTTCTCGTGCGATATGTGCATGCATAATCTCAAGAGGATCATTAAATCTAAATGGCAAAATACCGGTCAGCATCTCATAAAAGGTAATTCCAAGTGAATACAGATCTGTGCGGTAATCAACCTCTCTATTCATTCTGCCTGTTTGCTCAGGGGACATATATGCGAGAGTCCCCTTTATAACTTCTTGATTGAATATTTCGTCATTTTCATGGGTAAGAACTGAAGCGATGCCAAAATCTGTTATTTTAACCTGGCCTGACTCCTTGTTTATTATTATATTTTGAGGTTTTATATCTTTATGAATTATATTTCGTTTGTGGAGGGTCCCAAGGGTTTCTGACAGTTTAATCCCTGTTATTAAAAAAGACTTTATATCAAAAGTCTCATTTTTTATGGCCTCTTTCAGAGAAATCCCATTAAAATCCTCAAGTACCAGGGCAAAGCCTTCATCATACTCCAGAAAATCATAGTTCTTTACTACGCCATCAAAATCAATACTCTTGATAATAGCGTATTCATATTTAAACCTGGCGATTTCTGAAAGGGAAGGAGACTTTGTTTTTAAGGCTTTTATAATGATGGTTTTCTTATCATCATCTTTTTGTCCGCGGTAAACCAGATAGTTTCTTGTGTCATTGATTTTTTCAATGATTTTATAATCAATAATTTTTTGCATAAATTTCTCCGGAAAACCTCTGAAGAATCATAAGAGAGGAAGATGCTTTTAGTCAAGTTATTTGATGAAACGTATTTGATGAAACGATTTCAATATCTTCAATAAAGATAATGATTTTCATCGATCCATTATATTTGGATCAGCCCCACTTTTATTAATTATCAGGTTTCAATCCACGCTCCCGCAGGGGGAGCGACGATATCGGCCGTGCAGTCTTCGAGATCGGCAAACCGTTTCAATCCACGCTCCCGCAGGGGGAGCGACAGGGGTTGTGGCAATAGCTGTTATCAGCCGCCAGTTTCAATCCACGCTCCCGCAGGGGGAGCGACATGTTAGATCAAATGGAACCTGGTTATATAAAGGGTTTCAATCCACGCTCCCGCAGGGGGAGCGACCAAATCTTGTGAACCAATTCCGTGTTCTTGCTGGTTTCAATCCACGCTCCCGCAGGGGGAGCGACTTGGTTAGACAAAGAATATAAACAAAGCATAAAAGTTTCAATCCACGCTCCCGCAGGGGGAGCGACAAATTTATCTCTATGTAATCCATCTGCTTTTGATGTTTCAATCCACGCTCCCGCAGGGGGAGCGACAGGCAATTAAACTTGGTGTTATTTCTGTTTAATTGTTTCAATCCACGCTCCCGCAGGGGGAGCGACTGGGATCCTTTTCCGCAAGAAGTGCCAGGCGCCTGGTTTCAATCCACGCTCCCGCAGGGGGAGCGACACCTGCTTGCAACTTTATCAGCCAACCAATTAGGTTTCAATCCACGCTCCCGCAGGGGGAGCGACATGATTATATTGCATGGATATTAGAGATAACAGGTTTCAATCCACGCTCCCGCAGGGGGAGCGACCTCTATGGCTTATTCCATCATTTAATCCCTTTTGTTTCAATCCACGCTCCCGCAGGGGGAGCGACCATTACCGCCAAGCAAGCATGATAATAGTTTGAGGTTTCAATCCACGCTCCCGCAGGGGGAGCGACTTTAACTGGTGACGCTGTAACAGAGACAAAACCAGTTTCAATCCACGCTCCCGCAGGGGGAGCGACTAATCAGTGGGTAACAACAGAATCATGGTCAGATGTTTCAATCCACGCTCCCGCAGGGGGAGCGACTTATATTCCCGGCTTATTCATTTGCTGCCCTTGAGTTTCAATCCACGCTCCCGCAGGGGGAGCGACTCAAACGGATGGACAGATGGTGGGGCGTGATAATGTTTCAATCCACGCTCCCGCAGGGGGAGCGACTTGATGGATGGTTAACAACAAAGG
>JBDRQO010000035.1:0-47014 GCA_043826275.1 Pseudomonadota bacterium
TTTGGCTTGCAGTTGGCGGCGGGGTAAGCGGGGTAATGTTTATTTGTTCGATTGGCGGGGTACGGCGGCGGGGTATATTCCCGTTACATTATTTTGACACCAATTATGGGCTTAGGCGTTACACTATTTGAATCTTAGCAGCCATTGGATTTTTCATTGCTGTCATCCGCAGATGCCAAGAAACGGCTTTGTGGCAACCAAAAACCAATGGATAAAAGGTGCTGTGCATGGCAACGACGACAGGAAGCAACAATCAAAGCCCCGGCAAATATGGAAGCCATGGTCAAACGGATACTGAAAGCTGGTGTCCAAGCCAAATACCTGCTGATGGACAGTTGGTTTGCAATGCCCGCAACAATTACGGCGTTAAGCAAATATAATGATGTTATCGGCATGGTGAAAAAAACGTCAAAAATTCATTATGAATACAAGGGCCATCGGATGGATCTGAAAGCTATTTATCGACAACTCAAAAAACGCCGTGGCCGGGCAAAGATCCTGGCAAGTGCCGCAATCACATTAAAGGAAGGCTTGCCTGCCAAGCTTGTTTTTGTAAGGGATAGACGCAAAAAAGACTGGCTGGCATTGATCTCTACGAACCTTGAGCTGTCAAATGAAGACATCGTTCGAATTTACGGCAAACGCTGGGATATAGAGGTGTTTTTCAAAATGGCCAAACAACACCTGAAACTGGCAAAGGAAATACAATGCCGTGACTATGATGCCCTGGTGGCCCACACCAGTATTGTTTTCATGCGATATATGTTTCTGGCTTATCAAAATCGAATAAAGACAGATAATAGAACCTTTGGTGAGTTATTTTATGCTTGCTGTGATGAGGTCTCTGATATTTCCTTTGTTGAATCACTTTACAGAATAATGACTCTGGCCGGTAACCGACTAAAAACCCTTGGCAGCTATTGTGAGAAAACGGCAGGGGCTTTTTTCGATGCGATTATGGAAACAGCCCTGAAATATTCAGGTTTGTTAGAAAAACAAAAGTTAGTCAGTAATTTTTAAACCCAGTTGAGTTATACTTATTGCATATTCAGTTTGTTTTTACTCAATGATTATCCTTACGGAAATTCTCAAAAATTTTCAAATTATCAGTGATACCAAATCAAATTTTGAAAAAATATTTAGGCGTAGACTTCCCATATTTCAAGCCTCACATCAGGAAGGAGAAAAGCCTGTAGATTTTCCTGTTATTTAACCGGTCTGTAAATCATTTAAAAATATCGATTCAAAATTAGTGTTTGAATTTGACAGTACAGGCTCACTCAAATATAGTGTAAATATATTTGTTATAAGAAGGATTCAAATGAACAGGTCTATTTCAAAAAATGAAATTATTAATCTGATTAGAGCTGAAAGATCTTTTTTAAAAGAAAATTTTGGAGTTCTTAATATTGGTCTATTCGGTTCTTACGCCAAGGACAAACAAACCCCTGACAGTGATATCGATTTTTTTGTTGAATTTGCAGAACCTCGGTTTGAATGGGTCGCCGGCCTAAATTTATATATGGAAAAAAAATTTGGCCGGAAAATTGAAATAGTCAGAAAGCGCAATATGGAAGAAAGCAGGTTTTTTAAACGCATTGAAGAGGAAATCATTTATGCCTGAAAGAATTATTTCTGAAAACCTGTTTTTGATTTCCGAGTCAATAGAATTGATCCTTAACCGATTCGCAAATATCCGCAAACCAGATGATTTTGTGCTCGATGATAACGGGGTTACTATCCTTGATTCCATTGCTATGCGACTGCAGGTTGTCGGTGAGTTGCTCAAAAAAATTGAAAAAACAGATCATTCTTTTTTAAATAATTACAACGAGATCAATTGGGAAAATATTATGAGATTGCGGGATATCGTTTCCCATCATTATGAAAAAGTTGATCATGAAATCATATATGATATTTGTCGAAATCATCTTCCACCGTTAAAGAAAACGATTCAAGAGATGCTCAAATAAATCCCAGTTTATTTCACTAAAAATAATTATCCAACGGGTAACTGCTAAAAGTTGTTCATAATACAATTTGCACGCTTCATGAAATATCTGAAGTTTCAGCAGATCCAACCGTGATAAATAAAGGTGAGGACTATTCTGCACGACCCGATCATTTTTCAGACAAATGAATACCCCGGACTCTCCCTGTTAAACTGCTGTAAAATCTTTAGATTACCAAAAATATACATTGCCGAAATTCTAATGGAGGCTGCTTTCCATTGATGTAAGTATTTGTCACTATTAATTTCGAATAAAAAATGACTACTATCAGATCAAAATATATAGGTAAAAAGGCAAATTTTATGGTTCATCAATGATAGGCAAAACCCAATCCACATCAGAGTCAATATTGGTGTGTTCGGTCTGATCGAATAAGATTCTGTATATTTTTTAACTAAAGTCAATTATTGAAAAGATCTTTACATGCATTTGAAACCTTGCTATAGGGTTCTTATATAGGCTAAGGCTCATAAAATAATTCATACCAAAAACACGTATAAGGAGTATTCATGATTAAAAGAACATCTATTGCCGCTGTTTTAATTTTCGTATTCATATTTTCAGGATGTGCTTCAGTGCCCCTTGCACCTGTGGGTATGGATACCTCAGCCAAAACTTTTTCTAAACCAACGGAAAACAAAGCTGGACTGTATGTTTATCGTGATTCTTTTGTTGGTAAAGCACTTAAAAAAACGGTTTATCTTGATGGAGCTGTTATAGGTGAAACAGCAAATAAAACATTCTTTTACAGAGAAATACTGCCAGGTTCCCATACGTTATCAACAGAATCTGAATTCAGCGAGAACTCAATCACTTTTCAAGCGGAGAAGGAAAAAAACTATTTTGCAAGGCAATACATAAGAATGGGAGTTTTCGTTGGTGGAGCAAGTATAAAAATGGTCAGTGAAGAAGAAGGAATGAAAGGCGTTCTTGGATGTCATTTGGCAAAATAAATTAAGGGGGGGGTACCTGTCATTCTTGGGGGTGGGATACCCCTCTTTGCTTTGATAAAAAAATGATATTAAATTATCCTATTTAAACACGACAGCATACGGTTTTGGATTTCTACAAACAAAATACTCTGTCATTAAAAACGATTAGCGATGAATTGATGCAGGCATTTGATATTTCAACGTCTGGTTCGGGTCATTTGTCAGGCCTTTATTTTTATTCCTTTGCGGGTGGAAATGCCCTGTTTATCGGGTTGATTCGTGCTGTAACAGCCGGCCTCCTTTACGATATTTAATGGATGTCTTTGAGTGGCGATGGGTTTTTTTCGTCACCGGGGTGATGACCCTTGTTCCGGGTGTTAATTTTATAACTGACAATACTTGAAATTTAACTTGACAATCAATTTTGTCTTAAATATTTGAATAAACAGGTTCATTATTAACCTGAGCAATCTATTTCTTATTCGGGTGATCTCTTTTCATTCCATCCTGATCTCACATTTTTTTCCAGGTTAATACAATAGCGGTTTTGCTGGTTGTTTTGTACTTTTTACAAGGCAGTTTATTATCAGTATCCTTTTTTGCGAGAATTATATGGACAATACACGCCAAAATAAAGCCTCTGGGCTGTCTGAAAATTTCGGTAATACTCCTGACTCTTTTAAAAACAATAGTGCGGATGAGACAAATAGAATCCAGACGCTTCAAATCAGTCTTCCAAAAGGCGGCGGGGCTATTCGTGGAATCGAGGAAAAATTTCAGGTCAACTCTGTCACAGGGACTGCTTCATTTGGTATTCCCATCCCTTTGAGTCCGTCCCGGAACGGATTTACGCCGTCTGTGGGACTGGGTTATAATTCCGGTGCAGGCAACAGCGCTTTCGGCCTGGGCTGGAATGTGGGAATTCCTGAAATTTCCAGGAAAACTGAGAAAAGGCTGCCCCGGTATGACGATGAATCTGATACCTTTATTTTATCTGGGGCTGAAGATCTGGTCCCCTATTTAGAAAAGCAGGGGGCAAATTGGGGAAAACCGTCCATATCCAGAAGCGAAAACGGAGTTAATTACAGTGTGATGCAATACAGACCCCGGATTGAAGGGCTTTTTGCGCGGATTGAAAAATGGAAAAACAATCTGGATGGTGATGTTCACTGGCGAACCGTCTCCAGGGACAATATCCATTCTTATTACGGTGTAACACCTGAGAGCAGAGTCTGTGACCCAAAACAGAAAGACAGAGTTTTCAGATGGCTTCTTTGTCGGACGTATGATGATAAAGGAAATATTGCGATATATAAATACAAGCCGGAAAATTTTTCAAACATCCCGTCTTCCTTAAGTGAAAAAAATAAAATAAACAATTGCGCGCAAACCTATATTAAAATGATTTTATACGGCAATAAAACCCCGTATTATCTGGGAGACGATATCCCCCAGGAGGACAATTTTCTGTTTAAGATAGTGTTTGATTATGGTGAACATGATCGTGCAGTCTTGATCCCAAAAGAAATTTTCAAAGAAAAAAATAACTGGATATACCGTGAGGATGCGTTTTCATCATTTCGCTCCGGATTTGAAATAAGAACCTGGCGTATCTGTAACAGGGTTCTGGTATTTCATTGTTTTGATACCCCGGATCTGCCCCATTCCCCTTATCTGGTCAAATCCCTGGACCTTTTGTATGACCGGAACAATGCATTCGCAACTTTAATAAAAGCAAGGCAGAATGGGCACAAGTGGGACAGTGCTGCAAACAACTACAGCACAAAGCACTTGCCTGATCTTGATATCACATATCAGGCACACGAGTGGAATACAGATGTTCATCATCTGTCGCTGGACAATTCAGTTCATGCGCCATCCGGTCTGGCAGATAAACGATATTTGTGGATTGATCTTTACAGTGAAGGCATTGCCGGGATTCTGACCGAGCAGGCAGACGCATGGTTTTATAAATCAAATTTAGGCAATGGTGAATTTTCCCATGCAAGGCAGGTTGCACCCAAACCATCAACCGGCGGTCTTTCATCTAACCGTGTCTCAATCCAGGAGCTTGAGGGGAATGGCATAAAGTGTCTGGTTAAATATGGCAGTGAGCCCAAAGGATTTTTTGAACTGATTCCTGATGAAGAATGGATGCCCTTTAAAAATTTTGAAACCTTTCCCAATATCAATCTTACGGATCCGAATATGCGCTTCATGGATCTTACCGGAGATGGTCTGGCTGATCTTCTGATCACCAGGGAAACCGCCCTGGAATGGTATGAAGGTGAAGGGAAAAAAGGATTTAAGGTTTCCAAAACCCTTGCCAGGGATGTTGATGAAGAAAAAGGGCCGGCCATACTGTTTGAAGACAGAGCTCAAAGGATTTTTTTGGCAGATATGAGCGGGGACGGGTTAACCGATATTGTCAGGATAACAAACAGCGGTATATGCTACTGGCCGAACCTGGGATATGGCCGTTTCGGCGCCAAAGTCAATATGGACCATGCCCCGGCATTTGATCACCCGGATACATTTAATCCTTCAAATTTACGGCTGGCCGATATTGACGGGTCAGGCACCATGGATGTGGTTTACCTGGGCAAAAATGATTTCAGGGTCTGGATGAACCTGTCAGGAAATGCATGGACCCGGCAGCCCAAAGTACTGCCGGCATTCCCTGATATTCACCATCTCTCAGATGTGATGGTTATTGATTTTCTGGGAACGGGAACTGCATGCATTGTATATTCTTCATCTCTTCCACAAAATGATGGCACGCCCATACAATATATCGATATCATGGGAAGCCGCAAACCCAACCTGCTGGTTTCATACCAAAACAATTGCGGTAAAACAGTTTCCATTGAATATAAATCCTCCACTCATTTTTATCTTGAAGATAAAAAACAAGGTAATAACTGGGTGACGAAATTACCATTCCCGGTCCATTGTATTTCAAAAACAACAATCACCGATGCCATCCGGGAAACTATTTTCACCAATTCCTATCGATACCGCCATGGGTACTTTGACCATCATGAACGCGAATTTCGGGGGTTTGCAAGGGTTGAGCAGCTGGACACGGAATCATTCAGCCGGTTCAAGGTGAATTCGTCCCGCAATGTGGTGGAAGAACAACTCCATCAGCCGCCTGTAAAAACAATTTCATGGTTCCATACCGGCGCGTATCTAAGGCATAAAAAAATTCTGCATCAATGTGAAACCGAGTATTTTCAAAATGCATCTTTCCAGGAATATGATCTGCCTGAACCTGAGTTTGATAATGATTTGACGGCATTGCAATTGCAGGATGCATACCGGGCGTTCAAGGGAATGGTACTTAGAGAAGAGGTGTATGCCGAAGATGACACAGACAAAGCCATGTATCCGTATTCTGTTTCCCAATCTACCGTGGATATTACAATGGTGCAGCCGGATAAAAATAATCACCCGGCCTCCTTTCTGGTAGTACCGGCAGAATCGGTCTCCTATGGATACGACAGAAATCCTGGTGACCCGCGGATACAGCAGTCTTATATTCTTCAAAGCGATGAGCTGGGGAATGTTACCAGATCGGCCTCAGTGATTTATCCCAGGATAAAACGCCCTTCAACACCCAATGATATACCCGATAAAGTCTGGGATGAACAAAACAAACTCCATGTGGTTTACTCGGAAACATTTTTTACAAATGATATTATAGAAAACAATATTTATCGTCTGCGCGTGGGATATGAGACCCGAACGTTTGATGTTTCAGGCATATCCCAGCCTGCTGGATTTTATATTCCCAAAAAACAGATTGACGACAATATTGCCGGCGCAAACCCGATATTTTTTGAAGATGAGTTCACTTCCGGGTATGAGAAACGGCTGATCAGTCACAACCGGGTTTACTTTTATAAAGATGATCTGAGCGGATCAAAAGACCTTGGTAAATTATCTGAACTGGGGATTGCTCACAAGTCGTATCAACTGGCATTAACAAAAGATCTTGTGAGCAATTGCTATGGCACCAAAGTCTCGAATGCCATGCTGGCCAATGCAAAGTATGAACATCTGGAGGGTGACGATAACTGGTGGGTGCATTCGGGAACAATCCTGTATCAGGCAGATCCCGGACAGAATTTTTATACGCCTGTCGGCGCACGGGATCTTTTTGGCAATGAGAGCCGGGTTAAATATGACACCTATACACTGCTGCCGGAGAGTACTGAAGATGCCATTGGAAATACCGCATCTTCAATCAATGATTATCGAACCCTTTCACCTGTCATGATGACAGATCCGAACTTGAACCGTTCAGCCGTGGAGACGGATGAACTGGGGCTTGTGGTCAAAACAGCCGTGATGGGAAAACAAGGTGCATCCGAAGGGGACACTCTTGACGATCCCAGTGCCAGGATGGAATACGATCTGTTTAACTGGCAGAACAACCAAAAGCCGAATGTTGTTCATACCTTTATCCGTAAAGAACATGGCGGATCAACTCCGCAATGGCAGGAAAGTTATCTCTATTCCGACGGCGGGGGGAATGTGATCATGACCAAGGCCCAGGCTGAGGCGGGAAAAGCCAAACAATGGAATGAGGTCAGCGGACAGGTTGAATTAGTGGACGCAGATCCGAGATGGGTCGGTAACGGCAGAACCGTTCTGGATAACAAGGGCAACCCGGTCAAACAATATGAACCCTATTTCAGCGTCACCCATGAATACGAAGATGAAGAAGCTTTGGTTGAATCCGGGGTGACCCCGATTCTGTATTATGACCCTGTCGGCAGGAATATAGAGATGCGGTTTCCAGACGGTACCTTTTCAAAAAATGAATTTGATGCATGGTCTTCACGGTTATTTGATGTAAACGACACGGTTAAGGACAGCCAGTGGTATGCGGACCGGGGAAGCCCTGATCCGGATACGGATACTGAACCGCTTGATCCTGAACATAGAGCAGCCTGGCTTGCTGCCGGACACGACAATACTCCGGGAATAAAGTATGCAAATGCTTTGGGAGAGGCCTTCTGGGCAGTGACGGATTTTGGCGCTGGAAAGACCACACGGGTCTACACACAAAAAGATCCAGCCGGCAGGTATGCCAGAATGTTTGATCAGGCAGGCCGCAGTATTTTTGAGTCGCACGCAAATCTGCTGGGTATGGCACTATACAGTAAGAATGCGGAAAAAGGGGAGCAATGGGTTTTTTCCGATGCAATGGGACGTCCAGTAAAAATCTGGGACAATGATATCAGAGAGTTCCGTTCCACCTATGATCAACTTCACCGCCCGGTCAGCACCTACGTCAGGCAAGGGGATACGGAAATCCTTTTCGGCCACGTGATATACGGAGACCTGTTTTCCGACATTGAGGCTTCCAATAAAAATTTAAAAGGGAAAACCTATCAACTCTATGACCAGGCCGGTGTCGTAACCATTAAGGAAGTTGATTTTAAGGGCAATGCCGTTAAAGTGGATCGAAAGCTTGTCAAAACGTATAAAAAAGCCGTTGACTGGAAGCCTCTGGAAGGCTTGAGTGATATATCCGCTATTGAGGCTGCGGCAGCACCCCTGCTGGAAAGTGAAACATTCAGCTCTTCATCTGTGGTTGATGCCCTGAATAGGCCCAAGACAGTGACACTGCCGGATCAGTCGATTGTTAAACCCGCGTACAATATCGCGGGCGCCCTTGATTCACTTCAGGTTAAAATCCGGGGCCAGGGCGGTTTTACCACTTTTCTTGAAGGCCAGGATTATGATGCAAAAGGACAACGGCAATTTGCCGAATACGGCAATGGATTGATCAGCCGTTATTTTTATGATCCCAAGACATTCAGGCTGGTGAATCTTGTGACCAGACAATTGGGGGTGCCGGATTCGCAGAGCCTGCAAAATCTGCAGTTTACCTTTGATCCGGCCGGAAATATCGTTCAGATAAAAGATGAGGCGCAGCAGACCCATTATTTTAATAATGCCGTGGTCAAGCCTGAAAGCAAATTTGAATACAATGCCGCCTATCAACTCATAAAAGCAACCGGCCGGGAACATGCCGGCTTAGGTGCCAATTCCCAGCGCGATCATTCTGATCTGCCGTTCTTAAATCAAATGCCCCATGCCAATGATTCAAGTGCGGTGCGGCAATATATCCAGCAGTTTGAATATGATGACTGCCGGAACATCAAGTTAATGCGGCACATTGCGCCTGGTGGAAACTGGCGGCGGCATTACCGGTATGAATACGAGGATGATCCATCGAATCTGACCAACCGCCTTAAAAGCACGAGCCTTCCCGGAGATTTGGATACAGGACCGTATTCAGCTGTGTACACACATGATCTCCATGGCAATATGGTTGAAATGCCCCATGTCACAGAGATGGTCTGGAACTTTATGGATCAGCTGGCAAAGGTTGATCTGGGGGGTGGCGGTACGGCATATTATACATATGGCGGAGGCGGTGGCAGAATCCGGAAAGTGATAGAACGTCCGGGGAATATAAAGACTGAGCGCATTTATCTTGGGGCAGTGGAAATTTACAGGGAATTTTCAGGACTGACCAAGAAACTTGAGCGCAGTACCCTTCATGTATCGGATAACACCGGCAGAATTGCCCAGGTGGATACAAAACTGCTGGATGAAGACAGTACAGATACGGCCAACCCGTTAAATACAAATTTGATACGATATCAATATGCAAACCATCTGGGGTCTTCCTGCATGGAGACCGATGAAACCGGAACGGTCATTTCCTACGAAGAATACCATCCCTTTGGCACCAGTGCCTACCGGAACCGCAAAAGCGATGTGGATTTGAGCCTGAAACGGTATCGCTTTTCCGGTAAGGAAAAAGATGATGAAACCGGTTTGTATTATTTTGGGGCACGATATTATGCCGACTGGCTGGGAAGATGGACCAGCAGTGATCCGGCCGGGTTTGTGAGCGGTCCCAATCTGTTTGTATATTGCAGCAATAATCCAATCATGTTTCATGATCCCAACGGAATGAACGACGACCGTATTTTTGGTCTGCCAAGCGAACTTAATTTGCCGGACAACCCCACAACCAGTCAGATTGCAGAAGCGTACAGGGAACATGTTGCCGGGCTGGGATATCAATGGACAAGAGATGGGCAATCTAATCCAGCACCGGAATTTCAAGGCAGAGGGCGATGGTATTTCGGTATCTTTGACCCGGAACATATCCCTGCAGGAGATCCTCTGGGGATAACAGGGAGTCCTGCTCCCCAGGTATCCACGGAGCCCGCACCGTCGCCTCCATCTTCTCCGGTTCCAACCTTATCGCCGGAACCATCCCCTCCTGTAATGATAATGATAGTACCTGTACAAAGGGGCGGAGAAGAAGAGGAAGAAGAACGATTCGGATCGGTCTGGTATGAGCAGCCGTTTCGGCATCCGCATCTGTATTCACCAGCACCATTTCGAAATACTGCCATACGGTTTACCAACCCTGGTGTCAATCCCAATCCTCCAATACTGGGGATGAGAGCAAGAGCACCCGGCAGTCAGCTCTTTTCAGCCGCAGAGCATGCACTGGGAGAGCATTTGGGTTCAAGCAGGGGAGGATCCCGCTGGCTGTCTGCAAGTGTGCGCAGGGGCGGGGCAAGCGGATTTCATGGAACCCCATATTGGATTTCAATTGATCGTGCAATTGCAGGCGGCGCTGAATTTGTTTCGCATCCTGAATTAATACAGCAAATGGAACAACTGGGACACCAGCCCCGTTTCGGGCCAAGATCACAGATGTGGTTAAGGGCACAGGCAGGAGAAGGAGAAGTGTTGTTCAGCAACAGAATACCTGCCGGGGCCATTGAAACAAGGAGTATGAGGTATCTTAAAGGGTTTGGACGGGGCGCAACAGCAGTGGCCGTTGTGATTACGGTTTATGATATGGGCAATGCCGGCATTGAAAGTTATGAAACCGGATCTGCAGCACCCATTGGTGCAGAGACCATCCGTCAGGTCGGTGGCTGGGGCGGAGGATGGCTCGGGTTTAAGGCCGGGTTTGCAATCGGTGCGGTTGCCGGAGTTGAAACCGGCCCCGGACTCATCGTCACAGGCTTGGTTGGAGGAGTCGTATTAGGGACAGCAGGCTATTTTGGAGCCGATTGGATTGCGGATTATATTCATGAAAATTAGTTTGAATCCAATACGGATTTGGCTTCAATATATGTTTTTTACACTATTTAATACATTTCATTGTTCAGGGTGAAAAATAATTGTGCAAAAGGAGAAGGCTCATGGAAAGGCTAAATATTTCAGCGGGGAAAATATCAACGCGTAATATCGGTGATCTTCACAAGGCTTTGACCAGACTGAATTTAAAGGTTGAGGATGATGAAATAAATTGCAGGCGAATGGGTGAAACCACTGTCGGGGCCATAAAGGACATACAAAAAAGAAACAAGCTGCCCGCCAATGGAAAGCTGGATTTAAAAACCATTGAGGCTTTGAATGCTGAACTGTTTGATAGCCACCATACTCAGAATAAGATGCGGATTAAAAAGCTGCGCATGGTTCTTGAAAAGGTGGGTATTAAGATCCCTGAAGAGGAAAGAAAGCTGCCGGTAATGGGTGAGCAAACGCGCAAAGCCATCAAGGAATTCCAAAAAAAATACCGGTTCAAGGCAGATGGCCGTTTGAATGATAAGGTATTTGAAAAATTACAGGACGTGGCTGTTGTAAAGACATTTTCGACTAAAAATCAAAAAGGTATTCTGCAAAAAAAATTATTAAAGGTCAATGCAGTCGCAAACCTGAAACTAAAAATTGCGCCCAAAGAGATCAAGGAAAAAGAACTGGGAACAAGTACGAAAAAAGTGATAAAAGCATTTCAGGATAAATACAGCCTTCCTGCCACAGGAGAACTCAATAAGGCAACCATTGACAAGATTAACTCTGTGGCAGCCAGCAAGGGTAAATATCAAAAAAAATTAAAACCTGTTCCTGCAAATAAAATAGAGCCCATTACCAAAACCCTTCGCTTGAACATGGTTTCCCCCCAGGTGTCGAAAATGCAGAAAGCACTCTCCTATATGGGGTATACGATTTCACAAAAAGAGTTCAATACCCAGACCTTTGGCAAAACAACCATAAAAGCGGTCAAGCAATTTCAAAAAGAAAATGATCTGGCCCAGACCGGTCATTTTGACATGGCTACAAAAAAGATGGTGAATGATCTGGTTGTTGCGGCCAATCCGGGTTCAAAACTTACGCACAGATACAGGATTCGCGGCTCTGTAAGGGATCTGCTCTGGCAGAGAAAACCCAATATGGTGATTAAAGTCTTTGAAAAAGGGACTGAAAAAGAGAGCGCTGAACCGCTAGGGGCCAAGAAAATATTTTTAAACGGTTTTTTTGATATTCCCTATGATGCGCCAATAGATCCTGCCACCGGCCAGACCAAAGAAAAATTTCATCTGGTTGTCAGACTTTTTACCCAGGAAGACCAGAAAAAACATGTTGCCCAGCAGATTCACTATAATGCCAACCCCATTCACTGGGTCAACTTTGTTGAAAGCCAGAACGAAAAAGGCAAGATTGAATACAATGGCAAATATGCTGGTAAATCCGATTATGAAATCACGGGCCGGTTTTTAAAAAAAGCATTGGGCGACACAAAAATTGATGACTTAAAAGAAACCCGGAATGACAAACAAATAAGCCAGTTAGCGCTCCAGACAGGACTTGGTACGGATGATATCATGTGTCATATATTATCGCGCCTGGTGGCAAGATCCGTGGATGGGGATAAAGGGTTAAATGCCGAAGTCTTTTATTTGTTTATCCGGCAGAACCTTCCTGCGGACCTGCCCGGTGATCTGCTTAGGGGGACCAGTGAATGGGAGACCATTGATCATCTGGTCGAAAGGGCTGCATCCGGGATTATGTTTCTTGATGATTCCACGCAGAAAACCGCCATTGACAATGCCGTATCCCGAAACCTTGTTTCCCGGGCGGTTAAAATCAATAAAAACAGCATTATCCAGTCCTTGACCGACCAGCGCACTCATTTTGCATTGACAAAGCCGATTCTGATCGGCAACGGCAGCCTGAAAGACCTGCTGGATAAATCCTCTGTCAGTTTTTCCCAGTATAATCAAGTGGCGTCGATATTTATTAAACACAGGGGCGTCAACCCGTCATTCTGGGAAGAGATTCAAACATATGAGGCCCAGATCGGGGCCAAGGCCATCGCTGATTTTACAACGGCTGTTGAAGTCGGCAATATTTCTAAAAATCATCTTCCAACGGTTCAGTTTTTGAAAGATAATATCGGGACCGGACAGGGAAAAAAATTTAAAGCTGCCAGTGATATTGCAAAGCTTGACCAGGAGGGGCTCAAGGATTTAATCAACGAGAACAGTCAACAGGTTCCGGATAATATGCCCGGGGATACCCAGGAAGCCAGGGTAGATAATTTTGCCGCTGCCATGAAAACCAGGTCTGAACTGCTGTATCCTGCTGTATCATTTGTGGCCCAGGTAAAAAGAGATTCCAAAAAAATTGTCAATATCAATGAAATTCAAGCCTTTATTGATGATAATAAGACGTTTTCCTTCCGGCAGCAGAATCTTGACAAATACCTGCTGGATCATCCAGACATTCAAATTGATGATGAGGTGAAAGAGGAGTTAAAGATAATTCAGCGGGTGCATAAATTAACAAATACACCCCCGGCAGGGGCAGCCCTGATCGATGAGGGACTGCACAGCTCCATGCAGATCTATTTTCTGGGTAAGGAACAATTGGCAGCCGTGATGGAAAAACGGCATATTGACAAATACTTAAGTGATCAATTGTATGAAACTTCCAAATTGAAATATATACAGATCCTTGGACGCCTGACAGAATTCAGACAGGAACTGAATAAAGACATCCCTGCAGCCATTAATGCCCATACCTATACAACCGAAGAGATTCAGCAGGCAGTTGGAGATATTCCCGATCTTGAGGTCCTTTTTGGTTCACTTGATTATTGCGACTGTAAACACTGCAAGTCATTATACAGCCCATCCGCATATCTGACAGATATGCTCCGTTTTTTAAACGAGCATTCGGCAAAAGACACGACCAAGACAGTAAAGGATATTTTATTTGAAAGACGGCCGGACATTGGAAATATCAAGCTGAACTGCACCAACACGGATACTCCGCTGCCTTATATTGATCTTGTGTGCGAAATTCTTGAAAACAATCTAGCAGGCAATAATAATTTTGTGTACCAGACAACCTTGTCCTCAGAAGAACTGCGAGCCATTCCGCAATATATCCAGCCCCTGGCATACCAAACCCTTGCCGGTTCCGATTACCCCATGAACGGCGCATTCAATCTATGGCAGGAGGAGAGCCGCAGCTACCTGGAATATTTAAGGGTTCCCCGTTTTGAATTAATGGAGGCGTTTCAGGACACATCAGACCCCAATAATAAAAAACCGTCTGATGTTAACATTGCAGCGGAATATTTTGGTCTGTCTGCCAAGGAAAAAGATCTGATTATAACCCAAAAACAGACCGCCACGGATCAAAACAAGTATTGGGGAACAGATACCACAAAGACAAAGATGACGGTTTCTTTGTTTATGAAGCGGTCCAAGCTTGATTATAATGAAATGCTTGAGTTGTTAATGGTTAAATTTGTCAATGAGCCGGGCGGTTTGGCCAGCCAAGTTGAACGTCCAGTTGATTCCTGCGATACCGGTGTCCAGTCAATCAATAATCTGACCATTGAAAAATATGATCTGATGCACCGTTTCCTCCGCCTGTGGCGGAAAACCGGCTGGAAAATGTGGGAGCTTGACCTGCTGATCCGGAATCCGAAAATCGGGGATGTGAAAATCAACGGGACCACACTGATTCAATTAAAACGCTTCAGGCAGTTGCAGGAGAAATTAAACCTTTCTTTTGAAACCCTGCTGGCTTTTTTTCAGGAAATCAACAGAGAAGTAAGGATCACGCCTGAACAGCCGGATGTGATGATAGAACCCTTATATAATAAATTTTTCCAGAACATCGCTGTCACAAACCCTGTGGACGATTATTTCAAGGCGCTTGACAGCTCGTGCCAGCCTATATCACTGGATGCCAATGTTGTTTTCGGCATTAACAGCGGTGCGCCATATAACGGATATACGCCGGTCCCGACCATTCTTTCCGCCCTGGCATTAACGCAAAAAGACTTTGATCTGCTAAATGCCAAAACCGATAATCATTTGTCTGTGGCATCCCTTTCAATACTGATGCGATACAGGTATCTGGCCCGAAGTTTAAAACTGGGCATCAAGGAATGTTTATTGTTCCTTGACATCATCAATGAATCAGATCCGTTCAGTTCTGTTAAAACCACGTTTGATATCATAAAGCAACTGGAGCAGATCAAATCTTCAGGCATGTCCCTGCTGGAGCTGGATTATATTCTGAAAAACAATTCTGAGTCTTCTGTCGGCCTGAGAAATGAATCCATAAAGCAATTTATTGCTTTGCTGAGAAAAATCCTTGCAACCAACAAAGACAAGGTCGATCAGTTAAATTTAAGCGAAGCCGACCGTAACCATATTGCCGGGTTTGATACCGATGCCCTGGCAGCCATGACCGATCCCCAGCTGATTGCCGTACTCACCCCCTTGAATGCTATTTTAAAATCAGCAGTTCAGGATTTTAAGGAGGCCTCTTTTTCTGTTGAAGAAACCAATTTTATTATCAATTATGATACAACCTCCATTACAAGTGCAGGTAAAACAATACTGTCTGAACAGATAAAAATCCTTCAGAAAAATCTGAACAACCTGTTAACCCGGAATGCAAATCAGATTAAGTCCCATATTGCAACATCTTTCATGCTTACGGATGAACAGGCCACCATCATCCTGGAAAATATCATTGTATCCCCTGGTCCTGTTCCCATCATAAAGATACTGGAAAATGAGAACCTGATCGCCAGGCAATCAGACGGAACCTATTATGAGATAAATTCAACCTATTTTTCAGATCATTTTGATGCTTACGCCCTTTTGCACAAAGTGTCGATCCTTGTTTTAAAAATGCAAATGGAAACAAAGGATTTAAAATGGTTTATTTTAAATGACGCGTCTGTGAATACGCTTAATTTTTCCGGTTTAACCGGGTATGAACAATGGTACAATTTATGCCTGTTCCTTGAGTTTAAATCAAAGTTTCCGGAACCCGAGAATGCCTCCTTAAGAGGTATTCTGGATCTGGCAAAGGACAGCACAAGCACAATTGATGCGATTTTTACCCAGATTGCCGATCTTACCCAGTGGGATAAAACACAGATATCGTCAATCCATGCCGGGTTTCAATTACAGCATACGGCCGGGAACCCGGACTATACCGATGCCGGTCTTTTTCCCCGGCTGGTCAAATGCTTTGACCAGATGAAACTGACCGGAGTTGATGCCGTGACCATGTTCAGCTGGGCCGAGATCACAAATGATTTAACAGCAAATGAGATTGTTGCCAAACAGACCCGGCAGGCAGTGAAATCCAAGTATGAGCAGTCAGACTGGCTGGAAAAAATTACACCGATCCATAATGATATCCGGGAAAAGAAACGAACCGCCCTTGTTGAATATCTTCTGGAGCATTCACAGCGAAATGAAACAAAGACGATCAGTGTGAGCGGGAAAACGATTCCAAATCCATTGTACTGGAAGGATTCCAATGCTCTGTTCAAGTATTTTTTAATTGACGTGGAGATGACGTCCTGCCAGCTCACATCCCGTATTAAACAGGCCTTGAGTTCCATTCAGCTTTTTGTCCAGCGCTGTTTTTTAAACCTGGAAAACCGGTATGTTGAGGTCACCCAGGACCAGAAAGCAGACAAAACCTCTCCCAATGCCTGGTCTCAGTGGAAGTGGATGAAGAATTACAGGATTTGGGAGGCCAACCGGAAAATTTTCTTTTATCCGGAAAACTGGCTTGAACCTGAACTTCGGGACAATAAATCCCCATTTTTTGAAGAATTGGAAAATGAGTTGATGCAGGATGAAGCAACAAAGGAGAATGTTGAAACCGCATTTTTAAATTTCCTCCATAAAGTGGATGAAGTATCCAATCTTGAAGTCTGCGGCCTGTACCATGAGATGGAAAACCTGAACCCGCATGCTGTCGGATATGAAACCAATATCGTCCATGTCATCGGAAGAACCCGGTCAATCCCGGTACTGTATTATTACAGGACCTATGATATGAATTATAATATATGGAATTCCTGGGAAAAAATTGATGTGGACATCACAGGCGACCAGGTCGTACCTGTGGTGTATAATCGCAAATTGCACCTGTTCTGGCTCCAGTTTATGCAAAAACCCATGAAGACAAAAAAGGTGCCGGCCACAGAGCCGACAGAGGGACCCCAGGATGCACCCGAGCCAAGGAAATTTTTTGAAATTCAATTGGGATGGAGTATTAAAAAAGCCAGTGGTTGGACACCTAAAAAGGTATCAAAACAAAAATTGATTCACCCCTGGGAAAGACCTGAGCATTCTTATAATTTAAAACCCTATTATCTGGCCAAATTCAATGAGCTTTACATGGATATTTATCTGTCCACTTCAAAAGAATTTAATGACACCAGGTTTTATGACCCAAGTAAAAAAGCAATATTCAATCCAGTATATTTAACCAAAAACAGGTTTCATGAAACCTATCTGCCCTGGCATTCATCCTCGTTTGTTTTTAACGGGGATGTAAAAGATATCAAGCTAAAGGGATTGGGCGGACATCATTCAGGCGGGTGGTGGATATTTAACTGGGATTATTGGTCAGCATATGATTCATATGATTATGTCCATGAAAATTTCGGGGAAGACGGAGCCGCCATAAAAGAGCTGGATCCGGCTCATGAATACGGGCCCCGTTTAAGGCTTCCAACCGGCATGCATTTCCATAATACCCATCTGACCAATAACCAGAAGGATGCACCAAACAACAAAGATTTAAGGGTGCTGGAAGGGGTGTCTACGACCACCCTGCTGCAAGGGGCGAACTCACCGTTTGAACTGGTGATTGATCAGCAGGACCTGCAATTTAACACCATTAAAACCGGCCATCCCATGTTTTACCAGGACAGCTCCCGTGTCTTTTTTATTAAGCCTGAATGGGAATCCCGTCTTGACAGTTACGGCCATCTTATCAGCAGTACTTATAAGTACCGGTTTATGCCGTTTTACCATCCATATACATTATTGTTTCTCCGGGAATTGAACAGGGACGGAATTGACGGGGTACTGAACCGGACGATTCAAAGAAGGCCCTGGAACTTTGAGCCTGAAAACACCTTTAATTTTAGTGAGTATTCTCCAACTTCTGATGTGATTGTGGGCGGTAAAGAAGATGATGCTCAAAAATACAGGGATATCGTTGATTTTTCCTTTAGCGGGGCCAATTCTATCTATAACTGGGAGCTTTTCTTTCATGCCCCGTTAATGGTGGCCTGCCGGCTGATGCAGAACCAGAAATTTGAAGATGCCATGAACTGGTTCCACTATATTTTTGATCCGACCAATATTGAAAATTATCCCACACCCCAGCGATACTGGGTGACCAAACCGTTTTTTGAGTATAATTCCGATGATTACAGAAAACAAAGAATTGAATCCATATTAACCAACCTTAACGAGAATATGGATAAATTATCATTATGGCGGAATAATCCGTTTAAACCCCATGTGATTGCACAGTACCGCCCTGTGGCATATCAGAAAAATGTGGTGATGAAATATCTGGACAACCTTATTTCATGGGGAGATATGCTCTTTAAAAGAGATACCATCGAATCGATAAACCAAGCCTCATTACTCTATATGCTGGCGTATGAAATTTTAGGGGAACGGCCCCGGAAAGTGCCCAATGTCAATCATGAGGAGATGACATTCAATGAACTGGAAACCGAGCTGGATCAGTTCGGGAATGTCCGTGTGGATGTTATTATCGAGGACACACTTTTACCTGTTACGGTCACGCCCGGTTCATCTTCCAGCGAGCCTGTCCCCAAACTGGAAATCATGTATTTTTGCATACCCAATAATGAGTATCTCACCCAATACTGGGATACGGTAGAAGACCGGTTATTTAAAATCCGCCATTGCATGAACATCCAGGGTCAGGTCCGGCAACTGCCCTTGTTTGAGCCCCCCATTGACCCGGGGCTTCTGGTAAAGGCAGCAGCATCAGGAATGGATTTAAGCAGTGTGTTGAGCGATTTAACCGCACCGACCCCGAACTACAGGTTCAGGATTGTACTTCAAAAAGCCATTGAATTCTGCAATGAAGTCAAGGCCCTTGGGGATAAACTGCACAATGCATTGTCCAACAAAGATGCTGAAGCGCTTTCTTTAACCCGATCAGAGCATGAGATCAAGGTAATGGAAGCTGTAAAGGAAGTCCGCAAAAAGCAAATTGATGAAGCAGTGGAAGTCATTGGCGGTTTGAATAAAGCCTTTGATCTGGCTGAAGAGAAGAGGGTGTATTACGATGGCATCCCAAGAATGAATGAATGGGAAATCAGTGGCGCGATTGCCCATGGACTGGGAATAGCATCTGAAATTATAGCGACCATTGCAAATACGCTTGCAGCCGGATTATACCTGATACCCGAATTTGAAGCAGGAGCAGAAGGATTTGGCGGAACCCCCACTGCTCTGGTTGAATTCGGAGGGGAACAGGCAGGCAAGTCTGCTGCAAAAGTGGCTGCATTGTTTCAGGGACTCAGCACGATATCACACTCAGCCGGATCCATGCTTGAAACCCAGGGCTCGTATACCAGAAGAGATAAAGAGAATGAACATCAAAAAGATCTGGCAGTCATTGAAAAAAAGCAAATCCAATTTCAGATCAATGCAGCAAAAATACGGCAGACCATTGCTGAAAAAGAGCTGGAAAACCAGGAAATGCTGATTGAGAATGCCGAGACCGTGGATGATTACATGCGTAATAAATTTACCAATAAAAAATTATACAGCTGGATGATCACTCAGATATCCACAGTATATTTCCAGGCATATCAGCTGGCATTTGACATGGCCAAGAAAGCTGAGAAATGCTTTGAGAATGAACTGGGGATTACCAATTCAAATATCATCCAGTTCGGGTACTGGGACAGCCTGAAAAAAGGGCTCCTGTCTGGTGAACGGCTGATGGGCGATCTAAGACGGCTTGAAGCTGAATATATCAACCAGAACCGGCGGGAGTTTGAAATTACCAAGCATGTTTCTTTGGCACAGATTGCCCCCTTGAGCCTGATCACGCTTAAGGAGACCGGCAAGTGCAGTGTTTCCCTGCCTGAATGGCTGTTTGACATGGATTATCCGGGCCATTATATGAGACGGATAAAGAACGTATCCATCAGTGTCCCGTGTATCACCGGACCGTTTGCCGGAGTAAACTGCACCTTGTCGCTATTGCGTAACGAAACCCGGACCGTGGCCACGTTGTCAGCAGGCAGCTATGAGAAACAGCCGGATGATACCCGTTTTAAAACCATGTATGGTGAAATCTCTTCCATTGCTACCAGCCATGCACAAAATGACGGCGGTCTCTTTGAATTGAATTTCAATGATGAACGGTATCTGCCGTTTGAAGGCGCCGGAGTAATCAGTGACTGGCAAATTGATATGCCCATTGAAAACAATTATTTTGATTTTGCTTCGATATCAGATGTGATCCTGCATGTCAGCTATACTTCCCGCGCAGGAGGGAGTACACTTGCCACTCCTGCCAACACATATCTGCAGACCAAGCTTCCGTCCGGGACCGCCAGATTGTTCAGCCTTAAGCATGAATTTGCAACCCAATGGCATACATTTTTAAATCCTGAAGGCGGAGCAGACCAGGAGCTTGTAATCCAGCTTAAGCAGGAGCATTATCCGTTTTTTATCAGAAACAAACTGAACACTATTAAAATTAAAAAGATGAATGTGTTTGTTGAAAGCGATATTGCTCAAAATTTTACCGCCAATGTTAAAGTGACAAGCCAGGGATACCTGGAGGGACTGCCGGTTGATAAGAGTTCAACGTATAATAATGTTCATCATATGGATAAGGATTTTACACCTGGATCTTTGCCCCTGACCTTAGGGGAGGTGAAAATGAAATTAAAAGTGACTGGTATCACAGATTTTAAATCACTTACCGCAGATCAGGTGGATGACATTTTTATTTTGTTTCAGCTGGGTGTTTAAATAATGGAAAAGACCCTTGCCAAAATTGTGAAGTATGCTGCCGGAATAGCCCGGCCTGAAATGATAATTCTGTTCGGATCCATGTCCAGAGGGACTTACAATGCCTTCAGTGATGTGGATTTGTTCATTGTCTTGGAAAACCGCTCAATAAAAAATGATATCATTGCCAGGCTGAAAAGCTATTCAAGAGAACGCTCCCTTGATATTGATGTGCTGGTCTATACGAGCCGGGAAATTAAAAAGGAGGTTGAAAAAAAACACTCATTTATACCATGGATTCTTCAAACCGGGAAAATTGTGTATAAAAATGAAAAAACCGCTTGCAATGTTTTGCAAGGTATGATTGAGTAAATTTGATAGTCGGAGTGACTTAAGGATATTGTATTGAATTGAATTAGAGAAAACTCACATTAAGCGATATTAAAAAAAGAGCATCGACGTTAAATTTAAAAGTGCTTCCGTTGTGGTTACATCGGGAGCTTTTTTTTTACAGTGAGGTTCCTCCTGTTTTGCAGCTGTATTCTACTTGCTTTCAATTCTTAACAATAGGGAGAAGATCGATAATCAATACAATAAAGGAAAAACTGGGACCGCCAATGACAATGGCCTGGATTGTCTGGGGCCTGGGCGCGCTTTTTTATCTGGTGGGATTTTTTCAGCGGGTGGCGCCCGGTGTCATGACCTATGAATTGATGCAGGCATTTGATATTTCAGCGTCTGGTTTGGGTCAATTATCAGGCCTTTATTTTTATTCATATGTGGCCATGCAGATTCCAACGGGAATTCTGGCAGATACTCTGGGGCCAAGAAAGCTTTTGACTGCCGGGTGTGGTTTGGCAGGTCTGGGAACCTTGCTTTTTGCGCTTTCTCCAGGATTTATCGGCGCCGGATGTGGCCGGTTCCTTATTGGGGGCTCTGTGGCTGTGGCGTTTGTGGGCCTGCTCAAGCTGTCTTCTACCTGGTTTCCAAAACATTTTTATTCCTTTGTGGCAGGGAATGCCCTGTCGATCGGGTTGATTGGTGCTGTAACAGCCGGGCCCCCCTTGCGATATTTAATGGATATCTTTGAGTGGCGATGGGTTTTTTGCGTCACAGGGGTGATGACCCTTGTTCTGGGTGGGCTCATTTGGTTTTTTGTTCGAGACTGGCCTCAAGATAAGGGATATCCGGGCTTTACAGAAAAAATAGCTTTGTCGCCTTTTTCAATGGGCATTATCAGGCAGGGCCTTTTTCAGGTGTTAAAATATCGCAATACCTGGCTGTTGTTTTTTATCCCCGGAGGAGTTGTGGGATGTATCCTTACCTTTTCCGGCCTGTGGGGAGTGCCTTATCTGATCTCTCATCACCATTTCAGCCCGGGCAATGCTGCCACACTTGCATCCAGCCTGCTGATCAGCTGGGCTGTGGGCGGGCCTTTTTTCGGGTGGCTGTCCAGCCGGATGGGAAAACGAAAGCCGCTGTATATTTTGGGAACCATAATCGTTGCTGTTGGGTGGTCATTGATATTGTTCAGGGAAAATTTTACCTTTTATCCATTGATGATAGTTCTCTTGACGACCGGCTTTTTCTCAGGAAGCATGATCGTCAGTTTTTCCTTTGCTTGTGAATCAGTTCCCGGGCATCTGTCCGGAACAGTTTGTGGTCTGACCAATATGGGCATAATGATGGGACCGACCCTGCTTCAACCCATTGTTGGCAGGCTTTTGGATTATCACTGGGCAGGCGGGTTGGAAAACGGGGTCCGACTGTATTCCATGGAAGCGTATCATTATGGTTTTATACCCATGATGGCATGGATCAGTTTGTCTGTTCTCTTCTTGTTTTTTACCAGGGAGACATTTTGCCGTCAGGCAGTGGAATAAGCATTAAGTATGGAGGCGGTCATGACCCCAAGAGACAGATTTTGTGAAATGCTGGAACACAGCAAGCGTATTGTGGGATTTACCGGGGCAGGCGTGAGTACCGAATCCGGGATTGCGGATTACCGGAGCCAGGGGGGTATCTGGGAAAATTTCACACCGGTTTATCTGGATGAATTTATAGCCAGCAAAGAAAAAAGGCGGCTGTATTGGCAAAGAAAACAAGCCATGTGGCAATCCTTGAAGCCGGCCACACCCGGACCGGCCCATTATTTTTTCTCCCATCTGTTTAATCAAGAGAAACTCAAAGGTCTGATCACCCAGAATATTGACGGATTGCATGAGAAAAGTGGCCTGCCGGGAGAGGTGATTGTTAATCTTCACGGCACAAGCCTTGAGATTGTCTGTCTTTCGTGCGGAGATGTTCAGCCGGCTCAAGGGTTTATGGACAGGCTCGAGCTTACCAGGGAAAGCCCGGTCTGCGATCATTGCAATGGTTTATTAAAGCCCAATACCATTTCTTTTGGTCAGAACCTGAACACCAATGATCTTATGCGGGCAGAAAAATTAGTGCGCAATTGTGATCTGTTGATTGCTGCCGGCTCAACTCTGATTGTCCATCCTGCAGCCACGTTTCCTGTAACGGCAAAGCAATCCGGAGCCAGGCTGGTGATCATTACGCTTTCTGCAACGCCTTTGGATGACCAGGCTGATCTGGTGATCAATGAGCCTTTGGGGCAGTTTCTCAAAGATTTATTTTAAAGAACCGTTTAAAACAAAAAGGTGTCTGACCTTAAGCCTGTTCAATATTCTAAAGTATCAGGCTTTATTTTTTTCCAGATATTAATATTTAATTCGTGACTATACCCGCCATACAGCGATATAAAAAAGAATGTGCATGGAGCAAAAAACAGAACAGGGAAGACAATGCTGAAAATTTCCGACAAGATTACAATTATTGAAAAAGAGATCCAGTTTGAGGCCATCCGGTCGCAGGGTGCAGGTGGACAGAATGTGAATAAGGTTTCAACAGCCATTCATTTGAGGTTTGATATTCAACAATCAAGTCTGCCGGAAATGATTAAAGAACGACTATTGTTATTAAGAGACAATAGAATCTCAAAGGAAGGCATCATTGTTATCAAGGCCCAAACCTTTCGTAGTCAGGAGAAAAACAAAGAAGATGCGCTCAGCCGTTTGAAAATAATGATTTTAAAAGCAATGGAGAGACCCAAAAAAAGAAAACCTTCACGGCCATCTATAAATGCAAAGGCAAAACGGATGGATCATAAGTCCCAGCGAAGTCAGACCAAGAAATTAAGGGGCAGGGTCACAAAAGAGTCATAATAGTGAAATGCGAAAAAAAATAATGGAAGATAAATCTTGTGAAATGGATATATGGGTGGATGCAGACGCATGCCCTGTGGTGATTAAACAACTTCTGTACAGAGCGGCGCAACGAACTCGTACTTTGATGACCCTTGTTGCCAATCAATCTTTTCAGATACCCAAATCTCCTTATATCAAGTTCCTTCTGGTAGGAGCCGGTTTTGATGTGGCTGATAATGAAATTGTGAAGTGTTTAAAACCAGGCGATCTGGTTATCACCTCAGACATACCGCTGGCTGCCCTGGTCATGGAAAAAGGAGGGCAGGCACTGAATCCAAGAGGTGAACTGTATACAACAGATACGATCAGATCTCGTTTATATACAAGGGATGTTATGGAAAATCTTCGGGCAAGCGGGATTGAAACCAGCGGACCATCCCCTTTGAATCAAAAGGATAAGCAGCTATTTGCCAATCATTTAGATCAATTATTGGTCCAGGCTAAAAAACGTTAATTGAGTCATGCTAAATTTTTGCCTGCATTAATGCGAATGGCCTTTTTTATACAAAGGATATTGCAGCGCCCTTAATTTTTTGCAATGGTAGGGGTATCTGAAAAAACATAAAAATAAAGGCAAAATAAATATGGACGAATCCCAGACGCATTTTTCAGAAGCAAATGTTAAAAATGTTGCAAAGAAAATGAAGGAGATCAGCAAACTATACGAGCAGCTGTTTACTGATCTCGGCGCTCAAATATTTTCAGACATTGCTGATTTAACGGATGCATATGAGATTATGGGTGTCTGTGTTAACAATATTGAAAAGGCAGTTTGGGCATTTGGACAGCATTTTCCGGATTCGTCTATTATCGCCTGCACCAAAGGATGCTGTCATTGCTGTTCATTCCCAATTGAATGTCCGCCCCAGGTGATTGTGAGTGTGGCACGTCATATTCGAAAAACTTGGTCAAGTGAAGACCGGCAAGTGCTCATACAAAAACTGGTTCAGGATGTTTCAGACCGGCAACCACCACTGAATCGTGCCCCATGTCCGTTGCTGGATAAAAAAAAATTGTGTTCAATCTATGAAAACCGTCCGCTATCCTGTCGGTGGTTTACATCACCGGATGCCGGCATGTGTGAAAAATCGGTTCAGGACGGCAGAAATGTTCCTCAACATCCTGTTGGCCATCGTATTTATCAAGTCGCAACCACCATGCTTTTAGCCAGTGAGAAAAATCAGGGTCGACCCTATGTTCAAGTGCCGTTTATTCCCTCTCTTCTGGAGATTCTGGAGACACAAAAAGACACTAAAATGTGGAGAGGCTATACCCTTTAAGCGTGATCGTTATCAATAAAGAACAGAAAAGAGAAAACAGGACAAAATGGATTTTACATCAGTACCCATAAGGGGAAGAACACTGAAAATACAAAAGGATTAATGGCGCTGCAGCTCAATATGATCTTGCCTTAAAAAGGCAGGGCTGTTAAATAATAGTATCAACCTTTAATTATAATAAGAGAAAATATATTATGGCTACACCTATGGAATGGACAAAAACAAGCTGGAAAGGATATACTGCCCTTCAACAACCCAATTGGCCTGACCAGAAGGAAGTGGACAAGGTTTTGGAAAATCTTTCTTTGGTACCGCCGTTGGTGTTTGCCGGTGAGATACGGGATCTTAAGGCATTATTGGCTAAAGCATCAAAAGGCGAGGCCTTCCTTCTCCAGGGAGGTGATTGCTCGGAAAATTTTTCAGAGGTCACCGCTCCCACTATCCGCGAAACTTTAAAAGTAATGTTACAGATGGCGGTTGTTATGACCTATGCCGGCGGCAAACCAGTGATCAAGCTGGGTCGGATTGCCGGTCAGTTTGCCAAACCCCGGTCGTCTGATACGGAAATGGTGGATGGGGTTGAGCTTCCCTCTTATCGGGGGGACATGGTCAATAATGTTGAACCCACAAAAGAGGGTCGTATACCCAATCCTAAATATATGCTCAAAGGCTATTATATGGCCGCTTCTACCTTGAATCTGCTGCGGGCATTTACCCGGGGTGGTTATGCGGCACTCAGCCGGGTCCAGGCCTGGAACCAGGAATTTGTGGTTCAATCTCCCATGGGTCGTTCCTATGATCGTCTGGCAAAACAAATTGACCAGGCCATTAAATTTATGAACACCATTGGTATCCCAACAGATATTCCCCAGGTGAATCAGACCCAGTTTTTCACTTCCCACGAAGCATTGCTACTGGGGTATGAGCAGGCGCTGACACGGGTGGATTCCACCACAGGGGACTGGTATGATTGTTCAGGCCATATGGTATGGATCGGGGAAAGAACCCGGCAGGTGGATGGGGCTCATGTCGAGTTTTTAAGAGGCGTACTCAATCCCATCGGGGTTAAAATCGGTCCAACCAGTAACATAGAAGATATTAAACGATTGATTGAAAAACTGAACCCGGAAAATGAAGCGGGTCGCCTGACTCTGATTACCCGTTTGGGGATTGATAATATTGAAAAAGTTCTGGCCCCGTTGTTACGTGAGACCAAAAAAGAAGGATTTAATATTGTCTGGAGCTGTGACCCCATGCATGCCAATACCTTTACTGCTGACTCCGGGCACAAGACTCGCGATTTCAATGATATTCTAAAAGAAATTACCCGGTTTTTTGAAGTCCACTGGGCAGAAGGAACTGTTCCCGGGGGGGTTCATCTTGAAATGACCGGTAAAAATGTGACCGAGTGTGTTGGCGGAGCCAGAAATATTATTGATGGAGAACTCCACCGCCGGTATCATACCTCTTGTGATCCACGATTGAATGCCGAGCAGAGCCTTGAAGTTGCCTTTCAGATCGCGGATATGATCAAACGCTGATCTTAAGTGCAGATAATCCATTATAACGGTTAAACATTTAACCCTATTTGAACAGGAGAGAGCATATGGTTGAAATACTCGATATTGTCAAGGCAAGGGATCCCTTTGAAAAAGAATTTCACCAGGCAGTCACAGAAGTGTCGGAATCTGTTAAGCCGGTTCTGGACAAGAGGCCGGAGTATCGGCATAACAGGATCATGGAACGGATAGTCGAACCGGAACGATTGATCCAGTTCAGGGTTCCCTGGGTGGATGACCAGGGTAAAGTTCAGATCAACAGAGGTTTCAGGATAGAAATGAATTCAGCCATCGGCCCATATAAAGGCGGTCTTCGCTTTCATCCATCCGTGACCTTATCTATTTTAAAATTTTTAGCCTTTGAACAAGTCTTTAAAAATGCATTGACCACCCTTCCCATGGGCGGTGGAAAAGGCGGGTCTGATTTTGATCCTAAAGGTAAATCAGATAATGAAGTCATGCGGTTTTGCCAGGCTTTTATGTCTGAACTCTTTCGCCACCTGGGCTCCAATACAGATGTCCCGGCAGGCGATATCGGCGTGGGTGGAAGGGAAATCGGTTTTCTGTTCGGCATGTATAAGAAATTGCGAAATGAATTTACAGGGATCTTGACCGGTAAAGGGTTGAACTGGGGCGGTAGTTTGATCCGGCCGGAAGCCACGGGTTACGGATCGGTCTTTTTTGCCGACGAAATGCTGGCAACTAAAAAAGATAGCCTTAAAGGCAAGGTCTGCCTGGTTTCAGGTTCCGGGAATGTGGCCCAGTATACCGCCCAGAAACTTAATCACCTGGGTGCAAAGGTGGTAACGCTTTCTGACTCATCCGGTTATATTTATGATGAGCAGGGGATTGATGAACAAAAATTAAATTTTCTCATGTTTTTGAAAAATGCCAAACGCGGCAGAATAAAAGAATATGCAGATAAGTTCAAACATGCAGTTTTTACAAAACTGGATAATAGTGCCGACCATAATCCATTATGGACCCATAAAGCCGATTGCGCATTTCCCAGTGCCACCCAGAATGAAATTAATGCCAAAGATGCCCAGAACCTGTTAAACAATAAAATTTCTCTGGTCTGTGAAGGTGCCAATATGCCCACAATGCCTGAAGGCGTGGACTTGTTTTTGGATAAAAAGATTTTGTATGCACCGGGCAAGGCTGCCAATGCAGGTGGTGTGGCAGTATCCGGGCTTGAAATGTCCCAAAACTCCATGCGGATTAAATGGTCCAGAGAAGAGGTGGAAGCCAAACTCAAAGGCATTATGCAAAGTATTCATGCCTCTTGTCTGTCAGCGTCGGAAGAATACGGCACACCAGGCAATTATGTGAATGGTGCTAATATCGCAGGCTTTGTGAAAGTGGCAGATGCCATGATGGATCAGGGTGTAGTTTAGAAGATAGATTTTTAAACCAGTTTAAATAAAAAGGGGGGTATGATATGCGATACTCCCTTTTTTTTACCAGGTCCCTTTTTCGCCCGACTTGTTCGATACAAAACTAATGTATTTTGGACTAATAGATAAGACATAGTGCTCTCCCTTGCTAAAGAAATTTTCCAGTCGAAAAACAAAAATATTTTTTCCCGGAACGCTCAAGGTTACAATTGATATCTTTGACATTTGAAGGCCGGGTCGAGGTAAAGAATTGGATAATCATGCTTGACTGCCTGTAACCAAGAAAAATGCAAGAAGGTATTAACAATCTTGAACCTTTAAAATTATATTGAAACGGTAGTATAATTTTAAAGGATTAGTTTAATAATATTTCTTGAATAAAGCTCTTCTATATGTAATGGAATCCATAATCGAAATTTCTATTTAAAACATTTTATTTAGGATCAATCAAATTTGCATCTCAATAATAATCTAAAAATAACAGTATTGGGTAAGACTAAAGCAAGATAACTTTTTTAAGAGTGATATTTTGGTCAGGGAGAAAAAATGACGATTGAAACAAGTGTGAAAGATAAGCCAAATGATTTGTTTGATCAAGCAATTGATAATATTTCTCGATATGGTGATACTGATATATTCCCTTTCCCAATTGAGAACTCATTATTTTATGATATAAAAAAAGATGTTAAACGACTTCTTCAAAAAATTGATAAAGAGTTCCAAAAATATATTGAAGATTATCCCGTGGAGAAGCATTCTTCCTGTATTCCCGTTGGAATTGGGGGGTATCGGTGGGCAACACAAATTGATCCAATATGGAATGCTTATTTTTTATACTTGGTGCTAAGCATTCATGAAGATATTGAGACTTCAAGAATATCTATAGCAAAAGATGTTGTCCATTCTTACAGAGTAAATATTGATAGTGATTATCCCAAATTTTTTGATCCAAAATATAATTGGCGTACTTTTATGGATAAAACTATGGAATTTGCTGAATTGGAAGAGTTTAAATTCGTTGTAAAATTTGATATCGGTGATTTCTATAATAGAGTGTATCATCATCGGCTTGAAAATATATTAAATCGGATCACTTCAAATACAATAGCTGTAAAAAGAATAATGACTATTTTGAAATCATTGTCTTTAAATGCTTCATATGGCTTGCCCATAGGTGGTAATGCGTCAAGAATCCTCGCAGAATTGCTTCTTACATCAACAGACAATTTTATAATTAATAAGCGCATTGCCTTTTGTCGATTTGTAGATGATTTTGTAATGTTTGCTCCATCAAAGGAGGAAGCATTCTCATATTTAAATTCAGTTGCAGATTATTTGTTAAAAAATGAAGGATTATCAATTCAGAAAACAAAAACGCAGATACTTAGTTGCTCTGAGTATATTGGGCAAGTTAAAAATATTTTACAGGGTGACGATGAACCAGAAAGTATAGAACGAAGCTCTTTTATGCGTTTGCATATTCATTTTGATCCTTACTCAATGAATGCAGATGAGCAATATGAAGATTTAAAGGAAAACCTTTCGAAATTTAATGTTTTAAAATTATTGAAGGATGAACTTCGTAAAAGTAAGATTCAGCAGGCCATGGGTAAACAACTTTTAAATGCAATAAGTCATTTAGAAGGAGAGAAATTAGGATTAGCATTTCAGGCGATATCAGTAAATATTGAAGCTTTTTATCCAATTATTCCATCCGTTTTCATAATGGTCCAAAAATGCTTAAAAAATGCTCCTATAGAGTTCCAAAATCAGTTCGTTAGGTCAATCTGTTCTCTAATTGATTCAAACTCTTATTTGTTGCAATCAGAAAACAATGCAGCATTTGCTGCAAGAGTTTTAAGCCTATCGGATCTTGATGAGGCAACACAAGCAATTGTTTTATTGCACTCAAGTCGAAGTTCATCATTAGTCCGTACTAATTGCATATATGCAATGATCAATAAAAAGATTTACTACTGGTTATCTGATCAGAAAACGTCATTTGCGACATTAGGAAGGCCTGAAAGGCGGGCTTTCATTGCGGCATCATATTTTTTAGGGGATGAGGGCAAGCATTGGCGTAGTAGTGTAAAAAGACAATTAACTGATTTGGAATTATTAGCCATAGATTGGGTTTCAGAAAAGCAACCACTCACGACTAATTGGAAGTTGCCACTATGATTTCTGCAACAACTTTTTCTCGAGGATATTCATCTTTTTGGCAGGAAGTTGCGCCTTGGCTAAATAGCTATGTCGTAAATATTAATAATATCGAACTTACAAGAATTGGTCATCCTATAGATAGTTTGGATAAACCTGAACATAGAGCAATAAACAATCTGACATCTTTTATTCAATTTATGAATGAAAAAAACAAAGACTCTAATCCCGACAATTTTGAAAGTTCGTTATCGAAATCCTTATCAGTTTTAAAACATCTTTCTAAAGAGACTATGGAATCATATTCATTTAATGATTTTGACAAGACAGTAATTACAAATCAAGTCAAGAACTTGCATAAAGCATATCCGTATGCCGGTGACTTCAATCCCGTATTCCCTGGATATTCACTAATTCTTGAATCAGAGGGCGATATTATCGTCCCCGAAACGCTCGTAGAAATAAAAGCTGCTGACCGGAAGGTTTCATCGGGTGATATTAAACAAGTCTTGACGTATGTAATACTCAATCACTTATCAAAAGAGCCGAGAACTTTGTTGAACATTGAGTTATATAATCCAAGACATGGTAATCAATATTCTATAAAAATTGATGATTTGTGTTCAAATATTTCAAGCTTAACGTTAACTGAAATGTGTCTGCACTTTGAAAACTATATTGATAATATTAGTTCAAATAGTAATTGAAAAACTCATAATTAGAATTCGATGCCCCGGATAAGATAGCGTAAAGGTTAGATCAATTATAGAATCGTGTGGATTTCTTCAAACCCAAATAGTTATAGCTACTTGCATTGTTCAAAAGATTTTCCCCAAAAATTGTCGTTTCTGTATATTTTTGATATCCTTTACCATAATGTGTGGCATTGAGTTGCCACAATCAAAAAAACATCAATAAAGGGGGCATCATGAAAATTTCAAAAGCATTAAATCACTTCTTCAATTATCAAAAATTAAACGTTAAAAAAAAATACGATCCGGAATTATGAATTTATCCTGACCAGATTTCAGGCCCATTTCGGAAATATTGAACTTTCAGATATAAGTTCTGACGACATTCTGGAATTTATGACCAAGGTCTCAGGAAGTTCGAAACAAAACACCAAAAAATTAAGATTCACACTTCTCACAGCCTTTTTCAACTACATAAAAAATTCTATCGATCCAGCTTTTCCAAATCCTTGTGATAATAAATCACTTCGAAGGCTTTTCAGAGCTGAGAAAAATACCCAGTTCAAAATTATTGAAAAAGACTTGGTTGATGAAATTATTTTTCGAACACAGAATCAAAGGAATCGTATTATGCTTGAACTTATGGCCCGTGGTTGTATGAGGATCGGTGAAGTTTTGAATTTGACCCCAATTGATATTGAAGATCGAAAAGTGATTATCCAATCACCGAAAAGCGGAAGGGTTGCTGAAGTCGCCTTTTTACCCCAGAAGGTAATAGACCGTATGAAAAAATATATTCGAGATGCTGAAATTAAATCGGAGGACCGGATTTTTCCAATAACCTATGCCGGGGCAAGGTTAGTAGTGATAAAGTCTGGAGAAATGGTGGATATTCAAATCCGGCCACATGACCTCCGAAGACATGCTGCCACTTATGCATCCAGATCAGGAACACCACTTGAAATTGTAAGCAAAATTCTGCTACGTCATTCAAATTTATCCACAACCCAAAGATATCTTGGAAAAATCAGTGATACAGAGGCAATAAGATGGATTGATCAGTTGCATGGATAGCTTAAAAACAGGGCCGGGTTGGTTTTCAACACACAACCCGGTTTTTATCGAAAATCAATCAAAGATATTTTTTGTATCTGAAAGGATTTCTTCCTCTGAATAATCCGAACCGGGATAATTAGTCATGATTGCTATGGATGGATGAAATTCTCGCCAACCGCAAAATGCTTTGGCTACAGTTTAATAATCCCCGGACTTTAATAATAGTGTTGACCTTTAGATTTAGCATTGAGGGAGAAAAATCATAGACATAATCCACAAGCTAATAAAACTAAGTATCAATGACAAAGGCTGTTAAAGGCCAGCTCTAATATTACGTCAATTGTATCCCAAACTCTTTGTTAATATCCTTGATAAAATTCTTATATGGAAGATCATTCGTGTAATTTAAATATCCTACTATCTCTTTAATTTTATCAAGGTCTATATGATTAGCACTTAACATGATGGATAAAAGAGTTAATATTCTCATGGCTTTGATCTCTAAGGAATCTGCCAAATCAATCATATCTTTATCATCTGTAATAACCGGGATATTAAGGACATATCCAAAAGATAATGCCCGCACATCGACGTCAGAGGCTCCCAAACCCAAGCTTATATTATGATCCCATATAAATGTTTCAGCCACGGCGATATCTTTTTTATCCTGAGACGATAAGGTCAAATATTTCGACCGATTTTTTTTAAACTCTTTTTTATTCACCCAGGGGAAACTTTGCTTGAGCCTTTGTTTCCTATCAAACTCTTTTTGGAAACCTTCAATCACATACAACGTATAGTTTTCTTTACCAAAAGGAACAAAAAGCAAGGGATGGTTTGTAAAGGCTAATCTCAGGTAGGCGTTTGTATCAAGAAGCAGTTTTTTCTGTGTCATCTATTTGATCAGCTCCGCATGGATTTCCTTTGCATCTAAAAGAGTAGTCGCTAAAATTGTTTGGATGAAACCTGCGGATTTATCATTTTCAGACAAATATTTTTTTAAAATTTTGAAAAATGGGGTCTTGAAGGTTTTTTCAGATATTTCTATGTAGTCTGCGGCTGTATATTCTTTGTTTTTATTCAGGTCTTCGCTGATTTTAGGATGTTTTTTATTAAATTTTGTAGTTGCAGGATAAAGGCTCCCATCTATCTGTATTTCATCTTTATTAAAATGTTTTGCATAATTATTAATTGATCGATAAACAGTGATCGGAGAAATCAGGTGTTTTCCTGCAAACTGTAAAATCTTAGAAACCTGTTTTGCCTTTGTCTTTTGAGTTAAAACTTCAGAATATGCAATTTGAGCACATTCTTTTGGAAAGAGAAAGGCCTGTGCAAATTCATCGGCAAAGTCTTCGCTATTGTCTGTGTTCTCCTGAAGAGACGGAGATATAACGTGTCCCAATTCATGGACCATCCAAAACAAAAAATCATGGGCATTACTATCCAGGTTCAAATAAATCCATGTGGTCTTTGATGAAGGCAGATAAATTCTCAAAGCATTTTCATGGTTCTGCTTGCTGCCCCAAAGCACAGGGATAATTACAACTTCTAAATCCACAAACTTTTGGATGAGTTGTCTCGGCTTAACAGGGTCACCAGGACCTATATTCAACTCTTGCCGTATTTGTGAGGATACTTTCTGGAGATAATGATATTCTAAAGACGGTTGTTTTAACGTTGGTGGTTGTACCAAGTTATCAAATGGATAAAAATCCACCAGCAATTCCAAAAGGCGCCCCATGTCGCTTGCCCTGTCAAAATGCTGAGTTTTTGTCTTGCGATTCATTTTTTTTCTAAAAGAGACAACCGGTGCCAACGGATTTGGAAGCTCGATGACCAGTTGGCTTAAAGGCAGGCCAAGCGCGATTCCCAGTCTCAACAACTTGTCCGGCCTTGGGAATTTATCACCATTGAACCAGTTGGTGACAATTGTACGCGACACCTTCAATGCTTCAGAAAGTTTTGCCTGATTAAGACCTTTATCAGCCATCACATCCCGGACCAAATCTATGTTCAATTGTTTATTCATACCTAAAATCTATATATGTTGTTAACTTTTGTCAACTTTTATTTTTTGTTTTATGAATACAACAATTTATTGCTGAGTTGCTAAAAAAGAATTGTATAAAAAAATGAATTTTGGCTGAATTAATAAACAGCCTGCTATTTTAATTAAAATAGCAGGCTGTTATGAACAAAAGAATAATAATTTTTAATGATCAATCAAGATATTTCAAATGGGCCAGCTCTTGCACTTTTTGTTTTGATCTTGCAAACTCAACAAAAGCTTGATCTGTTTTTTTCTCGAGGGAGGAACGAACCTTTTTAACATCTTCTTTCTCTGAAAAAAAATCTTTAACTTTTTTCATTTTAAGTTTTTTTAATGAGTTCATCTTATACCTCACAAAGATTATTTATATAACAAAGATACGGTAGGATATCTGTTGTGTCAACTCGGTGGATACTAAATCGTCTCGGATCGTCTGTCAAGCTATCTCTATCATTTAACAACAAAAAATCCGGATAATGGATGGATAAAAAGGCAAATCGATCATGGTGGTTAGCTGTTGCATCAAAAAGAAGTTCGCCTACAATCTGCCCTTTTTTATATAAATCCGGTGTTGAAATTTCACAAACCCAGACAAATTTTGGCATTGCCATTTCACAATATACGTCCGATATGCCGAACGGTAGGGCATTATTTTTTCTCGTTTTTTTAAAAGACTTTGATGAAGTTAAAAATATTCTGGTAATGGTTTCACCATATTTGATAAGGCTTGATTGGGAATCAATTCCGAGCTTATTATTTGTTAAAATTGCATTTGAAAGAGTCACAACATGTTCCGCTGAAAGATGGATCTTTTCGTACAGCGGTACAATAAAAGTATCAATATCACTTATTTTAAATCGGGACCAATACCCGGCAGGAATCGCATTGTCCTTACGTATACCGTGATAAGGCATAAAATTATCATCATTAGCAATCAACCCCGTAAGGTATGTATCACTTGAATTTGGTGTCATAGGAGTAGGTATTTCAAAGTCCGATGTATGACCAATTATAGTGATAGCATGGCTATAACCAGACAACGCTGCTACCACAGGCAAGCCGGACTCCACGTAAATATAAAGTAATTTATCAAATAAATCTGGATACTGACTCCGAGTATAAATTTCAGGTGAGAAACCAAAATTGCTGAACATTTCAGTTACCTGGTATGCTGTCAATCCTTTCGATGGCACCAATCTGCCTGTAGATACATCCTTAGTCAGCTGGGTTACTTCATAAGGCCATTTCTCAGAATAGCGGGTATAGCGCTGACTGAAATATCTAAAAATCATCCAACAGGCAGCATGGGCACAGATCGTCACATCTGTATCCTGACTCATATAAGGGAATCCTATCGCGGTTAATTCCGCCCCAAGTATATGAACGGGATATTTTGAAACACATATATGTCCAGCAATAAATGATAATTTTTCAGGATCTAAAATCGTTCGACCTATTGAAGTGATTCTATTGGGTCTTAAAACAATAAATCCAATATAGGCATCTTGAAAGCGGTCAAGCTTAAACAGCATTTGCGGTGAAATCTTACATGTAAAAAGGTTAACTCGAATAGTCTTACTTGGATATTGAGCAAATTTACGAGAAAAAAAATTATAAAAAGTATCCCGATAGTCGGCATCGACATAGTCTTTTTCAAGCACAATGGTTTTTACTGATCCTTTGAGATAGTCACGAATTAAGTTAAAATCACGATGAGTTATAAACCCCTCACAGATAGTATGAAATTTTCCCCAATCATCATCTGTCTCAATTTGAATAACAATATGTTTCTGCTTTTCATGAAATACCGGCATAATGTCTTCCCATCCTTATCAAACAACCCTATTCATAAATGTTTCAAACGTATCGGCATCCGCAAACTCAACTTTTTCATCCAAGGCGTTAAAATGTTTATACCCACAATCTATTTTGGCCTGTTCAGCAGGGCGACGCATATCAAAGAGCATGTTGCCCTTGGTTTCAACCACAAAGTATAGTTTTTCTTGATTATCCCGGTCTACCAGTATAGCCCAGTCCGGGTTATAACTGCCGAGGGGGGTGTCTATTTTAAACCAGTCTGGCAACTTGGCATACACCTTAATATCTTCGCTTTGCTCCATGGATTTGGCAAAGTCGGCTTCCACATCTGAGTCATATACAACATACTCATATACCGATTTTTTACTCTCCTGCATATTCTTGTTGAGATACCCATTTAGCTCCTGGTTCTCAAATAATTCCTGGGCATAATAATGTTCAGTGCCAATTTTCTCATACTTGATTCCATCCACGATTACATGCCGCATTTGATTTTTGATGATGCTACTGACTTCATCAATAAATTTTTGAGGATTATTTTTAAAATCATTCAGGCGACCACAGGTGGTTAAAATCTCAACCAATGTTTTCCGTGTTAAATTGGTTTCATTTTGAAGGAAACTGATAACATCTGGCAATTTAAAGTCTTTGGCATCATACACATGGATGCTCTCTTGGATCTCATCACCTTCAATGCCACCTTTTAATATTTTGACCTTGTCCTTTGAATAGATAAATTTAGTTTTCCCAACGATCAGATGATGTTTAATATAGTTGGCACATTTTTGAATCAATTCATCCACTTTGAAATCCACCCGGAAAGTGGTTTTGTATTTGATCCGATTCCAGAGCGCTTTAAATTCCTCACCCAGATAAACGGCCTTGTTTAGATTAACCGATTCTTTCTCTCCAGCATTTTTGATATTCAGGCTGCCGGCCACTTTTTTCAAGGATGCTGTAATTTGACTGGCCTGTTCTTTTAAATCTTCCGGTAAATTGACGCAATTGGCCTTTAAATCTTTTCTCAGGCTATCCTTATGCGAATGATCATAGAAGAGTCAGTAACAATATATAATAACTTTGTAAATAGATAGATAACTATTCGGAAACGTGTTTCTAATTAGCTAAAAATATTATTTCAAATATAAGGACCGTTTCTAAAATATCAGACAGCTCAGTCTGAAAAGATTGAAGGAGACTGGACTATTGACTAAAATCTTGGTTTTTTAAAGCCCCCCGAAATACCCCAGACTTTCCCTGTTAGTCAACATTCATTTAAAATTATTCAAACCTAAAAGTTATGACTACTTGCAACTATTCATAACTTTGCAAAGATTCAACCATTCAAACTGTATCCTTAAGGGTCAGGGGGTATAACAGCTTGCGAAAATCCCTGAATGAAACGCCAATACTCATGAAAACATAAGGCATGCAGAAAAATGGTGTTCACCATTGTTAAAAATTTTTATGGCGTTATCTCAAGCTGTGATTTTTTTTGAATGTTATATCAAAGCAAGACTGCCGAGAATGTCATGGAAACCTTTCGTACCAATGTCAAGCTGAGTGCATATTTCGGCTTTTGAATAATTTTTTATTTTGCTTGATAAATCAAAGCCACTTCTTGAAGATTTCAAATCAGTTCAAACAAGATCTTAATCTGAAGCGTTATTGGTTTTTTAAAAATAAATGGGGGGGGGCTTGGAAATGGTGATGCTTTTTCTATTGCCTCTAAGGCTGCGTTATCCAGATCCTTGTGGTGGGAACTTTTCACAACCCTGGCAGAGGCTAAAGTGCCGTCAGTCTGCACTATAAATTCCACTTTAACACGTCCCTCCGATTGCCGCAACTTTGCAGCTTCTGGGTATTTTTTTACACGGTGTATGCGTTGTTTCAACATGTCAAAATAATCCTTAGCGCTGGTGAACTGGATATGCTCTTGAAAATGTTCTGTGTCGGAAACACTGTTTGAAACTGGGACACCAGCAACTGCAGGATTTTTGGTATTTATCGTATCCAAAAGGTCAGGTATCCTGATTTTTTCAACTGTGTGATCCATCTGCTGCTGCGGTGGAACCGCATCAATTTTAATCACAGGAAGGGGGGAAATTTCAGGTTTGATTGCCGGAATTTTAGGAATATCCAGACGCTTGCGCCTAATCCGGGGCTGGGGTATTATTCTAACCACAGGTTTTGAAAACGAGCGCATGGACAATTCAATATACGAAGTTGTGTTGCTCTCATAAATGTCTTTAAAATAAAAAATAATTAACAAATGAACCAGCAGTGAAACACAGATAAATCCAGGCAGCAGGCAATTGGGCGTTTTCTTTTCCAGTGCTGACACCATTTAAAGCCCTTTTTGTGTTGCCAGGCAGAGCCGGGAGGCACCAGCGGCCTTTGCGATATCCATGACCCGGACCGCTTTGTTCAAAACAATAGTCTTGTCTGCCTTTACAACAACCAGGCGATCCTTTCCTCCATTGATCATCCCTTTGATCCGTGCATAGAGCGCATCAATCGGAACCTTTTTATCCATGATATAAGTGGCCCCGGTTTTATCTATACAAATGGTGATTTCCTGCTCTATCTGGGGGGCAGATGCTCTGGCATCAGGGAGTTTGACATTAATGCCGTCTTCTACAATAAAATTGGTTGTTAAAAGAAAGTAAATCAGTAGTAAGAATACAATATCGATCAATGAGGTCAGCGGTGCCTGGATTGAGTAGTGTTTTTTTTTGTGGTTAAATACCAGCATGTCATACCGTCTTTTTTGCGATTGCACTTAAAAAAAGGATGGAACCATTTTGAAGCCTTGCCTCATACTTGTCCACCTTGGCCACCAGGTAAGAATGCGCCACCATGGTGGGTAGAGCGACTGCAAGTCCTAAAGCGGTTGTCAGCATGGCCTCCCAGATACCGCCGGCCAGTACGGCGGCATTCACCTTGCCCCCCATTTGCTGAATAATCATAAATGCCTTGATCATGCCGATAATCGTGCCTAACAGTCCCAGCAGCGGTGCGATATTACCAATGGTGGCCAGGGTCTGAAGATATGATGACAGGCCCCTGACTTCATTTTTTGTGGCATTGATAATGACTGATTCAAGCACGTCATTTTTCATGTCCTTGACCTCAATGGCTTTTTCCAACACCCTGCCCATGGGAGATCGGCTTTGCCTGGAAACCTCCAGGGCTTGTTCAATATCTCCTTTTTCCACTAAACCGGCAACCTGGTATTCGATATTTTTCCCCCGGCTGCGGTTGATTGCATACTGGATACTCCGTTCAAAAAAAATTGCAAGCATAAGCACGGAACAAAAAAGTATGGGTATAACCAGAATTCCGCCTTTTGATAAAAGTTCAACCATATGTCCTCCGGTGTATCAATAGTCTGTTTGAACGTCATATATGTCATCGGCAAGTCCTACTCCACTAAACTGAGTAAATCTTAATTATATGAATACATACAGGGATTTGACTATGGCTTTCAGTCAATTTTGTCAAGCATTCTTGTTAAATTAGTATCATTATTACCAATACGAACCAACAATAACAATTAATCTTACCATAGCATTGATTCCATTCTGCCCGGCCTCGAGATTTGCAATATCTCTCAGGCGACAAAACTTGCCATGAAAGACATATATTTGGTTATTTTTAGTCACTTATGGTTAATCATGGTTAAATTAAAAAATTTTTATTGACAGAACATACCTTCCGTGATTGAAGTCGGCGAGGCATCCGGGTTTTTGACTATATCCTGTTTTAGGAGATTTTTTGAATATGAAGCTGATACGAGTTTATCATTTTTTGATTGTTTTGTTATTATTATTTTCGACTTCATTTGCTTTTGCCAAAGAAGAGAAAACTTCGCCCACCCAAGTATATTCGTTGGGCGAAGTTGTGGTATCAGGCGATCAAATCGGCACAAAGGTCAATACCAGGCTGGAAATTGACAAAGAAGAAATTGAGAGAAAAAACATCAAAACTCTGGATAAAGCACTTGAACTTCTGCCCGGCGTTGATGTAAGCAAAGGCACCGCAGGCATACCAAGAGTTAATATCCGCGGATTCAGAAGCCGGCACACTGTTTTATTGCTCAACGGCATCCCTGTTAATTCCACCTGGGATCAACAATTTGATCCCCATTTAATCCCCACAGAAAATATATCCAAGATTAAATTGTCTTATGGAACAAATTCTGTTCTTTACGGCCAGGGCGGACTCGCCGGTGTGATCAATATTATCACCAAACAGGGAACCCAGGGTCTGAATATTGATGCCTCAGCAGATATTAACGAGCGGGGTAATCATTACAGCAAAGCCAATATATCCGGTGGCAAGGACCAGTTTGATTTTTTTGCCGGAGTCAGTCAAAACCATGCCAAAGGATTTTCACTCTCGGATGATTTTACTCCTACCGGACAAGAAGATGGCGGCCTGAGAGAAAACAGCGATGATAAGAGCCTTAATTTTTTTGGAAACCTGGGTTTCAAGCTCAATGATGATTTTTCCATGGGTTTAACCCTGGAACATGGCAATGGCGAATTTGGTATTCCACCGAGCACGATCTCCGACAGCACTGATCCTTTTTATAAAAGTCCGAAATTTGATCGGGTGGATGACTATGAGAATTTTTCAAGTCAGGTTTCAGCTGATTACAGCCCGGGCAAGATCTTCGCAATAAGAGGATGGGCTTTTATCAATACCCATGATGAAGACTATGCCCGGTATGACCAGATAGGCAGTACCGGTTACAGCAATTACAACGCCATGATCAGAAAAAATTCCTACAGAGATAAAACACAGACCCAAATTACAGGTACAACCCTGCAGCCAAGTTTTGACTTTGAATCTGCCGGGGATCTTATCCTGTCTTTTTCCGGTCAGAAAGATGAATATACGTCTGATCTGGCCTTTGTTGCAGCCAATAACGCTGCTCCGACACTTACCCATTCCGAGTATGATATCACCTTGTATTCCGCAGCTGCTGAATACAGAATAAACCTGGTTGAAAAGCTGGATATTGTGGCAGGATTCAGCCACCACTGGCAGAAAAAAGATGTGGGCAGTGATGAAAATAAATCCCAGTATATGATTGGGAGCAGTTTTGACATCACTGATACAACAACATTCCGGGCATCTTTTGCACAGAAAATCCGGTTTCCATCCATCCGCCAATTGTATGATTCAGATAACGGCGGAAACACTTCACTCAAACCTGAAGAATCAAAAAATTATGAAGCAGGATTGGCTCAGGAACTGCCCTGGGATATGGTATTGGATCTGAATGTTTTTTTAAATGATGTAAAAAATTATATTGAAAAAGATAGCTCCGATACTTACGCAAACAATGAAGAATATGAATTCAAAGGCTTTGAAGTTCGTCTAGCCAAATCCATTTTCAATAAAGGTCAGGTCGGCGTCAGTTATTCATACCTTGAAACAAAAGACAAATCAGCCGGCACTTTAAAAGATGAGCTACAGTACCGCCCTGAAAACAAAGTAGTGGTTGATGCAAGTTACTCCTGGGATTTCGGGTTAACTGCCAGTGCGGATTTTACCTATACCGGCAAGCAATACTTTTATAACGACACCAACACTTTAAAAAAAGAACTGTCTGATTATTCCATCTTTAACATCAAGCTGGAACAAAAAATCTATAAAGACTATCTGGCACTTTATATTGGTGCGGACAACCTTTTTAATGAAAATTACCAGGAATCTTACGGATTCCCTCAGCCGGGGAGAAGCATCTATATCGGTGCCCGGGCTCAATTTTAGTTTAAGCGCATCATTATTGACAAACTTATAGCCAAGCATCTGCCAATCAATGATTCCAGCAAGACAGCACAACCGCATAAAAAAGGGCCAAAGATAATGAATTATCTGATTTGCATTGATGATACAGACATGCCGGGCACAAAGGGAACAGGCTGGCTGGTAGAAGAATTATGTGGATTGATCACTCAAAATGGACAAGGGACAACATCTCACATCAGCAGGCATCAGCTTTTTGTTCATGAGGATATCCCATACACATCACATAATTCTTCCATGTGTTTTGAACTGGTAGCCAATCCCTCTGATATTGATTCTATCATCGCATTTATGGCAGGTTTTCTTGAACTCAGGTCTGAAAAGGGCTCTGACCCAGGGCTTTGCGTGGTACCAATCTCAGATGATCTGAATCAGGATCGTATCATTGAATTTGGTAAAAACGCTAAAGAACATGTATCTTCTAAAAAAGCCGCCTATGACCTTGCCAAAGACTTAAGTATCCACCTGTCCGAACACGGTGGAACCGGTCAGGGCGTGGTGGGTGCTTTGGCCGGCGTTGGACTGCGGCTTTCCGATAATGACGGTCGTTACAGAGGCTGGTATCATCTGGGCCTTCCAGGCGAAAAGGTCCTTGTTGGCCGACTGTGCCAATATGACTTTATTGATCAACTGGTCACGGTTGACGGCATTGTGTTGCCCTGGGACACCCATGTCCATATTGGATCAGAAAAAACCAAAACCGTACGGATTGGCGGTAAACAGGTGATTATTGTGATGGAAAATAAAAACAAAGATTCAGATATTGCCTTTCGAACCCTCACCAAAGAAGAAGCCAAGCATTATTAATCCGGGCCATAGCTACCTGTGATGCTCAGAAGACATTTTTATATATTTATACTGGGCTCTCCTCTGGTATTGATCTTATTTTCAATTTTTCTTGGGCGATATCCCATTGCTGTTTCAGATGTCCTCACTCTCTTAGTTTCACTTGTCAGCGGAGAGAAAACAGATCCCACCAATCTGGCTGTTATTGTCTATATCCGACTGCCCAGAATCCTTTTGGCCGCTCTTGTCGGCGGCAGCCTGGCTGTCAGCGGCGCTGCGTTCCAGGGACTTTTTCGAAATCCTCTGGTCAGTTCCGGCATGTTGGGCGTCAGTTCCGGTGCAGGATTTGGTGCTGCCCTGGCGTTAATTTTGTTTAATGATTTTTTTTATGTTTACCCGTTTTCGTTTGGATTCGGCCTTGTAGCTGTATTTCTATGCTTTGTCATCGGACGGTTTTCTGCCTCCTCCCAGGCCATTACCATGGTGCTGGGCGGCGTTATTGTGGGATCAATATTTTCAGCATTAATCTCTTTTTTAAAATATGTGGCTGACCCTTTTGACGAACTGCCGGCCATTGTTTTCTGGCTTATGGGTAGTCTTTCCCGGGCTGAATATTCCCAGATCATCACCGCAGGTATCCCCATGATTCTTGGCTCGGCAGGATTGATACTGATTCGCTGGCGTTTAAATGTCATGGCCATGGGTGATAAGGAAGCGCGGGCATTAGGATTGAATGTTAACGTTTTCCGGATATTTATCATTGCCTGTGCGACCTTGGCTACGGCTGGTGCTGTCTGCGTCAGTGGTGTGATTGGATGGGTGGGGCTCGTGGTTCCCCACATGAGCCGGATGGTGATTGGCAACAACAATAAAGACCTGATTCCAGTAACCTTTTGCATGGGTGCCTGTTTTCTTGTCATTGTGGATGATATCAGCCGAATCATTTCCAGCAGTGAAATGCCCCTGGGCATACTGACATCACTGATCGGCGGACCGTTTTTTATCTATCTGTTGAAAAAAACCAAGGGCCGGGAGTGGTAACTGTGGATGCTTTAAATATAATCGACGCTGGTTTTTGCTATGGAAATACAGCCATTTTTGAGAACGTAAATATAAGTATTCCCGAGGGCGGCACCTTTTGCATCCTCGGGCCGAACGGTTGCGGGAAAACCACCTTGGTGGATGCTGTTTTAGGAATCCTTCGGCTGAATACCGGTCAAATTCTACTCAACAACCAGAATATCAACCAACTTTCCCCTCACCAGATCGCCAGACAAATGGCATATGTACCCCAAAAGCATAACCGTCACTTTTCTTTTTCAGTGATGGATGTGCTGCTCATGGGACGAACAGCCTATACCTCTTTTTTTGAATCGCCCGGGCCGGAGGACAGGGCAATGGCCGAACACACACTTGAATCCTTTGACCTGACCCATTTAAAAAACAGAGATTATACTCAGCTCAGTGGTGGAGAAACTCAATTGGTGATGATCATGCGGGCACTGGTTCAGGATACCCCGGTCATCGTCATGGATGAGCCCACGGCCCATCTGGATTTTAAGCATGAATTGTCTGTTCTGGAAACCATTGTCCAACTGGTTAAAAAAAAGAAAAGAACCTTAATCATGGCCACTCATTTTCCTAATCATGCATTTTATCTTGAAAATGAAGGGATTAATGTCCAGGTTGCCTTTATGAAGGCAAAAAAGGTAATTCCAGCCGGCAGCCCTTCAACTGCATTGACCGAAAAAAACATTGAAACATATTATGGCGTCAAAACCTGTGTCATCTCACACCCTTTAGCAAAAAACCGCACCATCAAACAGATCATCCCTCTTCAAACCAAAAAGGAAATCCCATGAGAGCCAACTGGTTTCAACAGAATTTTGTGTCAGTCTTTGTGTTTTTTTTCTATCTTTTTTTAACCCTTCCTGCTGTTGGCAGTGAGCCTGTCCATGTGATGGACTCAAAAGGACGTGTGATAACGCTGGCAAAAACGCCTGAAAGAATCGGATGTCTCTATGCCTTTTGCGGCCATGTGGTCACCATGCTGGACCGGGGACCGGATATGGTGGCCATTGTCAATGGTCTGAAAAAAGATCTCCTTTTAAACCAGATTGTACCATCGATTAAAAAAATGCCTGTTCCGGCCAAAGGCGGAATCATCAATATTGAAGCGCTGTTGAAAACCCGACCGGATATCATTTTTTTAAAACCGGAAACCGCAGCGATCACGGCAGAAATTAAGAAGCTGGAACGGTTCAAATTGCCCTATTTCGTTGCCGGCTATCGCAGCATGGCCCAGCAGATGGCCATTATTGAAAATATGGGCAAAGCCATCGGCCGCTATGATAAAGCCCTGGCCTATACCCGCTACTACAAAAATATTATTAAAAAAGTATCATCCATAACCATTGCTATTCCAAATGAAAAAAGACAGCGATTATATCATTCAATCAACGAGGCAACAAGGACCGATGCACCCGGCACCATTGAAGCAGACTGGACAAAAGTCACCGGTGTTATCAATGTGTCGGTGGGTAATTTTCTGCACACCAAAGGTAACAAGCATTTCGCTGATATTGAACAGATTATCATCTGGAATCCAGATGTTATCATTGTCAATGAAGATGGCGTGGATAAAAAAATCCTTACCGATAAAAAATGGGCCTCCATCAAGGCTGTGCAAAACAAGCAAGTCTATGCCATTCCCGTGGGTATTTCCAGGTGGGGTCATCCCGGCGGTCTTGAAACACCTTTGGCCATTTTATGGACTGCCAAAAAAGTGTACCCAAAGTATTTTCTTGATATTGATTTAAGAAAGGAAATTCAGCACTTTTACAAAACATTTTTCAACATTAAATTGAATAAAGCCATGATCGATAAAATTCTTGCCAATAAAGGTATGCGATAGGCTTAGGGGGGATATGTCGCTAAACACAAGAGGGTTTTGGGGTAAAGTTAATGCAAGTTTTATATGGTGGCGATTCTTTGTTTAATAGTTACGACCCCCCTGCCGATACAATACCTATGGAAAATTACGTCCTCAAAAATTGCAGGCAATGTCATCAGGCGCTTCGTATCCCTGTAGATATTGGTGGAATGCTCATGCGTTGCCCGAGCTGTGGGCATGAATTCCATACCGATTTCAAACTCGGTCCGATAGTCCGGAAAGGTGGGGATGGTAAAGAACATGACCGGGAAACGCCCCCCAAAAGACCCCGGTCCTTTTTTAAGATTATAGTGTAATCTCTTCAGCCGAAAATATTGACAGTGCTTGACACCCACCCCGCTGTTGAGACGCATAAGAAGCCTTTTCAAGGTGGTTAGCCGGTTCATTACAGCATAGGGAAGCCTGATAACCTTTTAAGGCAAATGGATTGTATAAGAGGAAGGTTAAAAGATTGGAAAAGGTTTCAAATGCCGGATAAAGGAAGGCATCATATCGATTGATTACAAATATTTATGACACTATTAACAATAGTGTTCGCCTTTAAACCCGGCGCTTGGGGAGAAAAATCATAGACAAAGTCCGCACCCTTACTAAAGAAATTTTCTATTCGAAAAACCAAAATATTTTTTCCCAGAATGTTCAAGGTTACAATTGATATCTTTGACATTTGAAGGCCGGTTTTAGGTCATGAATAGGATAATAATCCTTAACTACCGATTTTGACCTTTTGGTGCTTGGATTGGTCAGAACTATGAATACAAGTCAACGCTTTTTGCTCTAAAAGAAAGCGACGGCTTATACCATCATTAAACACCATGGCATTACGCATTTGGCTCAAGGATGTCATTCGCATACATAATTATTTTGATCATCAGCATGGAAAACCTTTTTAATTCTGTCTGAAACAGAATTACAGGGCCTATAAAACTTGACTTCCTATATTTCTTTCATATAATTTCATTTGAATCATTATAATAATTATGGCCATTAATAACCCTTTGAGGAGAACGCTATGAAAGATATTCTAATAAAA